>CAJCCF010000149.1 GCA_903960845.1 uncultured Verrucomicrobiota bacterium | reverse complement strand
CAGTCGAGTGAGAGGCTGGCGTTGCTCTGCATGAGCATCTCGCCCACGAGGCGACGGAGGGCCTCGTGCAGGCTCTCGGCATCCGCAGGCTGCGGAGTAACGGAGCATGGTCTGGCTGTGGAGGATTCCTGGGGGACAGAGTCATCGGAGGCAGGTTCCTGAGGCTCTTCGTAGCTATCCTCACAGCGGGCGCGGGAGGATTCGGCGGCGTCCTTGGTGGCACCACCGGAGCCAGAGGGCAGATAGGCTTTGTCAAAACCCATCCAAAACCTATCCGCAGGGCGATGGCTTTGCGACCATGACCGTGAATGTGAATGGCACCGTGAGCCTGACCGGCAAGCTTGCCGACCATACCCCGATCACAGCCAGTGCTCCGCTGTCCAAGCTCAACCTTTGGCCTGTCTTTGCCCAGCTCTATAACTTGAAGGGAAGCATCGCCGGAATGGCCGCGCTGAGCGACGCCTCCGCCAGCAATGAAGATGTGGCCGGCACCAACCTGCTTTGGTTCCGTCCTGATCCTGTCCCGCTCGTGGAAGTGCAATGGTACAAACACGGCTGGCCTGGCGGCATCACCGTGGATCTTAACGGCGCGCGCTATGTGATCCCGCCCACCATGCCACTACCCACCCCCAGCGTCTTCCCAGGCCTTGGTGCTGTGAACGCCGGCACCGGCAATGCCACACTCACCTTGACCGGCGGTCTGCTCAATCCAGAGACGCTGTCCTCCAACATCAACATCGCCCTGACCAATGTGGTCACGAATGCACCCGTCCCGGCAACTCCCGCTCTACTCGCCGCAAGTCCCACCATGCTCATCACCAGAGCCAGTGGCCTTTTTACCGGCACCTTCACCCACACGGATCTGACCAAACCCGCCTTTCAGGGGGTGATCATTCAGAAAGGCAGCAAGAAAGGCGGCAGCGGCTACTTCATGAGTCGGCCCACCCCGCTCAATGGCCTCGGCGAAAGCGGCAAAGTTCAGGTGCTCGCGAAATAAGAACCCCGGGATACCCGAGCCTCTCAACGCTCAACCTTCCCTCCCATCATCAGGATCACTCGTCGATGCAGTTTTGCTTTTTCCGGGCACGGATAAAGAGGCGCCTGCTCTCAGTTACTTTCCAGGGATAACCATCGCCGCAGTCGTCACAAGGAGCGGGACTTGCCAATTCCCGGTCTGGTATCAAACCTTCAAAGTCATCAAGCAGGCGAAGCATCGGCTGTCAGGAATCGACCGCCATTATTTTTCTGCTACTCCACCCGCACCCGCAGCCGGTAGAAGCGCGGGCTTGCGCCAACGGCCTGAACCACGGCCACGACCTGATCGTTTGCAACGATGTTGGTGAAGCCGGGCAGATCAGCCCATGAGGCGGTGTTGGCGAGATCAGTCGTGGTCTGCACGTCGTAGTAGCGGGTGCGGCCTGTGTAGCCGGTGCCTGTGGCGCGGCGGGCGGTGAAGGTGAGCGTGAGATTGCCACCGCCGGGAGTGGGCTGGAGCGGGTTGGCGGGACTGGCCGTGCGGGGAGGTGTGCCGAGCGTGTATTCGTCCGCATTGCTGGTGCCGTCGCCATCGCTGTCCTGCGCGCCGATACCGGCTGCGGCGGCACCGACGTGAACGGTCTCCCATTCGTCAGGCAGCGTGTCGTTGTCGGTGTCGAGATTGGTGGTGGCGTAGCTCACGAGCAAATGCGGGCGCTGGCCGCTGGTGCCGCGACTGCTGGTGAACTGCCGCCGCGTGCTGCCGAAGCCTTCCACGCCGCGGATGGCGAAGCCGTAATTGGGCAGGGTCGCGCCGAGCCAGCCGTTCACGGACGCGAGCACGTCGAGATCATACCAGCCGAGCGCGGGTGCCACGGTGGGACTGAGCGTGGTGCTGGCGAAGTTGGTGACAAAGGTCGAATTGGTGCTGCTGCCGAGGTCATAGGTGACATTGGCCGCAGTCCAGTCGCGCTGGGTGATGCGGCGCAGATTGGTGCCGCCAAAGGTCTCGGTCTGCGCGAGATACAGGCGCAGGCTGGCCGCGGTGGCGACGGCTCCGCCGGGGAGCGCGCTGAGATCGAACTTCATGAGGATGCGCCGGTCGCCGGTGGTGTTGCCGCTCCCGCTGCGCGCGGCGATGAGGTCGGCATTGCTGTAGATGATGTCGTCCGCCGGATTGGTGTTCTGTGTGTCACCGCTGGAACCGCCGGTGCTCACGCCCTGGATGGGGTCGATGTAGAGATCGGTGCTCGGATAAATCGCGGTCTGAAGCGTGGTGCTCGGCGTCACGGTTTGCAGATCGCTCCAATGCTCGCCATGCGCATTCATGGAACGGTATCGGTAGTGGATGGTGACGCCGGGGGTGAGGTTATAAAGCAGCGTGGACACGGCTGCAAAGGTGCCGGTGTAGTTCGTCCCGACAGTCGTCACATTTCCCCACGCTCCCGCCACGGTGCCGCCATCGCTCGTGCCCCAATACAACTGCAGAGTCGTCGGCGCGCTGCCAGCGGAGATGAGCGTGCCATTGGCGCGGGCGATGGTGGCGCCGACGTCGCTGGCCGCGTCACTGCGGATGCCTGACTCGTCAATCGACCAGCCGTCCACGCCCGGCATCCAGTAGGGCTGTCCTGTCTCATAAGCGCCCTTGTCCGGAGCACTGCCGGTGAAGGTGTCATTGTATCCCGCGATGAGTGTCGCGCTGTCGATTGCCGCTGCGCCGGACTTTGGCCGAAAGTCGCGCGTGCCGCTGCTGATGAGCTGCGTGTCCGGCGTGGTGCTCAGGAAGAGATTGTTCCGCAGGTCCACGCTGTAGCTGCCGCTGGAGTTCCAGAACGCGGGGTCTGGATTACCGGGATCGGAGACGGCGATGGAATATGTGTGAGTGCCGATGTCGTCACAGTTGAAGAGGGTGTTGTGGTAGATGTCGTGCCCGTCTCTGGGACCATTGAGCCGGATGCCGGAGTCGCCCGTGGCCGCCCAGCAGACATTGTGATCGACGACGTAATTCCGGCACCAGTTGTCCAAGTAGATCAGCGGTGATGCGCCACCGAGCGCGTTGTCATGACACCAGTTGTAGGCGATGCGCGTGGGTCCGCCAGTCGCGCCCTGGCCATTGGAGCCCCATGTGTAGAGGACGCCGAGGTCCTTGCACATCTGGCCGGGCTCGGACAGATCGTTGTAAGCGATGAAGTGTCCGGTGCCGGAAGGCGTGAGGATGTCGCGGCCGGAATGATGCGCGGTATTGAACGTGACGGTGTGCCCGCTGCCACTCATGGCGACGGCGTTTGAGTAAGTGGCGCTGTAATCGGTGTGATGGATGTGATTGCGCGTGATGGTGTGTCCGGTGCCGCTCACCACCGCACCGCAGCCCGCCGTGTCGTAGAGGGTGCAGTAGCGCAGCGTGTTGCCAGTGCCACTTAGGATGACGCCGCCTTTCTTCGTGCTGCCATTCAGGTAGGTGAGGAAATGGCTGAGGTAACGCCCGTCGCATTGTTCGAGCACATTGGCGGAGCCATTCATCTGCACATCGCCGCAGCGTAGATTCAGCCCGCGCACCGTGATGTTGCTCCTGCCCGCGAAATCGACGGTGTAAGTCCGGCGGCGCATCTCCACGAGACTGCCAGTAGGATCAGCCTGGCCGGTGATGCGCAAGTGCAGGGTGTGGGGTGCCACGCCGTTGTTTTGCACATGCCACTCGTTGTCCGCATCGAGCAGACTGAGCGGGCCATACAAATAGCCCGTGCCGTTGCCATCGAACCACCAGGTGATCTTCGTGGCCGGATCGACGGTGATCGAATTGCCGGTGGAACTGGCCACGGTGGCGACCTGCCAGGCCCAGCTTTCGCCGATGCCCGCGTGGAGCCGCGCGCCCGTCCAGAAGTTGTCCGCCTTCCCGCTGAACGTGGTGCTGGTGATCACATCCGTGTTCGTCGTGCTCACGTTCATGCTCGTGGTGGTCGGGTGGAGCACGTCGCCAGTGCCATAGTTCGGCGTGCGCGCCTCATGGGTCATGGCATTCCCGACAAAGACGTTGTTCAATCCCACGCCGAGATCCCAGCCCACCTCCGCCGTGTAGATGCCATTTGTCGTGAGCGTCCATGGTCCGGGGATGACATCCGCGCCGGTGATCGTGACCGCCTCGCTCTGATAAGCCGCCACCGTGATGCGACCAGTGCCCGGAGTACCCGTCCACGGCATCGTGAGCGTCTCCCGGTAGGTGCCCGCGCGCAGCCAGAGCGTGTCGCCAGCATTCAGGCTCTGCACGCCGCGCGCCAGCGTTTGGAACGGCGCAGCCAGCGTGCCGGCATTCGTATCCGCACCGCCGGGCGAGACGAACCATTCGCGGTTGCCATCCGCGACCGTGAGGCTTGCCTCATCCGCCCACAGCGTCATCGGTTGATTGTTGAGGAACACGTCCATGCGCAGCGTCTCGCTGACCGTCGCCGTGTGGTTGATGGTGAACTGCTGCCAGGCGGTGGTGACCGCGCAGTTGGTCGTCACCCGCACGGTGAAAGGTGAAGCGCCCTGCCTGAGGCGAAAGATGACCGTGCCCGTCGTAGAGCCTCGGAGCCAGATGCGCGCGGTGTAAGTCCGGCCCGCCACCGCCGGAAACGATTGATACATCATCAAGCTCGCCCCGCTGGCAAACCCGCTCTGAATGCCCGCCACGACTTTCAATGCCGCGCCGCTCACCGTGTTGCTGGCCTCCAGCGAATACACGTTGTCCACATGCGCGCCGGTGAAACGCGACCCGTCCAGCCAGCCCGACGGGAAATCGCCAGCGATGATCCCGTTGGCGTTCGTGCTGCTCACCACCGTGTAAGGTGCCTCAAGTCCCGCATTGGCCAACTGCTCCACCGGCGCAGCGCGCAGCCCGTGCGAGAAGGAGAGCGCGCTGATGGCAAGCGCGGCGATGAGCCTATAGGTGGGCATTAAACGTGATTATGCCTTGCGGAGAGCAAGCTTGCCAAGCCTGCTTTTGATCAAAGAGCGCACAGGCATAAACCCATGCCAGCTCCTAGCCCTTCAGTGTCATCAGGTAGGCGAGCAAGTCGGCTGCGCTTTGATCGGGCAGAGCATCGAGCAAGCCTTCGGGCATGAGGCTGCGGCGGATGAACTTGGTACTGCGGATGTCCGCCTTGTTGAGGCGTCGATCCGGGAAGCCGGGCTGGCGGATGACGGTGGCCTGCTTGTCTTCGCTAACAAAAAACGCATCAATGAGGTCGCCGTTTTTCATTTCCACCCGGTAGATGCGGTAGCCGGGTTCCATGGCGGCATTGGGCGTGAGGATGTTGCGCAGCACGGCCTCCAACCCCATGGCCCCGGCACCACTGAGATTCGGGCCGATCTGCCCACCGGCGCTGCCGATCTGGTGGCAGGCCATGCAGAGAGCGCTGAGCATTTTGCCATTCGTGGCATTGCCTTTGGGAGCGAGGGCGGTGAGCTTGGCGAACTTGGCATCGAGCGCTTTGGCCTGCTCTTCCGTGAGCAGCGGTGGCGTGTCGATCGTCTTGGCGATTCGGGCACCTTTGCCAAATTGGGTGCCGGCAGCTGGATAGCTCATGTAGGACTTATTGGACCTATCCGACCTATCAAAACCGGCACGAATTTCCTGCGCACTCCGCGCCACCTTCCACACTCGGAACTCCGTCATCACACCTTCCGTGCCCTTGTTGGGGCCGCTCCAGCCGATTTTGCAGTTTTCCCATTTGGCGGGCGCGGGTTTGCTGCCCGTGGCGTCGAGTTCGCCATTTTGGTAAATGCGGATGATGCCCTTGGCATCGCGGGTGACGGCGATGTGTGTCCACAGGTCGGGTGTCATTGGTTTGGTGGCGACGGCGACATCATGCAATTCAGCGCCTGCATAGACGCGGAACTTGGATTGGAAGAAATTCATATCGATGCCGCCGGGCGTGCCGAGCAGGCTGTCGGCATTGCTGATGCCTTCAGCGAGGCGCACCCAGGCCTCAACCGTGAACGGTCCATCCAGCGTGATCTTCGAATCGACCCAGGCACTGTCTTGTCCATCAAGCAGAAGCACTTCGCGGAAAATGCCGCCGAGTTGCTGCTGAAGTTTTTCGAGCGCAGGGTCATTGCCGAGCACGGTGGCGAGGCGTTCGACGGTGGGACCATCGAGATCGGTTTGCGGCAATGTTTTATCAAGCAAGGCACTGACGATGGTCCTGGCTCCGGCTTTGGTGCTGGACACGGCGTTCAGGGCGGTCCGGCGCTGCGCGGGCTGGAGCGAGGGATACAGCGCGAGGAGCTTCGCTGCGGCATCAGGTGCCCGTGAAGCAGCGAGGGCTTGGAGCGCGGCATCGCGCGTGAGTGGATCGGGATCGGATTTGGCAAGCGTGGCGAAGAGCTCAGCCTCACCACTGCGCAGATCGCGGAGGGTGGTGAGGATCAAGGAGCGGGAGTTGCCAATTCCCGCCGGGACTGGGCCAGTCCCGCTCCTTGCCAAAGCGACGAGATCGCTTTCTAAGCTCGTGAGCTGGAAGCCGCTGATGAGTTGCAAGGCGAGTGCTGGAGTGTTCCCGAGCATGCCTTTGGCTGTTTCGGTGAGCAGCGGCGCGATCTGCGCGGCATCGAGCTTCGTGCGTTGAGCGAGCAGTTTCTCAGCGACGGCACCGCGCGATTTTTCGTTTGTCAGAAGAGCCTTCAACGCATCGCCGACACCTGACTCGGCAGGAAACTGGGCAAGCCTGAGGAGTTCTTCATCGTTCGGCGCACGATCAAGGAGCGGCAGCAATTTGGCGACACGAGAGGCGCTGCTTTTCGGCTCCAGCGCAAGCGAAGCAAGCACACGGGCCTCCACCGGCAGTTTCGCCGCAACTTCAGAATCGAGGAATTTCGCAACGATGTCAGGATGACGCTCCAGGAACATGCGGACGAGGAAGCGCTCGAACTCGCGATCATAGGCCTCACGCACAGGTATTTGTTTCGGGCCCCGGGAAGATGGAGCCAGCGGTCCGGGAAGGCTGGGTTTGGCGAAGGAAAGGAGATTGGAAACTGATTTCGTGTCTGACAGGGTGCGTCCTGCGGCGAGGATCTCATCCCTGGCGCCACCACTACGATACTCGACCGCACTCCAATGGGCCTGGTGTTTCAAGAGTTCAGCGTCACGATCCGCGAGTGTTTGCCAGGCGAGCTGGGCTTTACCCACGGGTGCCGCTTTCATCGTGGCAATCAGTTCATCGCTGCTGAGCTTCGTAAAGTCGGCCACCTCGGCTTTGGCCCCTTTCGGCTTCACGCGCCATATTCTGCCGCGTGACTTGTCACGATCCGGATGCGCACGCGGGACTTCGTTGTGGGAGATGATCTTGTTATACCAATCGATGATGTAAATGTAGCCGTCAGGGCCGTTGGTGAGGCCGACGGGGCGGAAGAAGGGATCGTCGCAGGTGATGAGATCGGGAAGTTGCTCAAGCTTCCAATACGCGCCGTCGCGGTGCATCGCCAGCGTTTGAATCTTGGAGGTGATGGGATTGGCGACAGCCATGGTGTGGGCAGGCTTGGCCAAAGTGGTTTGGGCTTTAGCCGGACGGTTTGAAGATTCGGCTGAAGCCGAAGCCACTTTAGCAGGCGAGAGCGGACCATCCTCGATCAGCGCCAGACCGCTCAATCCCGTGCCGCCCATGCGCACATCGGTCATCGGCGGGAAGTCGGGCTGATAGCTCTTTTTCAGCGCCTCCATGCCGCCGGGATAGTAGGCGTATTCGTGGAAGGGCATGACAGGGTAGCCGTAGTCGTTGGCCTCCTGGATGAAAGCTTCCCCCTCACCGGTGATGACAAGACCCCAAATATTGTTAGGCCCGGTGCTGGTGACTTCGAACCCGCCGCCATCAGGCCTCATGCGGGCCATGCTGCACTTGGGCCAGTCGACGACGACATCGCTGCCCGGCTTGTGAACTTTGCTGTTGTTGAAGAGGCCCTGCGCCATCCAGATCCAGCCGCCTGGAGCACGGGTGAACTGATGTGGAAAGAGATGCGAGTCCTGCACGCCAAAGCCGGTGAGCACGACATCAAATTTGTCCGCCCTGCCATCGCCGTTGGTGTCTTTGTAGAGCTTCAAATCGTGACCGTGCTGGATGTAGCAGGTGTCGCCCGCGCCCCACGGCAGGATGCCGAGCGGGATAGCGAGGCCGTCGGCAAAAACGGTTGGGTTGGTGAGTCCATCCGCGGGAATCTTCGCATTCAAAGACTCCCGCGGATAGACGAGCACCTTGTCCTTGCCCTTGCCTGCATACACAGCCTCGGCGGCGGCAGGATTTTCATTTGAATCGACAGGGTATTCCAGCGCAGTCTGTGTCCACATTCGCCCTCGCTGATCAAAGTAAACGCTGACGAATTTGCCGAGCCCCTCGCTTTCTTTCACGACGAGCTCGATCTCGTAACCATCGGGCAGATGAAACTTCTTCAACTGCTCCCCGGCGGTCAACGCGGTGCCCTGGACGTTGTTGTAACTGATGTCGCGCTTTGGCGCGGCAGAAGCATCGGCCTGTTTTTTTGACGGCGGGGCGACGAGTTTACGCGCGGCATCAATGCCACCGAGCGATTCCCATGTTGGCGCGCCGGGCGTGGCGGGGAGTTCCTCGATCGTCACATCCTTGACCTGGACGAGGCAAACGCCACCGCTGTGAACCTGCGGGCCGATCAGACCGTCGAGTGCGATGTTTTTATCCTGCTCGATGTAGTCCATGCAGAGCACACCGTTGATCCAGGTTTGAATGCGCGGGCCTTCGGCGCGGATGCGGTATTCGTTCCAGCCAAAGACGTCGACGGCCTTGTCGAGCGCGGCTTGCTGCTCGGGCGTGGGTGCCCAGATGACTTTGTTGCGGCGGAACTCATCGTAGATCTTGCCGAACCAGCCCGCACCGCAATCCACCTGATAGCCACACATGTGGGCACCGCCCGGAACGCGCAGGCTGCGGATTTGAATACCGCTGTTGAGCAGCCCGGTTTTCGGGTCACCACTGACTTTGATTTTCAGCTTCAAGTCAAAGTTTTGATAGTTCTTCTTCGTGCAGATGAAGAAATTTTCTTTGATCTTCTCCGTGGTGGAGCCGCCGGTGATGAGGCCGTCTTCGACACGCCAGATTTTGGGATCAAAATCCCAACCGTCGAGGGTTTTGCCATCGAACAGGGAGACAGGCTCCGCCTGAGACAGGGTTGATAGCAGCGATAGGATGAGGATGAAGCGCATGGTGATCATAAGAACGCGGCGATTGCATCAGATTCATGGGCAGACGTCCACCACAAGCTGACTGAAATGCACCTCAACTCCGGGCCCGATACTCCGAGGGATGGCAGCCAACCCAGCGCTTGAAGGCGCGGGAGAAAGCAATGGGACTGCGGTAACCGACGAGCTGGGCAATCGTTTCCTGCTTGTCCCTGGTGCTGACGAGCAGTGTCTGCGCGGCCTGCATGCGGAGAGAGGTGAGGTGCGCCATCGGACTGCGACCGAGTTCCTTCCAGCAGAGCCTGCGAAAATGCTCCTCACTGACATGCGCGGCATGGGCCAGGGCTTTGAGGGTCCAGTCCTCGACCAATCGCGACTGCACCGTTTCCCAAAGCATCCGCAGCCGTTCATCGCGCCGCCAGGGTTCGGAAAGACGGCGGGTGTGATGATGAGCCAGCTCGATCCAGTGATGCAGCGCCTGCGGATCACGGCCCGATTCCCATTCGCCACGCAAGCCTTCCCAGACACGCTGAAGCTGATCGACATCCACCTTCACTTTCAGTGGCGAGGCCGCGCTGACCTGGGGTGAAACGAAGGCCGGCTCGTCATAGCGCATCCAGAGAAAATTCCAGCTCTGGCGTGGCAGGGCATGGAAAGCATTTGGCACGCGCGGCGGAGCCATGCAGGCCCAGCCGGCGCTCACCGTCTGCCAGCGGCCATCCAGCAGCACGCGGCCCGAACCGTGCAGCACGATCATGAAAAAACTGCCGCCAGGCGTCAGGCGCACCCGCTCATACGGAGCCACCGCATGATCGATTCCCAGACGCGCGATGCGGTGCGCCGCCAGTGCCCGGCATTCGGCAGCCTCCATGCTCCAGCGTGTGGTCCTGGCACCATCAATCGTGGTTTCCTTGAGCGTGTCTGGCGGGGCGGGCATGGCGGATCATGTGCCATGTCATGAGCGCAAAGGCAATGCTCTGCTGCTTGCATGTTCATGCCGCGCATGGATGGATGACGTGATGCCCGCCAAAATCCCCCATTTCACCCCGACCTGCCCGCCTTCGTTGGGCTTCTGATTCGTGTCTATGTTCAGCATTGTCGAAGCCATCCGTGAGCGCGCGAAGCCTGATTCCATCGCGCTGGTGCAAAAGGAACGCACGCTCAGCTATCAGGAACTCTTCACCCGCTGCGACGCCATCGCGGCCACGCTGCGCTCAACATTGATTCGCGAGCCCGGCCGCACGGACCGCCTGCGCATCGGCGTTCATTTTCCGAGTTGTCTCGACTATGTGCCGCTCGCGCTCGCCACACTGGCGGCAGGCGGTTGTTTCGTACCGATTCCTGATGAACTCGCGGAGGAGGAAAAGCGCGAACTCCTGCACCGGACCGCACTGGATGCCGTGCTGGTGATCGAGAGTGCCGCCGCCTGGGTGCCCGCAGAGGCCCGGCGGGCGGGTGATCTGGAAGTCGGTGGCCTGCGTGTGCTCATTCTGATCATGGCCGGCACCGCACCAGCGTTCCCAACCGCATCTTTTGAGGCGCTCAATCCGGCCTTCATTCGCTTCAGTTCCGGCACCACGGGAAAATCGAAAGGCGTGCTGCTGTCTCACGAGTCGCTGTTGCAGCGCATCACCGCCGCGAATGAAGGCCTGCAAATCGGCCCGGGTGACCGCGTGCTCTGGGTGCTGCCGATGGCACATCACTTTGCCGTTTCCATCGTGCTGTATCTCTACCACGGAGCCACGACGATCATTGAGGAGACGCATCTTGGTGAAGATTTGCTGCGCGCGGGTGCCGAACAAAAAGCAACCATCATGTATGGCAGCCCGGTGCATTACCGGCAGCTCGTCGAGGCACCGGACATCGCGCAATGGACCACGTTGCGACTCGCGGTCGCCACCGCGGCGGCGCTGGACGCCGCGACGGCGCAGAAGTTTCAAAGCCGTTTTGGACTCAATCTCGTGCAGGGACTCGGAATCATTGAACTCGGCCTGCCGGTCCTGAACATTGCAGGCGCCAGGGAGGCTCCTGAGGCCCTCGGGCTGCCGCTTCCGGCCTACCAAGCTTTGCTGAAAGACGACAACGGCCTGGAACCTGCGCCGGGGGAGCCTGGGGAAATCTGTCTGCGCGGTCCCGGCATGTTTGATGCCTATCTGGATCCCTGGCTGCCGCGCGCCGGGGTGGTGGATGCCGCAGGCTGGTTCGCCACGGGTGACCTTGGCAAACGCGATGCCTCCGGCCGGATCTACATCTGCGGACGCAGGAAAACCCTGATCAATGTCGGCGGCATGAAGGTCTTCCCGGAAGAGGTCGAGGCCGTGCTCGACTCGCATCCGAAGGTGCAGCGTTCGCTTGTCGAAGCACGCCTGCACCCGCTTTACGGGGAAGTCCCCGTCGCCCGCTACATCCCCTGCCCCGAGGGTGCGCCGACGACGATGGAGATCCGATCTCACTGCCGCGCCAGGCTGGCGGGTTACAAGATCCCGTTGATCTTCACCGTCGTGACGGAACTGCCGCTGACCGCGAGCGGAAAGCTGAAGCGGGTTTGATCAGGCGTTGATCAAACCAGCGAAGGCACGGCGACCGGACCAGAGCAGGAAGGCGGAGAGTCCGGTGATCAGCAGGATCGGCGGATCAAAGAGGCCACCACCTTTGGTTAGGAAAATATGGAAGGCCAGGATGTTCACGATGACCGGGCCGAGGAAGAGCAGACCGATGTTGCGCGTCTTTGGCAGCGCCACGAGAAGACCGCCGAGAATTTCCAGCACCTTCACGAAGGTGAGATAACCCGTGGGATACAAGGCGGCCATGAACAGCGCCGGTGGCGATCCCTCAGGCGGGCCTGGAGGCATCGGGATGAAGTGGAAAAAGAAGTTCAGTCCGAAGATCAGGAACAGAAGGCCCAGAAGAGCTCCGGCGATGTTGGTGATGAGTTTCATGTGTTGTGGTTGCTGTGGATTGTCAGTGTGACGGTTTGAGAGTGGAACGGATGGCGGGATTGGCGAATGCGGGTTGTTTGGGCTGAGCATGCCGTTTTGACATGATCAGCCGAGATCGAAGAGCAGAGCCTCGGCATCTTCCGTGGCGGTGATGGTGAGCGTGCCGGCATCTTCCGTGCTCAATGCATCACCCGGCTGAAGTGTGCTGCCATCCACGCTGACGCTGCCGCGGATGAGTTGGAACCAGACACCGCGCCCAGCTTTGACCTCATGGATCACGCTGCCTGCCGCGCCAAGGCGGACCCGGAACACATCCGCATCCTGATGGATCGATGCGGAGTTTTCGCGACCTTCGCGGGAGATGACGAGCACCTTCGACTCTTGATCCTTTGCAGGATCGGGATGCCATTCAGTGTAGCTCGGCACGAGCCCGCGCTGGTCCGGCTGGATCCAGATCTGAAGCAGATGGCTGATCTCGCTGTCAGACGGATTGAACTCACTGTGCAGCACACCCTTGCCCGCACACATCATCTGGATTTGGCCAGGCTTGAGCACGCGGCCGTTGCCGAGGCTGTCCTGATGCTGGAGTTCGCCCTCGACGAGGTAGCTGAAAATCTCCATGTCACGGTGCGGATGCGTGGGGAATCCACCGCCTGGGGCGATGCGGTCCTGGTTAATCACCCGCAGCGAGCGAAAACCCATGTGCGCCGGATCATAATAGTCGGCGAAGCTGAAGGTGTGATAGCTGTCGAGCCAGCCGTGATCGGCATGGCCGCGTTCTTTGGATCGGCGAAGTTTGATTTTCATAACGGGTCGATGATGCGATGAAATGTCTGCCACCGCCAATGCGGTGATGTTTGCCTCAGGCTGCGCGGTGCGTATGCTCGGCGGACATGGAACTCCGCCCGCTCCGCTCATTCATCGCTGCTGCCGAAGATGGCAACATCAGTCGTGCCGCCCAGCGCCTGAATCTGACGCAACCCGCTCTAAGCCGCCAGATCAAAGGCATGGAAGATGATCTGGACGTGGCGCTGCTGGAACGTGGCGCGCATTCATTCTCCCTGACGCCTGCCGGTGAACTGCTGCTGCGTGAAGGACGCCTGCTTTTGGAGCGCGCCGATGCCCTTGAGCAGCGGGTGCGGGCGACGGCCAAAGCCCAGACGATCCGCGTGGGCTACTCCCCTTCCCTCACCGCAGGCATCTTGTCTCCCGCCATTGAGGCCTTCACCCAGGTGCATCCCAAAGCTCGCGTGGAACTGTCCGACATGGCGGGCAATCAAATGATCGAAGCACTGCAAAAGGGCACGCTCGATGTCATCGTCACCGCGCCGCCCTTGAAGGAAATACCTGACATCTCCTGGATCACGCTGCAGCAGCAGGCCTGGTGCGTGGCCTTGCCGCGGCAGCATGCGCTGGTCGCCAAAAAAACGCTGACGGCGCGCGATCTCAACGATCAGAAACTCGTGGTCTACACGCAGCGCGATTACCCCGACTACTGGTCATCCATCACCGGATGGTTCAAGGAACAGGGCATGAACGCCCGCATCGCCAGCGAGTGTGACGGTGTCACCAGCCTCATCTCAGCGGTGGAAGCCGGACTGGGCATTGCGCTGGTCGTGGAGCGCATCGCCTGCCTGATCCCGGAGCGCATCATCTTAAAACCACTGCAGCCGCAGCCCGCGCCGGTCTGCATCGCTGCGGGAGTGATGAACCGGCAGTCGAAAGACAAGATGCTCGCGGTGTTTGTCGAGGAACTGAAGCGGGCGGGTGAGGTGAATCACGCCCGCCGCCTGAAATAAGGAAAGTTTTTCTGTCCAAAACCCGCGTTGACGCGCCTGTCATCCATGCTGCCCTTTTCTCATGGCTGATCGCACCACGGATTTTCTCGAACTTCTTACCGCCAATGAGCGGTCCCTGTCGCTGTATGTGCACAGTCTCGTCCCGCGTGATTCGGCGGCGGAGGACATCCTGCAACAGACCAAGCTGCTGCTTTGGAAGCACTTCGATGATTTTCAAATCGGCACCCACTTTCTGGCCTGGGCACGCAAGACCGCCTTTCATCAGATCCTCACCCACCGCCGGCATAAAAAGCGCGAGCATCTGCCGCTGGATGAAGTGAGCCTGGAGGCTCTGGGTGCCGCCGTCAGTGAACTGGCCTCGGAGATCCCCCAGCGCCACGAGGCGCTTCGCCACTGCCTGGCAAAACTTCCCACCGAGCATCGCCAACTCGTGCACCTGCGCTATTTCGACGACCTGGAGATTGATCAGGTCGCCGAGCGCGTGAGCCGCACCGAAGCCGCCGTCTATCGCGCCCTCAGCCGAGTTCGCCTGAGCCTCATGGACTGCGTCCAAAAGCAGATCGCCGCCGAAGCCGGATGAACGCCCAACCTGAATCTTGAAACACACCACCCCATGACCCCAAGCGAACAATGGTCCCTTCTCGAGCTCTGGGAGCGTGCCCGCGACGGCCGGGCGGACGAGGAAGAGGAGGCGAAACTGAATGCCCTCATTCAGGCTGATCCCGAGGCTCGCCGGTTCCTGGCTCAGGCGGCCCTGATGGACGCGCAGCTGCGTGACCTGGACGAAGAGGCTTTCCTAACCAATCATGCATCAACCGTCCAGCCGGCTGCCTCACGCTTCAGATCGTGGCAGTGGCACACCCTCACCGCGATTGCCGCCTCCATCGTCGCGGCAGGCGCGGTCTGGTTGTTGAATGACACCCCGGCACCCGTCGCCACCCTGGCCAAAGCGCGCTCATGCAAATGGGGCAACAGCGCGCTGCCCACCATGGAAGGCGCGCTGCTGCCGCCCGGGATGCTCGAACTCGTCGAAGGCATGGCCACTCTGAAATTCAAAAGCGGTGCCGAGGTCATCCTTGAGGCACCCGTCACGCTTGAGGTGCTCTCCAGCATGGAGTGCCGGGTCAGGAAAGGCACCGTCGTGGCGGATGTGCCAACCCAGGCCAAGGGCTTCACCATTCACACACCGCAGACCAAAGTCGTGGACTGGGGCACGCGCTTCGGCGTGAGCGCCGGCGAGGATGGCAAATGCCTCGTGCATGTGATCGAGGGACTCGTCGAAGTGCAGCGCAACGGCGAAACCAAAACCAAGGAACTGCGTGCCGGACAGCGCGTGGACTACGGCGGCTTTCTGGCCAGCGCCGTGAACCCGGATGCCGATCGTGACGACCAACCCGAGTCCGGCCGCTGGCTGCCCGATGCCATCCGCGATCTGGGTGATGGCTGGCAGGCAGTGACAACCGCTTTCGGTGAAGGGCGCGATTCGTGGATTCAATCCAATCCCACCATCCAGGTGAGCGGCCATGAATCCTTTCTGCGCGTGAAGCACTCCTCGCTCGATACCAAGCTCGACCGCAAGGCCTACATGGCCTTTGATCTCTCGCGCTTCAAAGGCAGTCGCATCGCCGAGGCGGAATTCGTGATCCAGGTGGAGCCGAGCGATCTCGGCTTTGCCTCGCTTGTGCCTGATGCCGTTTTCACCGTCCACGCCCTCACGGATGAAACCCAGGATCAGTGGGATGAAGCCAAACTCAGCTGGTCAAAGGCACCCGCCCACGATGACAAGCCCGAGCACCGCGCCGCCCCCATCTCCACGCAGTCCGTCCGCGTCGGCCAGTTTGTGATGCCCCAGGGCACCACGCGCGGTTCCTTCTCCATCAAGGGTGAGGCGCTGGCCAGCGTCCTGCGCCAGGACAGCAACGGCATCGTCACCCTCATCCTCTGCCGCGAGACCGACGAGACCGCGCGCAACGGACTCGCCCACGCCTTCTCCAGCAGGGAGAACACCCACAACTCTCCACCAACCCTCCGCCTGCGACTGGAGTCCCGGTGATCTTCAACATCATTTGGTTAGGCGGTCCAGCACGTTCTTCGTGATGCGCTCCACGGCGGCATCCTTGCCCTGCAGACCGTGCGCCCAGTCGGTGGTGGCGGCGGTGAAGACGGTGCCGCCACGGGTGTAGAGGCCGAGGCAGGCTGCCCCGGTGCGACCGATCTCCCATTTCTCATACCACTCAACATCATCAGGGTGCCAGCGAACCGGGCAGGTGCCGAGCACTTCAAAGGTTTTCGGAGTGCCGTCCTTGTGGGTGGCGAAGGGCAATCCGTCGCGCCACTCGAGCTCGCAACCGTCGCATTCATAACCAACAATGGTGTCCTTGGCACCGAAGCGGTCGCCGCGCTTGAGGCCGGTGCCTTGATAGATCCAGTGATCGGGACGATGCACGATGAATGAGGCATCGCCATCCATAAACTGGCCATGGCTGCGCATGTAACCACCCCAGAGGAAACCCACGCCGGTGAGTTCGTTCTCCGGACGCTTCAGCAGGTGATGACTCCACGCGGTGCTGAGTGTCTTGAAGTCACGGGTTTGGAAGACGGGATCAAGATGGTAGTTCTGCTTGGTGCAGGTGAAGGCGCGGCCCTTGTCCTCGCTGCGCACCTGCCAGCAGCAGGTATTGCCGCTGAAGAAGGCCACATTGCCGCCCTTGCCGATCCAGCCTTCCAGATGATCGCGCATCGGTCCGGACCAGTATTCATCATGGCCGACGCTGAGAACGAGTTTGTAGTTTTTGAGAATCTCAGGCCGGAATTCAAGATCGTCATTGGCAGCAAATTCCAGTGCATAGCCATTGGCCTCAGCCCACTGCACAAAGGGCAGTTCCCACCGGCCGAATTGTGAGGGGCCGGGTCTTTCAAAACTGGCACGGTGTCCCTGATTGTTCGACACGCTGTTGTAAGCATACACGGAGAAGCCGCCCCAGTTGTTGTAAGCGTTGTAGGTGTTGGTGCAAAGCTGAAGCAGGATCCTGGAGGTGGAGCCCGGCTTGGCCTGCCGAACAATGAACCAGGCGCTGCTCTCGGCGGTGCGCCGTCCGCGATGCGTCCACTTGCCGCCGGCATCGGCCGCCCGGAACACGATCTCGTAGTAACCGGACTTCCACTCGGCACCCACCGGCACGCTCACGCTCTCCGGCCAGCGGCAGCCATTCGCGGATGAATCCTCAGGCACGGGATGGGCCTGGCCTGGCACGTCGCTTTTTTTCCACATGACCTCGCGCTTGGCGCCGAGCCGGGCGACCTCGATCTCAAACTTCGCCGCCGTGGTGCTGACATGGACAGGGATGGCCTCCCCCTGCGCCACGCTCCGCTGGCCGGCATAACCTTCGATGAACAGCGGGACAGGATCAGCCGCGTGGAGAAACGAGATGGCAAGAAGGCAGGCAAAAATTCGGTGCATGAGACCGCTACGGGAGATGCCGCTGCGGGCTTTCATGAGGCTTTATGCCGGAAGGTGCCGGACGTGCTGTGCGTATGGGTCTTTGAAATCCCGCCATCACCATCATGAACACGATCTCACGCCGTCAGTTCGTCAGCCGCACAGCGCTCGCAACAGCTTCATTCGCTGCACCGGCGATTCTCAAAGCCTCAGGAAGTTCAGACAAGATCAACCTGGCCTTCATAGGGCCTGGAGGGATGGGAACCAATCATCTCAAGACGATGTGCAAGCGCAGCGATGTGATTTACTCATGGGTCTGTGATGCCGATTCAAAACGTGCGGAGACCGCGGCAAAAACCATTCACGAACTCACCGGCCAGACCCCCAAGGTCGTGAGTGACATGCGGCGTGTGTTTGATGACAAGACCGTGCAGGCCGTGCTGATGGCCACTCCGGATCACTGGCATGCACCGGGCGCAATCCTGGCGGCAAACTCGGGCAAGCATGTGTATGTGGAAAAGCCCTGCTCGCACAATCTGCGCGAGGGACGACTCATGATCGAGGCGGCTGCGAAAAACAAAGTCGTCATGCAGGTCGGCACCCAAAGCCGCAGCACGGCGCACATCATCGGCATCGTCGAAAAACTTCGCAGCGGCATCATCGGTGACATCCTCGTGGCAAAGGCCTGGAACAGCCAGCTCAGGGCGAATCAGGGACACAAACCGGACAGTGAACCGCCGCCCAACCTGGATTACGAACTCTGGCTCGGACCGGTGCCCAGGGTGCCTTTCAAAAGCACCTATCATCCCGGCCACTGGCGCTGGTTTCATCACTTCGGTGCCGGTGATTTCGGAAACGATGGCGTGCATGACATCGACATCGCGCGCTGGGGTCTCGGAGTGGAGCAGCACCCGGACCGCATCATCGGCCAGGGCAGCAAACTGTTTTTCGATGATGACCAGGAGTGGCCCGACACACTGTATTGCGGCTTTGAATACGACATCGCAGGCAAAACCAAACAGCTCATCTACGAGCAGCGCGACTGGTCGCCCTATGTTCAGGAGGGTCACGAAAACGGCTGCGCCTGGTATGGCACCGAAGGCATGGTCATCGGCGGCAAAGCCAGGGGCTGGCAGATCTACGGCAAAAGAAACAAACTGATCGAGGACATCAAGCCAGCCTCGGGCCCGGACCTTGCCGCGCATCACGCCAACTTTTTCGACGCCATCCGCACGGGTGCCAAACTGAACGCCGACATCACCATCAACCATCTTTCCACCGCCCTCTGCCACCTCGGCAACATCGCCGCCCGCACCCGCCGCGCCCTCGTGTTCGATCCGGCAAAAGAGCAATTCATCGGCGATGCCGACACCTCGAAGCTTTTGCAACGCCAGTATCGCGAGCACTGGGCCACGCCGGTGGGGTGAGGAAACGATTCTTTCAAAGTGATGAGTTATGGGTGACGGGTTATGAGTGCTGATGAACTCGATCCACTCGTTCGAAGACCTGGAGTGCTGGAAGACGGCACGTCATCTGCGGCTGTTTGTCAGCCGGGAGATTGTCGCGCATTTGCCGAAGGATGAGCGGTATGACCTGTCAAGCCAGCTTCGCCGCGCAGCACGCTCCGTCACCGCGAACATTGCCGAGGGCTTCGGCCGCTTTCATTTTCGCGACAACTACAATTTTTGCAGCAATGTGCGCGGTTCACATTTTGAAGTGCTCGATCACATGATCACCGCCCCCGATGAAACTTACATCACGGTCGAAGTG
>CAJCCF010000148.1 GCA_903960845.1 uncultured Verrucomicrobiota bacterium | reverse complement strand
GGCGGCGATCTCCTGGATCTGGAATTTCAGCATGTCGATCTGCTGACTGCCGGCACGCTCGCTGTTCTCCAGTTCATCGAGTTCGGAAAGGCAGCTGCGCCACTGTTTCCAGGCGTCCTCATAGCTGCCGAGCAGGTCCTCGATTCCGGCAAATTTGTCGAGCATCTCAAGCTGACGGTCCTGGGAATTGAGCGACTGGTGATCGTGCGGTCCGTGCAGATCCACGAGGAACTCACCCAGGCCCTTGAGCACCTGGATGGTGACCGGCGAGCAGTTGACAAATTGTTTGTTAGCTCCGCTGGCGCTGACGGTGCGCTTGATGAGCAGTTCACCATCCTGGCAGGGCTCCAGGCCGGCCTCCTCCAGCACGGCATCCACGGCGCGCGTGCTTTTGAGATGAAAGCTGGCCTCGACGGTGCAGGCATCCTGCCCGGTGCGGATCAGGCTGCGGTCCGCGCGTTCGCCGAGAATAAGCTTGAGTGCTCCGACGATGATCGACTTCCCTGCCCCGGTCTCGCCTGTGACACCCACGAGACCCGGCACCAGATCCCAGGTGACGTCCTCGACGAGGGCTAGGTTGCGAATTTTGAGAAATGAAAGCATGGCTCGGTGGGAAGGTCGGGTAAGTGTTCGGGCGAGTATGGGGAGTGTGCGCAGCATTTCAAGATGCACGGCGGGACATTTGGCACGAATGGCAGGATCTCCCCTTGAAACCTTTCCTCAATCTCGCCCAAGCGCGCACTCCTGAAGGTGCCGAACTGACCCTGCACAGCCACGACACGCACTTTTATCTGCGGGTGGACCGGCAGCCGCTCATGGGGACCAATGCCTATGAGTCGGAAACCGTGCTGGCAGAACTGGCCTGCTCAAGACTGAGCGAACAAGCCGGCGCGCGCGTGCTGATCGGCGGACTCGGCTTCGGATTCACGCTGCGGCGCACCCTGGAACTGGTGGGCAGGGATGCCTCCGTGCATGTAGCGGAGCTGCTGCCCGAGATGGTGGCCTGGAACCGCGAGCACCTAAGCTCGGTCAATGGCCTGCTGCTGGATGATCCACGCGTGCAGGTCACCGTGGGAGATGTGTTTGAAGTGATTCATCAAGCTCCCAAAGGATACTATGATGCGATCATGCTGGACGTGGACAATGGCCCCATCGCCATGGTGCAGGATGGCAACACGCGGCTGTATCAGGCGCAGGGTTTCGTGGCGATCACTCACGCCCTGAAGCCGGGCGCGCGCGTGACGTTCTGGTCCGCCAGCCAGGACCGGCGTTTTGAGAAGCGGCTGGCCAAGGCAGGCTTCAAAGTGGAGGTGGTGCCGACCAGAGCCTACCCGCAGGCAAAGCGAAAGACGCACACCGTCTTTGTGGGAATACGGCCAGGCAAGGCGGCGGGTGCCTGAGCCAAACCTCTGAGCGCTCGAACAAAGGCACTTATCCGGCACTCTACCTGCTTTGTCTGATTGGATGCTCTCCCCCATCCAAGAGTACCTTGAAGCACTCCATGCCCGCTATGCGCCAGTCATGGACGGTCAGGTCGCGGACTACATTCCTGAACTGTCGAAAGCTGATCCAGCCTGGTTTGGCATCTGCATCGCCACTCGTGACGGCCACGTCTATGAGGTCGGCGATACGCGGCAGGCTTTCACCATTCAGTCCATCTCGAAAGCGTTGGCTTACGGTCTCGCTTTGGAGGATCGCGGTGAGGAGCATGTGCTGTCGCGCATCGGCGTGGAGCCATCAGGTGAAGCTTTTAATGCGATCAGCCTGAAGGAAGGCAGCGGTGCCCCCTTCAATCCGATGATCAATGCGGGCGCGATCGCCACCTGCGGCCAGGTTTTGTCAAAGGATGGCCAGTCCCGATTCGAGCGCCTGCTGGCTTACCTGAGCGGCTTTGCCGGACGTGATCTGGACATCGATGAAATCGTCTATCAGAGCGAAAGCGAGACGGGACATCGCAATCGAGCCATCGGCTGGTTGCTGCGCAATTTCGGCATCATCGAAGAGGATCCACACGAAACTCTGGAGACCTATTTTCAGCAGTGCTCCATCCGCGTGACCTGCCGCGATCTCGCCCTCATGGGAGCAACGCTGGCCAACCAGGGCATTCAGCCGGTGACAAGGAAGCGCGCGATCGCTCCCCAGTATGTGGACAACGTGCTCGGTGTCATGGCCACCTGCGGCATGTACGACTGGTCGGGAGAATGGATCTACCGCGTGGGCCTGCCCGCGAAAAGTGGCGTCGGCGGCGGCATCCTCGCCGTGTTGCCGGGGCAGCTCGGGATCGGTGTCTTCTCGCCCGCATTGGATCCACAGGGCAACAGTCTGCGAGGCATCAAAGTCTGCATGGATCTGGCTCAGGAACTGTCACTGCACATGATGAATCCCACAGCCACGCCGCGCACGGCGGTGCGGCTTTCCTATCATGGCGGTGAGGTGGTGGCTAAAAGGCGGCTGCCCCATTCCGCCATCACGATTCTTAAATCACACGGCAAGTGCATCCATGTGCTCGAGCTCCAGGGCGGGCTCATTTTCACGACCTTTGAGCCCGTGATCCGCCAGGCCATGGAACTGTCGAATGCCGGCTGCCGGCACATCATCTTTGACCTTCGAGCCCTGGTATCGGCAAACGCCGTCAGCCTGAAATTGCTGGCAGATCTCCGTGAGCGCCTGAGTCAGCAGGGCGTGCAGATCACCATCTGTCACGCTGGAAAAATTGCCGCATGGCTCGACCATGCAGGCATCCCGCCGGAGGCCATCTTTGAGACGCTTGATGCGGCGCTCGAAGCAAGTGAAGATGCACTGCTCCTGTCCATCACGGGCTCTTCATGGAGATCATCCGGCATGCTCGACATGCATCAGTGCAGCATTTTTCAGCCCTGCACCGCCGAGGAGCTTGCCCTGCTCAAAAGCAATCTACCACCCCGGCGGTATGAGGCGGGGCAATGGATGATCAAGGCGGGCGAAAGCGCCGAGGAAATGTTTGTCCTGCTGGCTGGAACCGCCGAAGTGCAAATGCAGGGAGAAGGGGCCAGCACGCTGCGCATTGATGTGCTCACGGCAGGCATGACGGTGGGTGAGATGGCCTTTCTCGATGGCTCACCGCGATCAGCCAATGTCGTCGCCATCGACACGGTCGACTGCCTTGTCATCCACCGCACCTGGTTCACCGCCCTGTCCGACACCCGTCCCAGCTTGAAGATCACCCTCCTGCAGGAGCTCATGCGTGAGATCTCCGCGCGTCTCCGTCAGGCCAATGTCGAGATCAGCGCCCTGCACCGCGCCTGAGGCAGGTTCCGTCTTCGGCTGCATGTCAGGCAGTGAATCCAGATACAATTCCTCGACCTTCGCGCGGGCCCACGGCGTTCTGCGCAGGAAGACCAGGCTGGACTTGATGCTTGGGTGAAAGTTGAAGCAGTTGATCTTGATCATCTGTCCCAGCATCTCCCAGCCGTAATGGGCTTCGAGTTGGATGAGCATTTTCTCCAGCGTGATGCCATGGAGTGGGTTCTTGGGGCCTGCGGCGTGCATGATGTCGGGATCAATGCTCTAGGCGTTGTTGAGCCCTTCCGCAACCACGAGCACTCTTCCATGCCCGGCGCTGCAATGCCCGTCCGGCCTGTTGGCCCAAACTCATCCTCTTGAAGTGAAGCGAGAAAGCGCAGTAGCAGGAGCAAAAACGAACCCGCCCCAAGCCCCGCCCATGATTTAGAATGCCAGGCGTCTCAGGCTTAACTAAAAGCATTGTGACAGGATAATGAGGGACAGGATCATCTGATTCGCTGTCCTTCATTATCCTGTCCTTCATTATCCTGTCACAAACTCGTCATCTCTGCGCTTCACATGGAGTTAGTGTTCAGCACTATTTGCCAGGCAAGAATGGCACTCGGTTAAGGCCGTTGCTCGTTGGTTTTCGCGTTGTGCAAAAGTTGCGGCATAACAAACT
>CAJCCF010000147.1 GCA_903960845.1 uncultured Verrucomicrobiota bacterium | reverse complement strand
CAAGTGTCCAGTGACGAGCAGGCGGAAAGCGACATCATTCCGATGACGACGGTGATGGCAAGAAAGCCAGAGATTTTGTTTGAGAAAAAAGTAGTGAGAGAGAATTTCATTTTGAGTGTCCTGATTGAGTCGCCCAACGAAATGGCATTAGCGCGACGGTGCTTGAAATCCCGAGCGTTATACTCGGAAGAAACGGGCGAAAGGCCCGATAAGGTGCGAATCTAGGGCGCACTGCGCCCGCGAATCGTAAGGACAATTGAGGCGGATAGTCGATCTCGCGGCAAGGTCCTTCGATGTAGGACTCGTTGCAGGTAGAGAACGAACTGGAACCGAGGCTCAAATGAAAAAAGGAAGGAACCTCAACCAAGGTGGCAATGCCGTGCGAGTGGGCATGGCAGCAGCAAGCATGGTTAGCAGGACAATCTTGTTTATCTGGAACGGACGATTGCTCCTGTGCGGCGTGGGTGGCGACGCATTTGAGATCTTGGTAAGCATGCGCAAATTGACCGCCAGCCATCACCAAGATGGCTATCGCCCAAAGAATGCGAAGATGCTTGAAACAAAATTTCACTTGATTGGGCATACCGCCGATCAGCCAAAATTTGTCAATACTTCACTGAAAAACCGACAAAAGAATTGAAGTCTTAGGCGGCACCTTAGTGAATGATTGAGTGGCGACCAGCGAGGCTTTGAAGTTCGAGAACTTCACGCCACAGGGCCAGGAGCGTTTCGTTGCGGGTTTCCAGAGTTTCAAGCCAGCCCTGCTGGGATTCCAGGAAGAGCGCGATGGGGATTGCACCTTGGCGGAACTGGCGTTCGGCCAGAGCGGCGGTGTCGGCCATGGCGCGGAGGCGGTCTTCGGGCAGAGCCTCGACGACGGGGCGCAGGGCCGCGATGGCATCGAGCCGGAGGGTGATGGCCTCTTCGAGGGCAGCGCGATCGTCGCGGGCGAGTGCGGCTTGGGTTTTCGTGGAGAGTGGGTCGCGCCCTCCGAGACGGACAATGACTGGCTGGGGGAAATCGCTTTCGGCCACGTAAAGGGACTCGAACGGCGCGGTGGAGAGCGGAAGACCGGAGAAGCTGGCGAGGTGGCGTTCGGCGATCATGTTGAGCACGGAAAGGATCGGAGATTTTTCCGCAAGCAATGCGGGGTCAGTCGTCGGATGGGGCGGTGGCGGTGTGGCAGGCAGGGCGGAGGCATCGGTTGCTCCGAGTTTTTCGAGGCGGCGGGAGATGGCGGGGAGGACGGACCGCGCGTTGGCTGCGGCCGCGTGGAAGCGGAGGGCGGCTCCGGCGAGGGTTTCACGTTCGATCCGGTCGGGCGCTCCGCTGACGGGGCGCTCGGAGAGAAGTCGGAGGAGATTGTCGAGATTGGTGGCGAGGGTGGCTGCCGCTGCGGCCTGTTCGGTCGCTATGCCGAGTTCGAGACGAAGCAGGGTGATTTCGGCTTCGTTGGCTTCTCGCAGCAGAGGCACAAGCGCGGTGACAAGGGCTTTATCCTGATCGGCAATGGCGGCAGCGAGGTGGTCGGTGAAGCGGAAGCGCGGAAAAATACCGGCGTAGGTGCCCGCGTCCTTCGGCGCAGCGATCCATTTTTCCACGTAGGCAGAGGGTGAGATGGCTGTTGGCTGTTGGGCGGACAACGGCGCAGCGAAGAGGAGAACGAGTGACGGCGGAAGGAAGTTGCGCATGGGTGAAAAATTAAGGTTGGTGAAGTCGAAGCAGGGTACGGAGACGGCTGCGGGGAACGCAAAGGTTCGCCCGCAGCCGTCTGGACTCAGCGGTTTAATGTTCTTCGCAGGTGCAGGCGTATTCGCTCAGCTTGCAGCCGCCGCAGACGTGCATGTCGTATTTGACACGGGTGTTGCTTGGCTTGGCGTCGGGCGCATTGCGTGTCTGCACAACAAGGATGTAACCCTCGGGCTTGGGAAGCGCCTCCGTGGATACCAAGGCGTTGCCTTTGCTTTCGAGTGCGATCTCTTTGCGACCGGAATCGAGCTGGGCGAAGACGGTGGCTGTGCGGGTGCCGGGGGCGGCGGGCTTTTTTTCCGCGTCGAGGAAGGTGATGGTCACGATGCCTTCGGGACTGATCAGCAGTTCGGCTTGGTCGGGCGCGGTGCCGACGAGTTTGCCGCCGTTCGGGCCGGGTTCGAGCTTCTCCGCGTGGGCTGGTGCGGTGGCGATGAGAATTCCAGTGACAGCGGCGAGGAGCGCGCTGGTGAAACGTTTAGGCGAGGACTTCATGGGTGTTGGTTCTTTCTGTTTGGTTGATGGTTGTCTTTCGATGTTTCTCCGCCAATGCTTCCATCCAGTCGTAAAGAATGGGGAGAAGGATGAGCGTGAGAAAAGTGGAGGTGAGCACGCCGCCGATGACGACGGTGGCAAGGGGACGCTGCACCTCGGCTCCGGCCCCGGTGGCCACAGCCATGGGGAGGAAACCGATGGCGGTCGTCAGGGCGGTCATCAGCTTGGGCCGCAGGCGGGTGAGCGTGCCGTCGATGACGGCCTGACGCAGGCCGGTGCCCTCACGCCGGAGTTGGTTAATGAAGCTGATGAGCATGATGCCGTTGAGCACGGCGATACCAGAAAGGGCGATGAAGCCGATCCCGGCGGAAATCGTGAACGGCATGCCGCGCAGCCAGAGGGCAAATATGCCTCCGGTGACGGCAAGGGGCACGCAAACGAAGATGAGGGCGGCCTGTCGCAACGAGCCGAAGCTCAGGAAGAGCAAGGCAAAGATGAGAGCAAGCGCTGCAGGCACGACGACCATCAGGCGTTCGCGGGCCTTGATGAGATTTTCAAACTGGCCGCCAAACTCGAAATAATAGCCCGGCGGCAGCGCGAGTTGTTCCCGCAGTTTGGCGGTGGCCTCGCCGACGTATCCCTCGGTGTCGCGTCCACGCAGATTGATGAGGAT
>CAJCCF010000146.1 GCA_903960845.1 uncultured Verrucomicrobiota bacterium | reverse complement strand
TGCCACGATCACAAATATGATCCGTTCACCCAGCGTGATTTCTACTCGCTCAAAGCCTTCTTCAACAACGTGCCTGAAAAGGGTGTTGGTATTTACAGCAACCCCATCCGCATCAATGCTCCACCGTTTGTTAGACTTCAGGCACCTGAAATTGAGGCGCGGATCGCCGGGTTGAATGCAAAAATCAAGTCGGTGAATGACAAGATCGCTGCGCTTGGCGGCAGTTCCGCGGCCGGCATCGGGGAATGGGCAAAACGCGTGTCGGCAGAGCCTGTGAAATGGGAGCCGGTCGAACTGCTCACTGCCAATGGCGGGGATCAGCCACCCAAACTTGATGCCGCCGCGCGCACGGTCCAAATCGGTCCGCAGGAAACACGGGCAAACACGATCAAGATCAGCGTGCGAATGCCGGCCGGGAAAGTGACCGCGCTGCGTTTTGAATGTGCGACCACCGCTTCGTCGGCGAGCTTTCAGTGGAGTGAACTGAAGGTGGCCAAGCTGAAATTGCGTGCTTCATCGTCGGGGGAGTCCCAGGCGGTCACAGAGTCGGAGAAGGTCCTCGACAATGATCGAAAGACAAAGGCGCTGCTTTCGATCAAGCCTGACAAACCGGTGAGTGCGGTGTTTGAAGTCGTGTCCGGTGACATGGCGAAGGACATGATCGTCGAAATCGCTGTTGAGAATGCGGGTGGTCCGACGCTTTGGCGCTTGTTTGCCACGAATGCCGATCATGATTTGCTTGTGCCTTCAAACGTGGTGGCGATGGCAAAAAAAGAAGCAGCGAAGCGCACGGCAAATGAGGTCAAACTGCTGGCGGCCTTCCGTCTGTCACAACAGAATGAGTATCGCGTGTTGAATGATGAAGTGGCTGCCTTGAAGAAACAACTGACGGCGGCCGAAAACGAGATCCCGACGACGCTCGTCATGGAAGAGCAGAAAGAGGTGCGCCCAACTTTCATTCTGATGCGCGGGGCCTATGACAAGCCCGGCGTCGCTGTCACGGCGGCCACGCCGGCGGTGTTGCCTGCTCTGGCGGGCGATCTGCCGCACAACCGCCTGGGGCTGGCCAGGTGGCTCGTCAGTCCGCAGAATCCACTCACGGCGCGTGTGGCGGTGAATCGTTTCTGGCAGCAGGTTTTTGGCACGGGTTTGGTGAAGACGAGCGAGGATTTCGGCGCGCAGGGAGCGCAGCCTTCTCATCCTGAGTTGCTCGATTGGCTGGCCGGCGAGTTCATTCGCAGCGGATGGGATGTGAAGCATCTCATGAAATTGATGGTCACGAGCGCGACGTATCGCCAGCAATCGAAATTCACGCCAAAGCTCCGCGATCATGACCTGGAGAACCGCCTGCTGGCACGCGCTCCGCGCTATCGCATCATGGGTGAATTTGTGCGCGACCAGGCCCTTGCAGCCAGCGGATTGCTCATGGAGACAATCGGTGGTCCATCGGTGAAACCGTATCATCCGCCGGGGCTTTATGAGCAGATCACCGCGGGCAATGGCTACAACACCTACGTGGCTGGGAAGGGTGACGATCTGCGCCGCCGCAGCCTCTACACCTATTGGAAACGCTCGGTTCCGCATCCGGCCATGCTGCTCTTTGATGCGCCGTTTCGGGAGTCCTGCACGCTGCGCCGGCCGCGCACCAACACGCCGCTTCAGGCGCTCAATCTCATGAATGACCCGACGTATGTGGAAGCCTCCCGCTTCCTCGCACAGCGCATGATGCGCGAGGGCGGTGCCAGCATTGACTCACGACTCATCCATGGTTTCAGACTGCTCCTCGCGCGCCAGCCATTGCCTGCGGAACTTGCGCTGCTGCGATCGGCTTATGATCGGGCGCACGCTGATTTCAGCAAGGATGCCGGGGCGGCGAAAGAGCTGCTCGCGGTCGGTGAAGCGGGCCTGGACGCAAAGCTGAACGCCACCGAACTCGCCGCGCTCACCACGGTTTCCAGCACGATGCTCAATCTTGATGAGGTCATCACCAGGGAATGAACCCATGAACGCTCAAACACTTCAACACGAACTCTCACGCCGTCATTTCCTGAGCCGCGCCGGCACCGGCATAGGGGCCGCCGCGCTGGCAACTTTGCTCAATCCACGGCTGCTCGCCTCGACACAGGCACCGCATTTTGCGCCGAAGGCAAAACGTGTCATCTGGCTCACGCAGGCGGGCGCGCCGTCACAGCTCGATCTATTTGATTACAAGCCAGGGCTCGCCTCGCAGTTCGATAAGGATTTGCCCAACTCCGTGCGCGGTGAGCAGCGCCTCACGGGCATGACGGCGGGGCAAAAACGTTTTCCCATCGCTCCATCGGTGTTCAAGTTTCAGCAGCATGGCCAATCAGGTCTCTGGCTGAGTGAACTGCTTCCGCACACCGCCAAATTTGCGGATGAGATCTGCGTGATCCGCTCACTGCATACGGAAGCGATCAATCACGACCCGGCGATGACCCTGCTGCAAACGGGTCATCAGATCGGTGGCAGGCCAGCCTTCGGCGCCTGGGCATCGTATGGGCTTGGCTCCGAGAATTCCGAATTGCCGGCATTTGTCGCGCTGATCTCGCGTCCGAGCGGACCGACCAATGCACAGCCGTTGCATGAACGCATGTGGGGATCGGGCTTTCTGCCGTCCCGTTATCAGGGCGTGCGCTTCAGTTCAGGAAAAGATCCGGTGCTGTTCCTTTCAAATCCCCCCGGGATCACGACAGCGCGGCGGCGCGCCATGCTTGATGATGTGGCGGCATTGAACCGCATGAAATATGCGGAGTATCAGGACCCCGAAACGCAGGCGCGCATTGATCAGTATGAGATGGCGTTCCGCATGCAGTCCGCCGTGCCGGAACTTGCCGATTTGTCGAAGGAGCCTGCGGATATTCACGACCGCTACGGCCCCGAATCGAAGAAGCCTGGCACCTATGCGGCCAACTGCATTCTCGCGCGTCGCCTTGCCGAGCGCGGCGTGCGTTTCATCCAGCTTTATCATCGCGGCTGGGATCAGCACAACAATCTGCCCAGCGGCATCAGGAGCCAGTGCCACGACACTGATCAGCCGACCGCCGCGCTGCTGGCCGAACTTAAAGAGCGCGGAATGCTCGATGACACGCTCGTGATCTGGGGTGGTGAGTTTGGCCGCAGTGTGTATTCCCAGGGCGTGCTGACCAAAGACAACTACGGCCGCGACCATCATCCGCGCTGCTACAGCATCTGGATGGCCGGGGCGGGCGTGAAACGCGGCCACGTTCACGGTGAGACGGACGATTTCAGTTACAACATCGTCAAGGACTCCATGCACATCCACGATCTCAATGCCACGGCGCTTCATCTGCTGGGCATTGATCACCTCAAGCTCACCTATCGCTTCCAGGGTCGTGATTATCGGCTCACCGACGTGCATGGCGAAGTTGTCGGAGGCGTGCTCGCCTGAGGCCGATTCAAAGGGTGTCTCATGTTTGTTGACCGGATCAAACAGAGCCTGACCGCGTGCGGCGTTTGTTTCAGTGCATGTTTTCACTCCGCATCCTCTTTCCAGTTCTAGTTTTCTCCGCCGCGTGGACTCTGCGGGCCGCCGAAGTTTCACCCGGTTCCGTGCTGCTCGCTTCGGCGGATGGCATCAGTGTTTTTGATCGTGAGGGAAAGATGGGGTTCGGACAGTTCACGACGACATTCAAGGGGGACAAGCCTGGACCATTGGAGTGGAGCGACATGGTTTATGACGGATGGAAGCTGGCCTCCGGTCATTACCTGTGCTCCTCGCATCACTTTGTCCGTGAGCTGGCAGCCGACGGCAAAACACTCTGGGAGTTTCGTGTGGCGGCACCGGTGGAGTTGAAGACCTGCGTGCCATTGCCGAATGGCGATGTGATGACGGTGGATGCGGATCAGATGGAACTGGTGCAGCTCACCGATCAGGGTCGGCGTGTCGTGAAACGCATTTCTGTGCTGACGGACAGGAAGGCGTCGCCGCACAATCGCTACAACCTGCTGCGGCGCACTGCGGCCGGGACCTTCCTGCTCGCTCTGCGTGCGGAGAAAGCCTTTATTGAGGTGGATGACTCGGGCCGGGAACTGTGGCGGCATCCAGTGCCGGATCTGCCGGTGGTGGCGGAGCGTCTCGTGAATGGCAACACGCTGATGTCATGGCGCGGTGGTTTGATCGAGGCGACTCCCAAGCATGAGATCGTCTGGGAACTCAAAACGGCTGACATCACGGAGTTTCCAGTGATCATCTTTGGTGGTTTTCACCGTTTTCCGAACGGCAACACGCTGGTTGCGAACTCGGACTGGCATTACAAGACGCCGGGTGAGAACCGCGTGCAGGTCTTTGAAGTCACGCGCGAAAAGAAGGTGGTGTGGAAGCTCGGTGTGGAAGCTTTTCAAGGCAGGAAGCCTGGATCGCTGGAGCCGAAAACAGGCAACATAGAACATCGAATCATTGGTTTGCAGTGGCTGGATGCGGCAGGCCAATAAGCCGGCTCAATGCCGCCTGTTGAAAGGTGCGCCGCATTCAACGGGATTTTTTGGCGGACTGTGGTTGGCTGCCCGCAATGCGTTGCTATGAATGCGCGTTCTTTATCTCATGATGCGAAGCCTCTCCATTCTATTTCTGACAGTGATCGGCATGAATGCCCAGGGGCCTGGCGTGCCGGTCTATCCGGAGGGGCGCGGGGTGAAAAATCAGACCGCACTGATGGAGCAGGCGAAGAAGCTGCAGGAGGCCGGCAAACTGATGCCCATGACCATGATTGCGGGGCAGATGAGCCGGGCGAATTGCGTGCTGACTTTGCCGCCTGCGGAGACCAAGGTTTTGGCGTCCCGCGAACTCTGGCAGCGGGCGCGTGGCGCGCATTTGCGGGTGGGTTTCTATTACCTGTGCACCAAGTGTGACAAGTGGCACCTGAACCTGGCGGGTGGCTATGCCATCACTGCGGATGGGGCGGTGGCAACCTGTGCCCATGTCATTTCACCGCCGGAAAAAATGAAGGAAGGCTTCCTGATCGCCGCCACGGAGGATGACAATGTGCTGCCTGTGACAGAGATTCTGGCGGTGAACCCGGGCAGTGACAGCGCGATCATCCGCGTGAAAGCGGAGGCCCTGACACCGCTGCCTCTGAGCAGGGATGTGACGCCGGGTGATCCCGTTTGGTGTTTCAGCGATCCCTACGGCAAACGCGGCTACTACAGCGACGGCATCGTGAGCCGGTTCGTGAAACGGCCCTTCATGCGCAAGCGTGAGCAGTCGGCGCTGCCCTCAGGGACGGAAGTGACGGCGCCCGTCTGGCTGGAAACCACGCTGGACTGGGCACCGGGATCGAGCGGATCAGCGCTGCTCGATGCTCACGGAAACTGTGTGGGCCACGTTTCAGAAATCCAGGCCATGCTGGAAGATCCACCACTGCGTGCACGGAACAAGGAAGGCGCTGCGACCGTGCCATTGGGCACCTACATCGTCTTCCATCAGGGCATCGCCGCAGCGGAGGTGATCTCACTGGTGCGGCCAAAGTGACCGCCCGGAGCATGGGTTGTGCTTCTGCATGCCGGTGACCTGCCGCATTTCAGGTTTACACCCCGCCTTTCTGCCGCCATGCATTCGGCCCTCTCATATGAATCGCCAAGAAAACCTGGAATCTTTTTTTCGGAACGGAAAGACCGTCATCCTGCCGCTGGATCATGCGGTCGCCATCCCTGTGCCTGGATTGGAAAACCCCTTTGAGTTGATCGAGCGCGTGAGTCCTTATGTGGACGGCTATGTGATGAATCTCGGTGTGGCCATGCGCGCCGCCGATTCCATGGCCGGGAAGGGGATCTGCCTTCGAACGGATGTCTACAACACCCGCATGACCGGTGATGGCGCGGGCAGCATCAATGTCTACGGCGTGGAAGAGGCTGAAATGGTCGGTGCTAATGCCGTCATGAACATGCTCTACCCGAACTCGATCAGCGAGCGTGTTAACTTTCAGGAAGTGGCTGATCTCGTCCGCACCAGCCTGGATCTGGACATTCCGACGATCATCGAGGCGCTGCCATACGGTCTGGGCCAGAATGACAAATACACCCTTGAAAATGTGATGTTCGCCGCGCGCCTCGCCGCCGAACTTGGTGCCGATGTGGTGAAGGTGCCCTATCCGATCGATGCCAAGCCGGGTGATTTCCGTCGCGTCACCGAATCCTGTTTTGTCCCGGTCATTGTGCTCGGCGGTGCCAGCATGAATGACGATGCCAGCCTGCTCAAGATGGTTGAGGATGCCATGGATGCCGGAGCCGCAGGGATCGCCATCGGGCGCAATGTCTGGCAGCACAAAAGCCCGGCCGCCATTGCCCGCAGTCTGGCCGCCATCGTGCATGAAGAGGCCTCAGCCCTTGAGGCTCTGGCTCTGCTGAAAGAACAGCTGCGTTGAAACTGTTTCGGTTTTCCCCCCGCCATGAAAGCCATTGCCCTGGTCACCCTGCACGCTCTCGCCACACTCGCCGCTGCCGGTGAAGTGAAAACCTTCACGATCAAAGCTGACGATTGGCCCGAGGGGGAGGTGCCCAAGGAAGTTTTTGTCGTCGATGGCACCATCAAAATCGCGGCCAAGGATGGCAACAAGGCGATCATGATCGATGGCACCCCCATCGTTGATGCCAGTGCTCAGCTTGCGGTGTCCGCCGCCGGTGAATCCAGCATTCAGGCCAAAGTTTTTGCCAGCAAACGCGCGCGTTCAGTGCCGAAATTCGGTCTCAGCGTGCATGGCATGAGCGGTTACAGGCTCCTGGTCAATGCTGCCAAAAAGCAGCTCGAACTGGTCAAAGGCGATGCCGTGGCCGCGAGTGTGCCCTACATCTGGGCCAGCGATGCCTGGGTGCAAATGAAGCTCGAAGTGAAGCGTGGTGAAGGGGATGCATGGAACATCTCCGGCAAGATCTGGGCGGCCAGCGCCACGGAGCCGGCTGAGCCAACCATCAAGCATGTGGACAAAGGACTCAAAGGCCAGGGCAAGACCGGAGTCTGGGCCACGCCCTATGCTGAGACGCCCATCTACTTCGATGATATCGAGGTGAAAATTGAAGTGGCTCCTGCATTGTAATTTTTTTGTCCTGAAAAAGCACTTTCCATTTGCCTCTGCGTCTCATGCCGCTAGTATCGCGGCCCACGTTTCTGGAATTGGAGCGGTAGCTCAATTGGTTAGAGCGCCAGCCTGTCACGTTGGAGGTTGCGGGTTCAAGTCCCGTCCGTTCCGCCAGAGGTGAAAAAAGCCCGCTCAGTAATGAGCGGGTTTTTTGCTTTCAGGATTCCATCAGGTCGCGACTGACCCGGTACGACTCCTTGTCCAGACCGCCGCGCATGGCGGCGTAATGATTCGCGAGGCGTTTGCGGGAGAGATCACCAAAGTAGTGCACTTTGCGCAGCAGTTTTTCGACATCGGCTGAATTCACTGAAGCGTCGGTGATTTTGGTCTCGGCATAGGCGAGTGTGCAGGACCAGACAAACAACTCGGCACCGATGTCCACCAGATGACCGAGCAGGACCTGGCGTTTCTCCAGCGCCGGACCATTAAGCAGCATCTCATGAAACAGCGTGCGCGCTAGCTTGTGACTTTGACGGGCAATGGCGTTGAGATCATCACGTAGCGCCGGATGCAGCGAAGCGCCTGCCTGGCCTGCACCGCCGGAGAACCACTGGCGGGGATACCAGACGGCATACTCGCGGGCCGCTCGCAGCATCGCCCCGGCCCGCCGTTTGAGCGGCAGCGTGCTGTTCACCACATCCGCCCCGATCTTGAGATGGGGCTCCAGGGCTTCGCGGGCGATGAAGAGGCGCATGATCTCACTGCTGCCCTCAAAGATGGTGTTGATGCGGCAATCTCGCAGCATCCGCTCCACGGGTTCAGGATCCTCGCCCCGGGCGTGCAGGGAATCGACGGTCTCATAACCGCGACCACCGCGAATTTGCATGGTGTCGTTCACGATCTCCCAGGCACGCTCGCTGCCCCAAAGTTTGGCAATGGCTGCCTCCAATCGCACGTCGGCATGCTTGTCGCGATCCACCAGGGCGGAGACGTAATGCACCATCGCTTCCATGGCAAAACTGTCCGCTGCCATGCGCGCAAGCTTGTCTGCGATGGCGGCGTGTTTGCCCACTGGTTGCCCCCACTGCACACGCTTGGCTGCCCAGCGGGTGGAAATCTCCACACAGCGCCTGGCCATGCCCGTGCAGGCTGCGGGCAGGGTGATGCGGCCCGTGTTCAGTGTCGTCAGGGCCACCTTCAAACCGCGTCCTTCACCGCCAATGATGTTTTCCTTTGGCACGCGCACGTTTTCAAACCGCACCACACCATTGTAGAGCGCCCGCAGTCCCATGAAACGGCAGCGGCAGACGATCTCGACACCCGGCATCGTGGTCTCGACGATGAAGGCGGTGGTGGC
>CAJCCF010000145.1 GCA_903960845.1 uncultured Verrucomicrobiota bacterium | reverse complement strand
TTCCATCGCGCTTCTGAAGCTCCGGCTTGTAATCCCAGGTATCCACTTGTGACGGGCCGCCATTGGCAAAGATCCAGATGATCGACTTTGCCTTTCCGGCATGCATCGGGCGCTTCGGCGCAAAAGGGTTGAGTGAACCGGCGGCGTAACCCTCGCGATCAAGCAGAGATGCGGCAGCCAGCATGCCAAAGCCGCCACCGGCATGTTGCAGGAAGTGACGTCGGGAGAAAGGTGAGTGTGTGTTCATGGCAGTCATCGGTTTCAGTTCACATAGACCATTTCATTCAAACCCAGGAGCACCTGGCAATAGTCGGCCAGCTCGCCTCCCTGCTGGAGAAAGGCGGTGCCCCGGGAAAGCTCGTCAGCATTGGGTGGGCGGCTGAAACAGAGCATGTAGGCATTTGTCACTTTTTGTTTGGCATCGCCGGCACTGGTGACGCGTTTGGCCAGCCCCTCGGCCCAGGCGCGGACCTGCGGGCTGTTCATTAAAATGAGAGCCTGTGGAGCAACCGTGGTGGTCGGCCGGGTGCCCTGGCTGACCAGCGGCTCAGGCAGATCAAAGGCGACCATGCTGCCGATCAGCAGGCTGCGCTTGATGGTGAAGTAAATGCTGCGGCGCCTGCTGTTTTCATCGCGCGTGCCGGGGCCGAACATCGTCTCATCAAGCAAGCCGCTGACAGCGAGCATGGAATCGCGAATGGCCTCACCCTCCAGACGCTGGGGAGTTCGCCGCATGAAGAGTGCATTGGAGGGATCGGCGGCTTCCTTTTCGGGACTGCGCTGCGTGCTTTGCTGCCAGGCGCGGGACTGGAGAATCATCCGGTGCAGCGGTTTCAATTTCCATCCGCCGGCAATCAGCTGCCCGGCGAGCCAGTCGAGCAATTCGGGCTGATCCGGCAGGGTGCCGGTCTTGCCAAAGTCATTCGGCGTCAGCACAAGTCCGGTGCCGAAATGATGCTGCCAGAGACGATTCACAATCACCCGCGCAAGCAGAAATCCGGCACCGTGATCGACATCCGTGATCCAGTTCGACAGCGTGCGACGGCGGCCTGAATACCTGGCATCCGCAGGCGGTTGCCACTGCCAGCGCTTCTCGCTGCCGGGTTTGGTAAGGGCCTGAAGGAAGCCTGGTGCCATCACGCCATCCTTGAGATCCGGATTGCCGCGTTTGAGGAGGTAGGTTTTATCAAAGAACGGGCCACCCTGAGTGTGCATCACGATAGGATCATAGCCCTCACCGCAGATCATCATGCGCGTGGCACCAGCCTGCACGGTTGTGCTTTTCTTTTTGTCCATCGTCGTCACAGCAGACGTCACACGGTCCGGCCACACATCCACATTGCTGCGTGTCGTGGTCGTGAAGACGCTGAGCATCTGGTAATAATCCCGCGTTGGAAACGGATCAAACTTGTGATCGTGGCAGCGCGCGCAGCCAACCGTCAGGCCCAGCATGGCGCTGCTTGTCGTGCTGAGCATGTCGTCCATGGCATCGTAACGCGTGCGCTCGACCTCATTGGCGGTGATCTGTGACGGGAACACACCCGCGCCAAGAAATCCGGTGGCGGCAAGTGCCAGCGCGTTCTTTGGCTCGTATTCATCCCCGGCGAGCTGCCACTTCACAAACTGGTCATACGGCATGTCCATGTTCAGCGCCTTGATGACGAAGTCGCGGTAATGAAAAGCAAACGGCCGGTCATAGTCCTGCTCGAAACCCGTGCTCTCCGCAAAGCGTGCCACATCCAGCCAATGCCTGGCCCAGCGTTCACCGTAGCGCGTGGAGCCGAGCAGTTTGTCGATGGCGGCATTGGGATTTTGAATGCCCGCCTGAAGCTCCACGGGAGTCGGCGGGATTCCGGTGAGATCAAGATACAGCCTGCGCACCAGAGTGGCCGGATCAGCAGGCGGATTGTAAGTTAGACCATTCGCTTTTTTCAAAAGCAGTTCATCGATGGATCCGGCCTTCACTTTCTTCAGCGGCTGAAAGGCCCACCATTGCCGGTCTTCTTTCGTGACGACGCTGGCATCCCGCTTCGGTTTCTTTCCGGCGATGAGTGGCCCTGAATAGGGCGCGCCATCATTGATCCACGCGGTGATTTTAGCGATGGCGTCAGCCGGGAGTTTGGGCTTGCCGTCCGGCATGTGCGGTTCCTTGACGTGGTTGAGCTGATCGATCAACGAACTGCCTGCGGCATCAAAAGGCAGCACGGCGGGACCGTGTGAACCACCGCGCAGCAAATCCTCACGGGTGGCAAGATCGAGATCGCTCTTCACCTTTTCACCGCCGTGGCAACCGAGGCAGTTGTTTTTCAAAATGACAGACACCTCCTGGTCAAAGGTCTTCAGTCCACGAGTCATGCGCTGGGCATGATCGGCTGGCAGGGTCGCCGCCGCGGCGAGCAGCGGGGATGAAATCAGAAGGGTGATGATGAGCCGGTGCATGGGCGATGAAATGTTGCCGATACAAACGCCGCCGGGCTATGCCTACTTATGCCTGTTTTGTGTCTTATCCTGCAAAGCACCTGACCGGCAGATTCTATTTGATGGCATATTTTCATCATGTCCCGTATCTGATTGGCTTCAGATCATGTCGAAACGTCACAAGTATCTCAATTACACCACGCCCTGGGGAGTCAGTCTTTCGGGGGTGGCCAGAGGCGGTCTGTCGTCCTTTTTGATTCATGAAAGCGGCTATCAGGCAAAGCTCGAGGACTGGAATCATGAGGGCGTGGACAGCCCGTTCTGGCGCCTCTATCACAACCCCAAACCCGGCTGCCACCTGCGCTTTCAGGGACGGGAAATCCCACTTGGTCCGGACGAGTTTGTTCTGATCCCAGCGAACACCATTTTCGACTGCTGCGGGCCTGTCCCTGCCTGCCACTTTTGGCTGCATTTCACGGTGAACCATCTGGCCGGGACGGTGGCCGAGGCCCCGGTGATTCTGCCGGTGAGTCCTTTGCTGCAAAGCCTGGTCCGGGCCGTGATCGAAACCCACCAGCAGCCGGCTGGCGCAGCGCGCGACCAGCGGGTGCATCACCAGAGCGCCGCGCTGCTTCACGCAATCTTCGCGGAATGGGACGCACCCGAGCCAAAGACCATGCCGGAGCGTTTGCTGGAAGTCCTGTCCCTGATTCAAAAGGCGCCGCACGCCGATCTCTCCAATCCGTTTCTCGCGGAACGCGCCGGCATGGGTGTGGAGCGTTTCATCCGCAGCTTCCGCGAGCACACGGGACTGACGCCGGCCGCCTATGTTTTGAGCGCCCGCCTGCGCCTGGCAGGAGAGGCCCTGGCGCTCTCGGAAAAAACAATCGACCAGATCGCCGTGGAGAATGGCTTTCCCAACCGGCACTACCTGACGCGCATGTTCACCCGGCAGTTTGGCTGCGGACCGGCGGAGTTCCGCGCTCGGCAGCACCGGCGGCGCGGCTGTTGATTACGGGATGGTGACGTCGATCAGCCGTATCCGGCCCGAATTCCTCGGTGAAGTTGCCAGTGTTTCGATGCCCTCAGGAAGCTCCGGCAGCAGGAAGAATCCATAACCGCGAGTGATGCCGCCTCGTTTCACGATGAGCCCTTGATAGGCCACTTTGCGATTCAGCGCGGCAGTGTTTCCGGCAATGGTGAACTCGCCGCTGAAGGCGCCCGTGGACGGGGTGAGCACGGGCATGGTAACCAGGTTCAGATTGACCGGAATGGTCACTTTGTTCGTTAGACCGGTCACGCTTGGATTTAAAATGCTGAAAGTGAGATCAAACTCCTTCCCTTCCACATCAAGTCCGCCGCGGGTGAACTGGAGTTCGGCGTTGTTTGCCGAGTTCGGCATCCCCAGGACCACGGCACCGGCGACCGGCGGCACATAGGCACCACCGTCGGCGTTGAGCGGGATGGGGCCGAATCCGGCGCGATAAAGCGTGTCCACCTCGGCTGCGGCGGCCGCCGGTTTCAGCCAGGTGGGCGTGCCGGCGAGCGTGTTGTCAGCCGGCAATACGCCAGGCGTCACAACCAGTGTGCCGGCAAAGGATCCAAGTTGAGTGTAGAGCGGTTGATAGATCAGCACCTGCCCTTGCTGGCCGATGAAGGTTGTCGTCGTGAAGACGTTGCCGTCAGCCAGCTTGCCACTGACGATCAGTGCGCCCGTCGTTTCCGTGACTGTGAATGAGCCATAGCCATGTCCTTGCGGAAGTGCGGTGCTGGCATCCGTCTGCTCCAGCATGAAGGTATGCAGCGCTTTGTAGGCCGTGGCTTTGTTCGTCGTGGTCCACGCATTGCGCCAACCGGTCACCGCCACCGTGTTCACACCGCCGTCCGTCAAAGTGCCGGCCAGGGTGTTGGTCACCGGATCAAGCAACACATCCAGCGTGCCGATGCCGGCCTTGGTGAAAAGACAGCGCGGTGAGGTCGCACCGGACGCGTCCGCGATGAGGACTCCTGCGAAAGCAACGCTGGTGACACCGGTGATAACCTTGCCGCTGTAGTTGCCATTGCCTGTGGTGACCAGTTCCAGACGCGATCCGCGCGTGGCATTGAGCGCGGTGTTGCGGGCGATGAAGCCGTGAAAGGTGCCGACCGTCATGGCTGGCAGAGGCTGCACCAGCAGGGTGAAACTGATCGTGTTGCTGATGCCTGCCGCATTGGCGGCCTTGACCGTCATGGCATAACTTCCGGCGGTTGTCGGCTTGCCGCTGATGACACCTGTTGCGTTATTCATCGTTAGGCCTGGCGGCATTCTGGTCACGGTGTAAGTGACCGGCGCATTCGTCGTGGGTATCGTCAGACTGAAGTCCGCGCTGACCATGGCGGCCGGTATCACGCCCGGAACAGCAAGCACCGGCAGCACGACTCCCGCCTGATTGATGGTGTGCGTCTGTCCGCCGATGTTGATCGTTCCCGTGCGTGCCGTCTTGCCTGCATTCGGCTGCAGCGTGACCGTCACCACTCCATCGCCCGTGCCCGAGGCTGGCGACACGGAAGCCCAAGTCAGACTTTCGATCGCCGACCAGGCTCCCGTGGCCGTCACTGTCACCGGATAGCTCGTGCCTGCGGAGGCGAAAGCAGGCGGGGAGACCGGATCAATGACACAGGTGCCGAGAGTGAGATTCACCGTACCCGTCGACGTGCCGGTGAAGCCATCAGTCGCCGTGTAAGTGAACGCGGCCCCGGCAAAAGTGGATGAGGCTGTGAACACAAGTGTGGTGCCGACCTTCACCACCTTGCCCGCAGAGACAGGTGCGACCGCAGAAAAAGCAGTGATGCTCAGCGTGTCGCCATCGCCATCCGTGTCATTCAGCAACACCGGCAGCACCACAACAGCTCCGGGTAACAGCGCCTTGTCATCCGTCACAGCCACCGGTGCCTGATTGGAGGTGACAAAAGTCATGTCGGCTCCATTCACCGAAGCCATGGCATCACCGGCATGCACGCGGAAGTGATACTTCGTGTGTGCCGCAAGTCCTGAAACGGGTGCCGCGACAGGAGTCAGCGCGCTACCGGAAACCGTCGGAGGAGTGGCCGTGACCGTGGTGCCATAGGCTGTCGTCAGGCCGTACTCAAAGGTCACGTCCCGAACTGTTCCTTTGGCATTCACCGATCCGTTCAAGGTCGCGTCATTGATGCTGACAGCGGAAGCGGCCAGCGTTGTCGCCACTGGAAAAGACAGCACGGACAGAGTCTGAACCAGTCCGCTTGAACCATTCCCCGCTCCGCTGCTTACCCGTGCCAGTGCACGCACCTGGCAGGCTGCAGGCAGCGTGATCCCTGTTTTCTCCCAACCGCCCGCGATGCGTACTCCGGCACCCAGGGCTGCCCAGGAGACGCCGCCATTGGTGCTCAATTCAAAGGACACTGACTGCGACTCAGGTGCCGAACCAGCCCGCAACCACTGAAGGCGATTGGCACTGGTGGCCGTCAGGCTTTCCACCACGGCGTCATTGTCGAACCGTGCGAAACGACTGCGCGCCTCACCGCCCGCCATGGTGAACAGACCGCCGGCAAAAACTTCCCCGTCCCCCTGCATCGCCAGGCTGTAGATATGGTCATCCACATTAGGATCAAAGGCAGGATCAAGCGCTCCAGTGGAGAGCACCCGCGCGAGATGATGGCGCGCCACGCCGCCCATCGTGCTGAAAAAACCGCCTGCGATGATTTTGCCGTCTGCCTGCAGCGCCATGGAATTCACCCAACTGCCGGCATTCGGATTGAAGCTGAGATCCAGTGTGCCGGCCACATTCAATCGCGCGAGCCGATTGCGCGCAACACCAGCCACGGAACTGAAACTGCCACCGATGAGAATCTTGCCATCAGCCTGCACCACCACAGCATTGACCGCCGTGAACAGACTCACGCCCACATTCGGATTGAAAGCCAGCTCCAGCGAACCGTCGGCATTCAACCGCGCCGCATGGTTACGGCGCGTGCCGCCCACTGTCGTAAAACTGCCGCCGATGACCAGCTTTCCATCCGCCTGCAGAGCCGCCGAATAAACCGTCCCGTTAATATCACTCGTGAATGTCGTGTCCAGGGTGCCGTCGGCATTCAGCCTTGCCACGCGGTTATGCGTCACTGTTCCAACTGTCGTAAATTCACCGCCGATGATGATCCTTCCATTGGGTTGCACCACAATGGCCTGAACCCCGCCATTCACGTTGGGATCGAAAAGCGTGTCGAGGGTGCCATTCGCATTCACCCGTGCGATTCCGTTGCGTGTCGTTCCCTTGACGGTTGAGAAGTCACCTCCGAAAAGAATTTTCCCGTCCGCCTGCACCGCCACGCAGTGAACCACGCCGCTCACATTCGGATCAAAATCAGAATCCATGGTGCCATTCGCATTCAGTCGCGCCAGCCTGTTGCGCGGCACGCCGCCCAGCACACTGAAATCCCCGCCAACCAGAGTCTTTCCATCGGGCTGCATGGCCGTGCAGTTGATTTCCTTATCCGCATTCGCAATGAGACCTAAATCCACATCTCCAGGAGCTGCCCGTGAGATTTGAATAACAACCAAGAGCAGCAGAGAGACGATGAGGTGACCCGGTTTCATAGACAATGGAGATTGGAATTGGATCTTTAAGATAAGAGCCTGAGCAGGAGAGTGACCATGCCTGCCTGAAGCTAGCATTGGCCTGACACTCCGCCACGAAACCATCATTAAGCAACACGAACCAAAGCTTTGATCCTGCCTGTATTGGCATCAATCAGTGCCTCATTCCCGCCCAACCACCGGCCGGGCGTCTTGGAAAAAGCCCAGGGTGCGGCGCTGCCCGAAAGACCTCCAAGCTAGAGGGCCGCGCGGAACAGCTGAGTGAAATCAGCCTCGCTCAACGGGCGTGGATTGAACTGCGCCGTCCATTGCTTCGTCGCCATCACGGCCAGCGCGGGAAGGTCGGCCTCAGTCACTCCATAGTGGGAAATTTTACCGGGCATTTTGGCCTCCCAAAGCAGCTCGCTGATGCGGTCAGCTAGATCACCGTCGAAGTAACTCTCATAGATGGCGGCAATCTCAGGCAGCACGGAGTTAAAACGGATGACGTGAGGCAGCATGACACCGACGGCTTCGCCATGCACGACTTGAAACTTCGCAGTCAGAGGATTGGCACAGGAGTGGGCTGCACCGAGCATGGAGTTCTCGATGGAAGTCCCGGCATAGGCGGCACCCAGGAGCATCATGGCGCGGGCATCGAGATCACTTGAATCACGCAGCACGCGGCTGAATCCGGCATGGCAGAGCTTGAAAGCCTCACGTGAAAAGATGGAGGAGATGCTGCTGCGCTTGCTCGTCACGGCAGACTCCAGGGCGTGAGAGAGGGCGTCCATGCCGGTGCAGACCGTGACGCGGTGTGGCTGCGAGATGGTCAGTTCAGGATCAAGGATGGCGACTTTCGCCGCGGCCTTCGGATCACCGCAGGCCATTTTCACGTGCGTCTCGGCATCCGAGATGAGTGCATAACTTTGACACTCACTGCCAGTCCCCGCCGTGGTTGGAATCGCGATCAGGGGCAGCATGGGTTTTGTGGCCTTGCCGGTGCCCCAGTAATCATGCATGCGCCCACCATTGGTGAGGATGAAATTGCAGCCCTTCGCCGTGTCCATGCTGCTGCCGCCACCGAGACCGACGATGAAATCCGCCTGGAACTCGCGGGCCACCTCGACGCAGTGATCCACATCCACCGTGTCCGGATTCTCCCGAACCTCCCCGTAAACCCGAACCGGCAAACCTGCCTGCTCAAGAAAGGTCAGTGCCCGGGCGACATAGCCCGCCTTCACGATGCCGGGATCACTGACGATCAGCACCCGGCTGCCACCGTACTCGCGCACAAGGTCTCCCAGGCGCGACAGCGTGCCATTGCCAAAGACTATCCGGGTGCGTGGCTGATGATCAAAAGGGCCGAGGTCCATCACGAAAGAGCGCCGGTGATTCTGGTTGCGGACGGAGAGACGACTTCCGTGACCGGAAGGCAAACACAGCAGATGGGGGAGGGCAGAATCAAATCCATGTCGGTGGGGGGCGGTGCGGCGGCACTATGAACACTGTCGCAGCGCACGCCAGCCTCAAACGCAGAACGCAGGCAATTTCTCGCCTGAACCGTGCGGACAAAATGAGAAGTCAGATCCCGGGACTCACTCAGGCCAGCAACGACTTCACCACCTTCGCGGGATTGATGCCGATCAGTTTGGCATCGAGACCCTGGAATTTGTAGCTGAAGCGGTCGGCATGGAAGCCGAGGAGCTGCAGCACCGTGGCATGGAAGTCGCTGATATGGAGCGGGTCTTTGACGATGTTGTAACTGAAGTCGTCGGTCTCCCCATAGATCTGACCACCCCTGGCACCACCGCCGGCCATCCACATGCTGAAGCAGCGGGGATGGTGGTCGCGCCCGTAGTTTTCTTTGGTGAGACCACCCTGGCTGTAGATGGTGCGGCCGAACTCACCGCCCCAGATGATGAGCGTGTCCTCAAACATGCCGCGCTGCTTGAGATCCTCGATGAGCGCATGACAGGGCTGATCGACATCCCGGCACTGGCTGGGCATGCGTCCGCCGACGTTGCTGTGGTGGTCCCAGTTGTTGTGATAGATCTGAACAAAGCGCACTCCGCGCTCGACCAGCCGCCGGGCCATGAGCACGCTGTTGGCAAAGCTGCCGGGCTTCCTGGCTTCTTCGCCATACATTTTATAGATGTGATCGGGCTCCTTGGTGATGTCGGTCAGTTCCGGCACGCTGGCCTGCATGCGGAAGGCCATCTCGTACTGCTTGATCCGCGTGTGGGTTTCCGGATCACCCACCTCTTTGTAGTTGATCTCGTTGAGCGCGTTCAGGCCTTCGATGGTGCGCTTGCGCACGCTGTCAGGAACACCGGGCGGGTTGTTGATGAACAGGATCGGGTCGCCCTTGCTGCGGAAGGAAACCCCCGCGTGCTCACCGGGCAGATAGCCGCTCGACCAGAGTCGTGATGAGATGGCCTGCTCCTGCTCGCGATTGGACGGCGTGGCAATAAGCACCACAAAGGTGGGAAGATTCTCGTTCATCGAGCCAAGGCCATACGAGGCCCAGGAACCAAGGCAGGGACGCCCTCCGATCTGATTGCCGGTCTGCATGGCGCAGATGGCCGGTTCGTGGTTGATCGCCTCAGTGTGCAGCGAGCGCATCCAGCAGATGTCATCAGCATTCCTGGCGAGGTTCGGCAGCAACTGCGTGTTCATCATCATGCCACACTCACCCGCAGCACCGAATTGAAACTTCGACGGCGCGATTGGGAAACGCGCCTGTCCGCTGGTCATCGTGGTGAGCCGCTGGCCGTTGCGAATGCTTTCCGGCAGGTCTTTGTCATACCACTTCTGCATCACCGGTTTGTAATCAAACAAGTCCATCTGTGCAGGTCCGCCAACCATGTGCAGATAGATCACACGCTTGGCCTTCGGCGGAAACTGCGGGCCTTGAGCGTGACCACCGGCCGCACGGGCCATCGATTCACCAAGCAGCGATGCCAGCGCCGCGCCACCGAGCACATTTTTACCGCGGGCGAAGAGCTGACGGCGGGTTTGATAAGTGTTCCATTCTTGGAGGAGAGTCATGGGGGAGGCGGATTATTTGTTCAGCACTTCATCGAGATTCATGAGTTGATTGCAAAGCATGACCCAGGCGGCGAGTTCGGGTTTGGGGAGTTTCTCGTCGGACTTGGATTCGCCGACTTTGAGCAGCGCTTCGGCATCGGCACCGTGGGTGCTGTAGTGCTTGCGGAGATCGGCTAGACTGGACTGGAGAATGGGCAGTTCACTCGACTTGATCGGCCGGCACAGGAGGCGTTCAGCAATGAAGCCGAGCGACTTGGCGTCGTCATTGCATCCGCAGGCGATGGCCTTCTGCGCGAGGTTGCGGGCGGCTTCGATGAACTGCGGGTCATTCATGGTGACCAGGGCCTGCAGCGGTGTGTTGGTGCGGTCGCGGCGGACGCAACTGACTTCACGCGATGGCGCATTGAAAATGTCCATGTTGGGTGAGGGCGACATGCGCTTCCAGAAGTTGTATATCGTGCGGCGGTAGAGGTTTTCACCCTTGTCCTGAGTGTATCTTTCGGTGCCGAGGCCGACGACTTCCCAGATGTTCTCGGGCTGATAGGGCATGGTGCCCGGGCCACCCATGCGCGGCGAAAGGGTGCCGCTGGCGGCGAGCGCGTAGTCGCGAATCATCTCGGCATCCATGCGGAAACGCGGACCGCGTGAAAGCAGGGCATTGTCACGATCCTTCTCGATCTTCTCAGGCGTGATGATCGTGGCCTGACGATAAGCGGCGGAGGTGATGAGCATTTTGAGGAAGCGCTTCACGTCCCAGCCGCTCTCGCGAAACTCGACGGCAAGCCAGTCGAGCAACTCCGGATGCGTGGGCGCGGTACCCATGATGCCGAAGTCATCGCTGGTCTTCACAATGCCGGCGCCAAAGAGTTCCTGCCAGAAACGGTTCACCGTGACGCGTGCCGTGAGAGGATTGTCCGCGGATACGAGCCACTGGGCGAGGCCGAGACGGTTTTTCGGAGCATTGGCAGGCAGCTTGCCGAGCATGGCAGGCACGGCGACACCGACCTGCTCGCCAACCCGGTCATAGGCACCGCGCATGAGGATGTTGGCCATGGGCTGCGCGCCCATTTTCTCTTCCTGAATGTGAGTGATGGGACTGCGATTTTTAATCGCTTCCTGTTCGGCTGTGAGTTTGCCACTTTGAGCCACTGCAGCCTGATAGGCCGTGTCTCGGGTCACCAGATAGTGCTCAAGCAGGGCCTCCTGCTGTTTCGGGCCGCGCTTCTTGGCCACGAGCATCGCGCGCAACGGACCGACCTTGGAGATCGTCATTACTTCGGTGCCGGTGAGCTGGCGATCATAGATGCGCACGTCCTGCACGCCGCCATCGGTGAAGATTTGCGCTAGGCTCCGCTGGCCGATACGCGTGGGCGTCGTGGTCTTGATGCTGCCCTTGAGTGCGTTGGTCTCGGCCTTGACGGGAGTTTCCTCACCGTTGACGAAGATGCGCACCCCTCCTGCCCTGCCCAGGCCATCATACGTGACAAAGACATGCTGCCACACACCGGGACGCAGCGCGGGTTTGGCCGTGGAGACTTTGATGGCGTCCTCCGGCCATTTGCTGACGATGTGGACGGAAATCTTGGTGTCGTTCTGCCAGAGATCCCAGCCGCGGTAGCCGTTCTTCTCGTCCATGCGCGCAAGGATGCTGCCAAAGACACCGGCACGCCCGGCGCGGACCCAGGCTCCATAACTAAAAGCGTGATCTTTTTCAAAGTCCCCCGCATCGCCGATGTCAAACGTGCCGCCCGTTTTCATCACGGGTGCCGGGCCGAGTTTGCCATCAGGCTTCCACGAGACTTCACCGGTGGCCTTGAAGGTCTTCGCGGCCCCGCAGGTGCCCGTGACTTCACTGCCGGCACCTTCATTGAGCGGGATGTGGGCCACGATTCCCCGGGTCGGCACATCCTTGTCGATGTCCTCCGGCTTCGCGCCTGCCAGCCATTCCTGAAACTTGGCCGAAGCGGCCTTGCGTGATTCATCCTGCCGCGTTTTCGCCGCAGCAATCTCAGCGGGCAGAGCAGTCCAGCGCGGACGGTCCTTGTCCGCCGGCAGCACGAGGACCGGGCCGAGCCCGTCCTTCACATTGCCGTCCTTGGCTTTCTGCGTCGTGTTGCGGAAGAACGCGGCCATGGAGTAATAATCACGCTGCGTCAGCGGATCAAACTTGTGGTCATGGCACTGGCAGCAATTGGTGGTTAGGCCAAAATAAACCCAACCCATGGTCTGAACGCGGTCGCTGGCGTAGTTGGCCAGGTTTTCCTCGTCAATGGTGCCCCCCTCATTGGTGGTGATGTTGCAGCGTTGGAAGCCGGTGGCGACGAGCTGGTCATCGGTCGGTTTCGGCAGCAGGTCTCCCGCGATTTGCTCGACGGTGAATTGATCAAACGGCTCGTTGCGGTTGAAGGCCTTCACCACCCAGTCGCGGTAGGGCCACATCTCGCGCGGCTTGTCAAAGTGCAGGCCATGCGAGTCACCGTAGCGCGCGGCATCCAGCCAGTAGCGGGCACGGTGCTCGCCGTAAGCGGGAGATTTCATGAGTTCATCGACAAGCGCGCTGAGCTGGACGTCCGTGAGCTTTTCCGCCGTGGCGTAACGCTTCACCAAATCCGGCGAAGGCGGCAGACCGGTCAGATCCAGGCTCACCCGCCGGATCAGTGCGTGTGCATCGGCTTCAGGCGCGGGCTTCAGGCCTGCAGCTTCCAGCTTGGACTGCACAAAGTGATCCACCGGTGTCTTCACCCAGGCTTTGTCCTTCACGACCGGCTCCGCCACGCGCTGAGGTTGGATCAGCGACCAGTGCGGCTGCCATGGGGCACCTTGGGCGATCCATTGCTTCACCAGGGCGATCTGCGCCGGTTTCAATTCCTTATGCGACTCCGGCGGCGGCATGACCTCATCCTCATCCTTGGAAAGAAGCCGCTGAAACAGGCTGCTCTTGTCCGGCTGGCCTTTGATCACCGCCGGTTGTTCATCCTTTTTGGCAGTGAAAAAACCAGCCTCGGTGTCGAGCCGCAGGCCGGCCTTGCGAGTTCCAGGATCCGGTCCGTGGCAGTGAAAACAGGCATCCGCCAGAATGGGTCGGATGTCCTTGTTAAACCCAACAGGCTCAGTGCTGGCGGCAATGCCCAAGCCCCGGGCAGCGATCAGGCCTAAAATGATCTGGATACGTATTAAAGTCATCGGTAAAAGAAAACGAGATCCATGCTGCATTCTTGCTTCGATCCAGCCAAAAAAGTCCACATGAACAACGATGGCCACACTTTGAGCAAAATGAGACTGTCCACGCCAGTCACTGCGCAGCGCCGGATTCAATAAAGCTCCACGGGGGAGCGCTTGCCGTCCTCGACGCTGAGGATCCTGGCGCGCTCTTCTCCGAGAGTGGCGACCCGGAGATCCCAGATGTCGCGGTTGATTTCCAGGAAGCGGGTCAGGCTGAATTGATCAGGCTTCACCAGGCGCTTCTTGGTCTTCTCAATACGGACAAGGGCATCATGAAGAATGGGGCGCTCGACGCCATCCAGATGCTGCCTTGCCAGCTCGACCATCTCCAGCCGGTGGCAGATCATGACCAGGTCATTGCCAGCACGCACGGCCTCCTGAATGGCCTGCTCGAAAGTGACTTCATTGAGGATGGCTCCCATGTCGAGATCGTCCGTCATGGCCAGACCTTCAAAGCCGAGCTGATCACGCAGCAGCTTGGTGCAAATGTTGTGACTAAGGCTGGCGGGCCAGCGTCCGCGGTCGGGATCATACGCGGTGTAGTTGCTGTGGCAGGTCATCACGCTGTCGAGCTCCGGCAGCAGTGCGGTGTAGGGCATTAGCTCGCTCATCAGCATCTCCTCGCTGGATTTCGTGATGACCGGCAGGAACTCATGAGGATCACACTCAGCCGGGCCGTAACCTGGGAAATGCTTGGCACAACTGAGGACGCCCTGGGCGCGCATGGCACGATTGAAAGTGCCGGCGTTGTCGATCACCTGCTGCGTGGTTTTACCCCAGCAACGGCCTTTGAGCGAGTTGTCGGCCGTGTCATCGTGAGAGATATCGAGCACCGGGCAGAGATCGAGATTGAAGCCGAACTGCCGCAGGAGCTGACCTGTCAGCTTGCCGTGTTGCTTGATCAAACCGATGTCTCCCTTGTCGCGCAGTTGCTGGGCATTCGGTGGCTCCTCGCCGATCAGGCGGAGCCTGGAAACACGCCCGCCTTCCTGATCAATGGTGATGAAGGGCTCGATGTCCGAGAGGTCGCGCAAGTCATCGATGAGCTTCCGCACCTGTTCCGGCGAGATGATATTGCGACCGAAGAGGATGAAGCCGCCGGGCTGGAGTTTTTTAAAACGGGCCGCCGTTTCCGGGTCGAGAACAGGACCGGGGACGCCGGTGAGGAGGAGTTGGCCGAGAGACATTCGGAAAGGATGAGGGATAAGGAATGAAGGTTGCGGACGCCGGGCCTTTTCTGCCCCTCTGTTCCTTCCTTTTCTGGAAAGATCGCAGAGGCC
>CAJCCF010000144.1 GCA_903960845.1 uncultured Verrucomicrobiota bacterium | reverse complement strand
GTAAACGCACCCACCCACTGCATTCTAGACAAAATCAGCACCTATTTCCTAGCCCTTGGAATCTGGGTGAGGCCAATCTCACAGAATACATCTTCACCTGCTCATCAATTTCCCCGTCGGGCAAGATCGGCGGCAAGATGGTAATTGCCTCGAAAGGTGTCACCCAGTTGCCTGGCCAGCTGGGTCTCAGCTATTTTGTCACGGGAACGGATGACCTTGCTGATTTTGCCCAACGTTGTCTCATAGCGCACGCTTTGCAGGTCATGGAAAACTTTGCCGGCAAGAGGGGGGAAATCAGTCTCGATCAAACACTGCCAGGCAAATCGCTGCTCTTCATGCGTATCCACGCAAAGCACCCTGATGAGGAATCTGATGGCGCTGAAAGCCGGGCCGGTCCACTCCGGGTGATAGGTGAAGGCTTTCGCCTTTTCATAGGGCATTTCGGAACCATCGCTCATCAGTGCCGTCAGTTCCGGCTTGTAAAAATCACGACGGACTGGCAACCGCCTGAGCGCACTTTTCTCCGGACCGCCAAGAACGCCAACACGGAAACCCCAGAGGCGTTGCCCCTCATCGCTGAGCACATATTCCATGAACCCTGTGGCCAGTTCCGGCTCGGGAGCCCCGCGCAGCATGGCGATGGGATCGACACTGATCGAAGTGCCGCCGAAAGGCATGATGAACCCAACCCGCGAGGAACCATCCTTCCGCCGCACCATCTCCTCCGTAGTGCGTCCGTAAAAGTCAATGCACATGCCGGCGGCGGCATCACCACGCATCACATCCAGCGGAATTTTGGTCGATGTATCGCTGTAGTAGCGCGAGTTCGCGCTGATACATTGGATCAACTTCAGACCCTCCACCCAGCCCAGCCGAATGCCCGCAGCTTCAATCTCGCCCGGCTTCAATGTCCCCGGCTCCCTCGTAAGTCTCGCGATACTCTGCTGCATGGCCTGCTGTATAAGCATCTCGAAAGCTTTGGTCACTGAACTGCTGCGTCCCGGATCAGCCAAAGCCACCATACCGCGCAAACGAGGGTCGGCGAGATCACGCCATTGGGTGGGATCTTTCTCGATGCCTAGCCGCCGGAGCACATCGCGATTGAAGACAATGCCAAAGCTCGACAGGCAGGTGCCGCACCAGCGGTCCTGAGAATCCCGGAATGGCTCGCCGCCCGTCTTTTCGGGAATAATCGCCTCCGTAAACCAATCTTCATGCCGCTGACGGATCGCTGCCAGCCCGGTTCCGGATTTGGATTGTGAAACCAGAGTCCCTGAATCAGCCTGAATCTGAAAATCAAATCCGCCTCCGCCAAAAAATACATCAATCCCGATACCCACATTGGACTTGAGAAACGCCACTCGTGCCGGGTCTGTCCCGGCGGCCTTTGCATTCAGGCAGCTCTGTGCCACCTCGGCTGTCCAGACTTTTCCAAGGGCCCGTGTCCAATGTTGTTGAAAGGCGGCGGTGAACTCTGATTTCAACATCATCGCGATCTCCGAGGTTCCGCCGGGCACGCGCCAATCGACAAAAATCTTCTCGCCTGTTTTTGCCTGCCAATGTCTTGCAAAACCTCGGCCAAACTCGTCCCGGATCCGCTCATGATGAGGCGTCACGATGACAATCCGACGATCGAATTGAACTGGCGCTGAGGTTTCCTTGGGCTTCAGCAAAAAAGGACCAACCAGCGTAGCCAGCATGGCAGCAGCGATGCAGGCCTCTTTGCGCCAGCGCTGTAGCAGATGGAACGAAAACGTCATGGTCGTGTAAATCCAAGCGGAAGCGGGAGACTCGGGCAAGAAATGCTTTTTGCCAGAACTGGTGTTATCAGTCATGTGACGAGACTTTGTCGTAAATCATCTTGCCCGTTGCTAAGAAAGTAGTTATGGTAAGCGTTGTGGATGGGCTGGCATTTTGCCTGCCGGAACTCTCAAACGCCCGAGCCAGAGTCCCCACACAGCGTTTTTTAGCATGACATTACACTTTTCCTCTCACACCACCCCGCATGATCGGGATAGGGATGAGTCGTCTATGCTGCCGCGAATCCGCACGGTCTGATATGCTTGACCCGTCCCGTGCCATACGCGTGTCCGAATTTCGAGTGGTCAATCATGACCTTCTCTCGAAACCCAAACCACCTGGAGGTCCCCCATAAGCAATCCATTCAATAATCTGAGTAGCGGCCAATTTGCCGGTCGCCCAAACCAAGGAAACACACCGCAGCCACCCCGCCCCGCTGGTCCAGTCGCAGGTGGTGTGGGAGGACCGCCGCCCGCTCAGCGACCAATCGGCGCAAGCAGTGCCGCAGGTGGTCAGGCACCCGCACCACGTCCCACCGGCCCTCCTGGTGCTCAGGGGTCTTTCCGCCCGCCTATGGGTGGTGGCCGTCCGCCTATGGGGCAGCAGGGTAACCGCAGACCGCCAAATGGACGCTACGTTGACCAGACTCGCATCAACGAGCGCATCCGCTCACCGAAAGTGCGCGTCGTCGATGGCGTCACTAATCAGCAGTATGGGGTTCTTGCCACCTCAGTGGCTTTGCGCATGGCACGCGAGCGCGGACTAGACCTTGTGGAAGTCGCCGCAACCGCTGATCCCCCGGTTTGCAAAATCGTCGACTACGGCAAATACAAATACGCCCAGGAAAAGCAGAAGAAGGAAGCTCACAAGCACCAGAAGGGCGGCAAGGTGAAAGAGATGAAGTTCCGTATCGGAATCGATCCGCACGACTACAAAATCAAGATCACACATGCTGAAGACTTCCTCGCAGAAGGTCACAAAGTGCGCCTGCAACTCCAGTTCCGCGGACGTCAGATGGCGCATCAGGAACTTGGCCACGCGCTTGCAGCCAAGATCAAGGCGGACTTATTGACCATGGGCAGTCCCGATCAGGAGCCGAAGATGGCCGGTCGAAACATCAACATGCAAATCAGTCCGCTTCCCGAGCGCCAGCGTCACCGCAAGTTCAGGACACATCTCAAGGGCGTTACTGATCATGCAGACATTCTGCACCAAGAAGGTCATGATCCACGCGAGAACCGACACGATGAAGATGATCATCATCATGACGATGATACTCATCATGACACAGGCCACGCCACCGAGGCTCCGCCTGCGCCAGTTCCGGAAGCAGTGAAAACATCAAACACAGACATTGTCGACTCCACGCCCTCTGCTCCAACCGAGTAAACTTGGATCGAAAATCATCTTCTGCGATCACCCCAATTGTTGAGCTCTCCACCATGCTAAATGGGGAATGCTCGACAGGTGGGGTTCTCACGCGAATGAAGCGGAACCATATCTTGGGGTGAGAAGCCGAAATCAGCGCGCATCTATCGGGAGTGGATCGCCACTACGCCGCATTGATATTAAAAATCTAAGCAGAAATTCACCACTGTAACAGTCGCCTCAGCGGCAATCACAGGACTCTGCGCTTACGCTTCAAGTGAAGCTGGGCTGTGCTGCGCTGGATCATTGCCATAACGGCAGCGACCTCTTCCTGATGCTCGCCAGGCTTGAGTTCTTCAAGAGATTTGTGAGCGCGGGCAATGGCTTCTTCGACGGCTTTCTCATCGATAGCATCGGCGTGAATGGCCATATCGGTTAGAACCCTCGTGGTTGTTCCGGTGACTTCGACCAATCCTTCACCCACTGCCATTTCAGTGGTCTTGCCGCCTTTGGTGTAGCGCAATTCACCAGGCTTGAGAGTGGTTACCAAAAGTGCGTGAGCCGGCAGGACGCCCATCTCACCTTCGTATCCTGGAAGCACAACGGTATCTACGTCATCTGAAAAGATGCGGGCTTCTGGGGTGACGATTTCAAGTTTGAGGGGCATGGCTTGGGAAAGAATGACGAATGAGTAAATCCGAATGACGAAGGAATGACTAATGAGGAAGATCTAGAAGGTAGGAGACTGCTTCAAGTTATGGGTTCGTCATTCGTGCTTCGGAATTCGTCATTTTCGAGCAGCGCGCAGTTGTCAGGCCTTCTTGACGCTGTCAATGCTGCCCTTCATGTAGAAGTTGGCTTCAGGGACATCGTCGTGTTTACCGTCGAGGATTTCGGCGAAACCACGGATGGTGTCTTTGACAGAGACGTATTCGCCTTTGGTGCCAGTGAAGATTTCGGCCACAGTGAAGGGCTGGGAGAGGAAGCGCTGAAGCTTGCGGGCACGGAAGACAGTGAGTTTATCGTCGTCGCTGAGTTCATCCATGCCCAGAATGGAGATGATATCCTGAAGGTCTTTGTAACGTTGAAG
>CAJCCF010000143.1 GCA_903960845.1 uncultured Verrucomicrobiota bacterium | reverse complement strand
CAGCAGCGGCTTGTAATCAAAGGTGTCGAGGTGGCTCGGGCCGCCTTCCATGAAGAGGAAGATCACACTCTTCGCCTTTGCGGCACGCTGCGGCAGTCGCGGTGGCGCCGCGTGTGCCTGGTCGCTCATCAGGGCGGCCAGCGCCACGGCTCCAAAGCCGCCACCGGCCGTTTGCAGAAACTCGCGACGCGAGTGCGGGATGTCGAATCGGTTGCAGGACATTTAGTTAGTGGAGGTAGAAGAACTCGTTCGTGTTGAGCAGGATCTGGCAGAGATCATTCATCGCCTGACGGAAAGGATCGTTGGCTTCGGCAATCTTGTTGTCCGTGCCGTTCCACTCGAATTGTGAGGTCAGCGGATCCGCGCTGCGCCAGGTGATGAGGCCGGCATTCCAGCGCTCGGGATTGACGTTCAGATCCTTGTCCGGCAGGGCCCCGCCCGCGATGCGAAGGGCTTCGATCCGGCCGTCCCACTGATGCGTCGGCGCACGTTTGTTCAGGCCGCCGATCACGATTTGTGACGTGCCCATGCTGAGCTTCGAACGGATGTCCATCGGCACCACGACGGACTGCACGGTGGCTCCAGGTGTCTCCAGATCACGCACGGTGTAAGTGACGTTGTGCCCGGTGCATGACACGCGGGCACTGAGGTGATAGCGGCGGCCGAGTTCAATGTGGATGTTCGACGGCACGACCTGGTAGCCGATGTTTGAGTTCTCATCCTCGCCGACGACTTGCACGATGACATTGCGCGGCTTGAAGCGCGATTTTTCACCGGTCACGCCGAGGCTCCAACCAAAGGCTTCGACGCTGTCTTTCCCGCCTGCCCAGCGCGAGGCGATGGTGCGCACGGAGGCATTCACATCAATGCTGTTCAGGCTCACGATGGCTTCGATGGTGAACTCGTCTCCCTCCTTTTCTCCGGGCTGCACGAGCAGGCGTTCATGTGCCGTGTTTTCCTTGAACCCGGCGCCATCTTCATCCGCCTCCGCATCGGCACGCGGGAGTGGTTTCTCGGTGCCTGCGCGTTTTTTCAGAAACGCCTCGGCGGTGGCGCGCTCCCTGGCTGTGGGCGGACGGCCGAGCACGGCCAGCCAGGCATCGTCGATGTTCTCCACGCGGTCGGCCAGTTTGCGTGAGCGCGCCAGCAGCCAGTCGCCGTTGAGCAATTGCAGCGCCTGTGTCGGTGTCGTCGTGCTCTGGCGTTCCGAGGTGCTGGTAAATCCTGTCGGCGCATCGAGCGCGCGCAGCAGCTCGTTTTGATTGTTGCGCTTCTTCATCGTGTAAACCGAGCGGCGCGTGCCATTGCCATCCTCGGCGGGGCCGCTGGCTTTTGGATCAAGTTCACCGCTGGCGGCGAGCAGGGCGTCACGCACCTGCTCGGCATCGAGACGGCGTGGATTGAAGCGCCACAGGAAGCGGTTGGAGGGATCCGTCTTCAGCTCGCTCTCCGCGGGTTCGCGGCGTGCGGTCTGGCGATACGTGGCGGAGAGCATGATGTCCCGGTGCAGCTTCTTCAAACGCCAGCCGTTGGCGACGAAGCGGCCGGTGAGAAAGTCGAGCAGTTCGGGATGCGTGGGCTTCTCACCCAGCTTGCCGAAATCACTCGCGGTGGCGACGATGCCGCGGCCGAAATGATACTGCCACACGCGGTTCACGATCACGCGCGTGGAGAGCTGGTTGTCAGGTCGGGTGATCCAGTTTGCCAGCGCGGTGCGCCGTCCCGTGGAGTTGGCCATCGCCTTGATGACGGGCTCCTTTGGCTCCAGCAGCGTGAGGAAGCCGGGATTGATCTTTTGTTCACCTTTCCGCGTTTTGATCGACACCTCCGGGGCTTTCGGCCCCACATCGGTGGCGACAAAGGCATCCAGCAGCGGTTTCGGCTTGAGCTGATCGAACTGCTTCAGTTCCTCCTCCAGCGCCGCGTAGCGCGCCTTGTCGGCGTCGTTCTTGATCGATTTCTTCACGTCTGCTTTGTCATACATCTGGCGTTCGCAAAGTCCGACGAGCTGCTTCTCCAGAGGCTCGCGCTGCTCCGGCGTTTTGTTCAGCATCACTTGCAGGTCATCGTTGAAACGCTTGGCCGCAGAGCGGGTTTTGCCTTCCTGGATAGGCGTGGTGATCGCGTCCATCCTGGCGCGGATGTCAGCGGTGGCGGCTTCCCATTTTGCCTGCTGTTCCGCAAAACGCGCCTTCTCCTCCGGCGTGCCGAGCGTCATGTCATCACGCCACATGACCGGGGCAAAAAAGGCGCGCAGGCGGTAGTAGTCCTTTTGCAGGATGGGATCGAATTTGTGATTGTGGCAGTGCGCGCAGCCCATGCTGAGGCCGAGGAAGAGCTCGCCCGTCGTGTCGGTCATGTCGGTGAGGATGATGTCCCACTGCCCGGCCACATCGCGCTGATTGTATTCATAGACCGGCATCCGCAGGTACTGCGTGGCGGTGAGCACCTCCGGATTCTCCGGTGCGATCTCGTCGCCGGCGATCTGCTCGCGCACGAACTGGTCGTAGGGCTTGTCTTCGTTCAGCGACTTGATGACGTAATCGCGATACGGCCACACGGAGGTGCGGTAGGCATCCTGATTGTAACCATCACTCTCGGCATAGCGCGCCAGGTCCAGCCAATGCTGCGCCCAGCGCTCGCCGTAAAGCGGGCTGGCCAGCAGTTCATCCACCAGCTTTTCGTAAGCCTGCGGGTCCTGGTCATTCACAAAGGCATCGATCTGCTGACGCGTCGGCGGCAGGCCATGCAGGTCAAAATACACGCGCCTAACCAATTCATGCCGTCCCGCTTCCTGAGCCGGGGTGAGTTTCATTTCCGCCTGTTTCGCCGCGATGAAGCGGTCGATGTCGTTGCGCACCCACTGGCCCTCCACTTTCGGCGGTGACACTTTTGCCACAGGCTGGAAGAACCAATACTTGCGCTGCTCCTCCGTGAAGCCGCCCTCGGTCACCACCACTTTGTTAGCCGAATCTTCCGGCCATGGTGCGCCCAGCCTGATCCACTTCTCCAGGATCGCGATCTCGGCGTCCGGCATCTTCCCACCGTTGTTTTTCGGCGGCATTTTAAATTCGTCGTTCTGGTAATGAATCGCTTCGATCATCGCCGACTTCTCCGGCTGTCCGGGAATGAGCGCCGGCCCCGTGTCACCACCCGTTTTCAGGTAGCCGACGTGATCCACGCGCAGCCCGCCCTTTTGCTTGGTCTTGCTGTGGCAGTCGTAACAGCGGTTCACCAGGATCGGGCGCACCTCCTTCTCGAAGAACTTCAGGGCCTCGCGCTGCGCGCCATCGCCTGCGGCAAACGTGCTGCCGCTCGCGATGCAGGAGAGCAGGAAAAGAGAAAAGTGTAAGCGGGACCGGATCATTGCAGGAGTATAAGGCGGAAAGGGAACGACTTTGGACGCTAATTTTGTCGAAATGCAGAAAGCCGGCGCTGGCAGCGCGTGGCGGGCTACGGCACCGCCTTCACGATGGCTGCCGCAATCGCCGCCATGCCCTTGTCGCCGGGGTGATTGGCGACCCCGGCGTGTTTGAACGGCCGCTCGGATCGGGCGTAGTTACCCTGATCTTTGCTCAGCGGGCCGATGTTGACGAAGATGCCGCCGGCCTCGCCGCAAGCCTTCTGCAGGGCCTCGTCCTTGGCGGCATTGGCCCAGAAACAACTGCGCACCAGGAGGGTCGGTTTGCGGTCGCCTTGAAGGGCGGTGAGGAGCCTGCTGACGCTGGCCTGAAACTTCGCCGCGTCTTCCGCTGATTTCAGTCCCGGCACGTTTTCGCCGATGGCGATGATGATCAAATCCGCGCCGAAGCCGATCACGTCTTTCATTTTCCCGGCCACATCGTAGCCCGCATAAGCGCGCTCGAAATCGGCGATGTTTTTCACCAGCACCTCAGGCTTGGCACCGGACTTCTCCGCCAGCGCTTTCGTCACCAGATGCACATAATCTTTTGATTCCGCGCTCGCCGCCATGCCCCAATTTCCTGACCAGTCGATGTCCGCTTTTGGACCATGCCTGGTGATGCTGTTGCCGAGGAAGAGGATCTTGCGGTAAGGGCTTTGCGCGGTTGCCTGGGCCGTGAAGCCAGTGAGGAGGACGGCAAACAAAAGATGATGGAAGCGGGAGCGGGTCATGGTTTTTTTGATCAAGGTGGATTGAGTTGCAATGCTTACCGGGCTGGCTGGCGCACGACCCAGTCCCAGCGTTCGCCAGCCTGTTTGAGCTGCGGTTCCAAGTCGTCGTCGAGCATCAGGCGCTGTTTGATGAGCTTCTTGATGGCGGCTTTCACCTTCGCCATGAACTCGTCCTTCGAGGCGTAACGCTCTTCGAGGGACGGACGTGGATCGTTCATCTTCTCACGCTGAGCTTGGGTCGGCGCCAGAGGCACCCATGCCCCGCGCAGCATCACGAGTTCGTGCGGTGAACCCGTTGACTTGGGGCGGAACACCCAACCCGCAGCGGTGCCGAGGGGCACGGCGAGATCAGGCATGAGGATGCCACCGAGGTCATTGCCATCCGTATCGACCTGCGGCACGAGCAAGGGCAGTCCGGTGCCTTCGCCGGCGCCATCGGGGAGTTGTGGATTGCGCACGCGGCCACCGGCTTTCACTGTTTTTGGCGCGGTGATTCCAGGCACCTTTGGAAAGCGAATCTCCGCCACCGGTGTGAGCGTGCCGTCGCTGAGTTTCGGATACACACTTGGCGGCGGCGCGGTGCCCTCAGCAACCCAGCGATGCATCGCCCAACGCAGCGCGTTCACCGTCGCGCTTGCATTGATCGGATCAGCGAGCAGTCCGTCCTTCGCGGTTGCCGTGGGCGGAAATGGCGCGGGACCGTGCGAGGTGCCCGCGAAGAAATACGAGCGCACGTTGTCCGGGAACGGGATGTCCCTGGTGCCTTCGACGTTCGTGTGCGTGAGCGCTGCGACGCGACCACCGCCCCAATATTCGGCTGCCGTGTTGGTGTAGAAGATCTTCGGCGCATGTTTCACGCGCGGGTTGTCGATCACACCTTCAGACTGCCCGCTGATCGGATCACGCTGCGCCGAATCCGCAAAGGGATACGACGCGGTGTGAAAGCTCGCGAGATCGCGTGGCGTGGCCCAGCGCTGATTCAGCACGAGCCGGCCACCGCCCGCGACGTGCGCCATCACGCCATCGAGCGCCATGCGATTTTGCTCATCCGTGTTGAAGCCGAGATAAACGAAGTCGCGCAGGAAACGTCCGCATTGCGATGAACCAAACGCATACGCCTGCTTCACCGGCGCGAGCGACGTCGCGTCATGCTTCAGCCACGCCACGGCATCGCGAATCGCCGCATAGCCGAGCCCCGCGACAGGCGGCGCTTCGCTCAGGTAGAACAGCTCATACGTCCTGCCCGGGACGAACCCGCCGTCGAGATGCAGGCGGTTGTTGCTGAAGCGCCACTTCGCACGCGGCACTTCAGCACCACCCGGAAACGCCGCCTGCGTGCGCACGATGAGCTTGCTGCCGGGCCCCTTGATGTCCACGGGCGGATACTCGATCAGATCGCTGAAGCTCACTTCTTCGCTCTTCTTGTCCGGCGTGAACTGCGCACTCACCACGCCGCGAATCGGCGAGCCATCCTTGTTCTTCGCGCGTGGCACTTCAAGTCGCAGCGCGTCCTTCTTGTCAGACACATCAAACTCCCAGCCGACATTCACCAGTGTGAAGCCCTGCTGCATCATCGCCGCCGGCAGGCTCGCCTTGCCACCGCGATTGGGGATCTCGAACCAGGCCGCGCCATTGCTGCGCGCCGCGTCCCTGGGTTTCAAGAGACGCAGGTCCGAGGAAAAACTCACCCGCCCCGCCGCATTCGCCGGAGCCAGTCCGACATCAGCAATGATGGCATTGCCGGGCAGCGCCGGATCAATTTCATAATGCAGCCGCCCCACGATCTGCTCATACCCCGTCTTGCCCAGATCCGTGCGCGCAGTCACCTCCACCCGCACCACAGCGGCGATCATGGACGAAATCGGGATCAGACACAGACCGCAGAGAAAAGAGCGCCAGGGAAGAGACATCGCTCCAATACGCCACAGATCCCCGCCTTTTGGCAGCAATGACACCCCACTTTCGTGAATGCCGAGGAATCCTCCAACTCCCGTTCATGAAGACCGGGCGCGGCGGTCAGCGTCTTGCGTTGATGACACGAGACGGCACAGTCAGGCATGGCTTTTCTGAAACCCGACTTCTTTGAGCGCGATGTCCTGACCGTGGCGCATGATCTGATCGGTGTGGAGCTCGAGTGGCAGGGCTGCTCCGGCATCATCGTGGAGACGGAAGCCTATGCCGTGGAGGGGGATGCCGCCTGCCACACGGCCTCCAGGCCGAGTGCGCGTGAGTTTGTGGCCAACCAGCCGCCCGGCACCGCTTACGTGTATCTGAACTACGGCATGTACTGGCTCTTCAACCTGCTCGTCAAAGGCGGCGCGCAGGACGGACTCGTCCTCATCCGGGCCCTGGAACCGCGTCGTGGCATCGGGCAGATGCAGGAGCGGAGGTGCAAACTGAAACCGCAGGAACTCTGCTCCGGACCCGGCAAGCTCGGCAAAGCGCTCGGCATCACCGGCGAGCATCACGGCACGATCATGGCCGGTCGTGGCAAACCAGCCTCCTGTGGCCTGCGCGTCGCGTCGAAGACGCCGCGCGTGATCACCGACATCCGGGTGGGCATCAGCCAGGCCGTGGATTTCCCCTGGCGTTTCCTCGCCGCCGATCACCCGCACGTCAGCGTGCCGCATGGAAAGGTGAGGCTGCCGTAAACCGCCTCAAGCGAGACGATGCCCCGGCCTAATTAACGATTTGTTGCGGGTTTCGGCTTCGCTCAAGCAGGCATGGCTTCCAGCGGCAGGGCATTCCGTTCATAGAGCACCACACCCACCCGTTGGATGTGGTCGAGCAGCGCCGGATGCGTGATGGAGGACATCAGGGAGAGATCGATCTCGTAGGGCAGCAAGAGATCATCCAAGGCCGTGTCAATCCGCGCAAGCAGACTGAAGGTTAGCCCCGCACCGCACAGTGTCAGGTCAATGTCCGACCCCGAT
>CAJCCF010000142.1 GCA_903960845.1 uncultured Verrucomicrobiota bacterium | reverse complement strand
ACGATTCCAGAGGTAGTTGCGGAAATAGTCCTTTATAACGTCCCCCTTGTAACCCAGGCACAACACGAACTCTTTGAAGCCATGGTGAGCATAGGTTTTCATGATGTGCCAGATGATCGGCTGATTGCCGATCGGCACCATTGGCTTGGGTCTGTATTCGGTTTCTTCACGCAGCCGCGTGCCTAAACCACCACATAGGATGATGACTTTCATGAGAGGTAAGTAACTGACCAAGAGAGTTGCGGGCGTAGAGTGCCCGGTATGGGACCAGCCCAGCCATTTCTACTGGTGTGGAGGGTTTCTTCCATCGGATCGCGTGCGTGTAAGCAGAGGGCGTCTTTTTCAAAAAAGGCGATCTTTACCCTGCCGTCAATTTGAGTGAGTGCGAGACTTACAAAATAGGTGCCGTCATTCAAGAAATTTGCGGGCAGATGGCAGACGGCTTCATAAATCCCAGGATCGGTTGGGATGCCCCCACTCTGAGCGGAGGAAACAAAAGCGCAGGCTCCAGAACTGTCGTTAAAAAAGAAGTTCGGGAAGAGGGCTGAGATGGGTCGACGGTCGATTCGGTAACGCATCCTGATCTCGCAGGATTGTGTGATTGAGACTTCCGGAGCGGGAGTGCCATCACTGTTCGCCACCATTCCGGAAAGCAGGGTAGCACCTTCGCCGGCAATGGGTGCTCCTTGGGTAAAATCAACCATGAACGGCGTTGCTTTACCCTTTGTGTAGTAAGCCATGATGGTCTCAGAGGGTGGGCCGTCCGCAATCACGCGCCCTTTATCGAGAAGGATGGCCCGACTGCACAGAGAACTGATTGTTCCCATGTTATGGCTAACAAAAAGAATGGTGCGTCCGCTTCTGGAAACGTTCTCTATCTTGTCCAGACACTTCTTTTGAAAATCGGCATCGCCAACCGCAAGCACTTCATCAATAACGAGAACCTCAGCATCGAGATAGGCGGCCACTGCAAAGGCTAGACGCACGGTCATGCCCGAACTGTAGCGTTTCACAGGTGTGTCTAGATAGGCGGCGCAGCCAGAGAATTCCACGATCTCATCGAGCTTCTGATTTATCTCAGCCTTTCTCATGCCGAGGATCGCCCCATTTAGATAGATGTTCTCACGACCTGTCAGCTCAGGGTGAAAGCCAGTGCCGACTTCAAGAAGAGAGGCTACACGTCCCTTGACCCTGATGCGTCCTGAGGTTGGGGCGGTCACGCGCGAGAGAATTTTTAACAGCGTGCTTTTGCCAGCTCCATTGCGCCCAATGATGCCCAGCACCTCTCCCTGTTTAACCTCGAAACTGACATCCTGAAGAGACCATACATAGTCGCTTTCGGACTTTTGGGTGCGGTCGTTGACCCGGCCAACTTTGACGTATGGATCGTCTTTCCCGCGTATGCGGTGCCACCAACGATTGAGATCATGGGACAGTGTACCAGTGCCCACCTGCCCGAGGCGGTACAGTTTGGAGATGTTCTCCACTGAAATGACGGTGTCTGACATTTGCAGTGCCCTGTTAAACAGTGTCCATGAATGTCTTTTCGACGCGATTAAAGATGAGGATGCCGAGTAGAAGAGTGATGACCGTGAAGCTCGCTGAATAGATTAACAAAGGCCAAGAGAATGAGCCGATACCGAGATAGATGGAACGAAACGCCTCCACGATGCCGGTCATTGGATTCAGTTCGATGAGGTGCCGGTACTTGTCAGGAACGCTTGATAGGGGATAAACAACAGGCGTGGCATACATGGCCAGTTGGACGCCAAAATTGATGAGGAAAGCGAGGTCGCGATACTTTGTGGTCAGTGAAGAGACGATGATGCCGAAGCCTAGGCCAAGAGCCCCGAGCATGATCACAAGCAATGGTGTGCCCACGAGGATACCCGACCAATTGGGATGGACTGATGAGCCGGTGAACAAATACCAAACCAAGGTTGCTCCCAGCAGGCCGAACTGAATGCCGAACTGGATGAGTGTCGAGATCACGATGGAAAGCGGTGTGATCAGACGCGGAAAATAGACCTTGCCGAAAAGCCCGGTGTTGTCCTTGAAAGTAGTGGAAGTTTTGGTCAGGCAGGCGGCAAAATAATTCCATGGTGTGCTGCCGGCCAGATAAAACAGGAATGGGGGCAGGCCATCCGTGGAGAGTTTTGCCACACCGCCAAAAATGATGGT
>CAJCCF010000141.1 GCA_903960845.1 uncultured Verrucomicrobiota bacterium | reverse complement strand
GCTTTCGGTTAGGCCTGGATGGCTGGATTTATGCGACGCATGGATTCAACAACACCAGCCGGTTTGAAGTAAGCGCCGAGAGATGGAATGGCGACGTGAAAATGACGAATTCCCTAAATCCGAATGACGAAATAAGCCCCACTGCTCTAAGTCAGAATTCCAGCACATCGTCATTAGGCCTTCGTCATTCTTTCGTCATTGGAGCTTCGTCATTCGATATTCCTGGCCGTCGTCTCGAACTCCACAGCGGCAACGTCTTCCGCTTCCGTCCCGATGGCTCACGCATCGAGCCCTGGACCCACGGCCAGGTGAATCCTTTTGGCTTGTGCTGGGATCGTTACGGCAATCTTTACAGCGCCGACTGCCACAGCTCGCCGATCTACCAGCTCATTCGCGGCGCGCATTACCCGAGCTTTGGCAAACCGCATGACGGACTCGGCTTTGCGCCCGTCATGTGCCAGCACACGCACGGCAGCACCGGTATCTGCGGCATCGTCTATATCGACGGCGGCGTCTGGGGCCCCGAGTGGGATGATCACATGTTTGTCGGCAACTGCGTCACCTCGAAAGTGAACCACGACCAAGTCACCTTCACCGGCAGCACCCCGAAGGCCAACGAACAACCCGACTTCCTCACCAGCGACGACCCCTGGTTCCGCCCCGTCGATCTCCAGCTCGGCCCCGACAACGCCCTCTACATCGCCGACTTCTACAACCGCATCATCGGCCACTACGAAGTGCCGCTCGATCATCCGGGCCGCGACAAGGAACGCGGGCGGATCTGGCGGGTGGTGAAGAAGGACTCAAAGCCACAACGGAACGACTTCACAGCGATGCCCGCAAAGGAGATTGCGGATGAATTAGGCAATCCAAATCTCACGCGCCGTCATCTCGCACTTCGAGAAGTAAAGCAGCGTGGCACCCAAGAGTGGCTGCCAGAATTCTTTCGCGTCTTCGAATCAGGTGATTCCATGGTCGCGCAGGGTGATCGCGAGCCTTCAGATCTGCGGGAAAACGACATCGGCGATTTCCATCACATGCATGTCGATTGGCCAAAGTCTGATATGCGCACCGCCTATTCCATGTGGGCTTTGTCTTACCTCGGAGAGCGCTTTCTCGTTTCGAACGTTCTACGTGCACTTCATACCGGAGGAAGTTGGATCGAGGACCAGGGCTCGAAACTCGATGGTCTGGTGATGTCGCACGCGGCTCAGGTCATTGGCTCTTATGACAAACTTAATCCTTGGGAAAAATGGAACCTGGGCATTGCCTTTGATGGTCGTGGCAGTGCGATAGGGCGGGCGGCAACTCAGGCGCTCCTGCAACGTCCGGACTTTGTCGTGGGTGATCCAAACTGGCACGGGATTATGTTGAAAATGTTGGTCCAGCTTACCAACAATCTGCTTTCCCCGCCCGGGCCGGAGAACTGGTTATCTCACAGGTTGGGCGATGAGTCTTATGTGTATGCCCTCCGGCTGCTGTTGCGGGATGTGCTTTCGCAACCCGGATGGCGCAATGACCCCGAGGCGTGCAGATGGATAGAAAGGATGATGAACAAACCTTGGTTCGTCGAAGTGCTCCAGGCTGTTCCAACGGCTGACGCAGCTTCATATTCTTTTCAGCACCTGCAAACCGGGCAAAGCATCAAACCGGCAAGCCTCATCCACATCGCCCGCTATGGTGATGCGGCACTGGTCTCTCAGGCCCTCGCCAGTGCCAAGAAATCATCACTCCAAGACTCCAACACCGCGCTGCCACTCCTCACCGCCATCCACGACGGCCTCAGCGAGCGCGGGGCACCGGCGAATGCTGAACTCCTCGCCTGGGCGCAGGAACTGGCGGTGAAATTGCTCGCGTCGCTGGATCAGAAGGCAGCGCCAGCATGGACATCACTCGCTTCAGCCAACACCGCGCCGAAGTGGTCGCTGCAATCGCGCCAGTGTTCGGATGGCAGTGAAGCAAAAGTGTTGCAGAGCATGGTCAAAGGCGGGGATGAAGAGAAGCTGACGGGCATTCTGCGTTCGAAGGATTTTGCCGCTCCTTCGAAGCTCGCGCTCTGGATCAACGGGCATCGCGGACTTCCCGCAGCCAAAGCTCACGACAAGAATTTGGTGCGCATCGTCGATGCCAAAGATGGCGCGGTGCTGGCCAGTGCTTTCCCGCCTCGCAGCGATGTTTGTCAGCGTGTCGAACTCGATCTCGCCAAGCATGCCGGCAAAGCGGTGCGTCTTGAGATCGTCGATGGTGATGACGGCAAGGCCTACGCGTGGCTGGGCGTGACGCGCATTGAGCCGGCGGTGATCAGCGTGGATGATTTCCAGGCTGAGGACAGCACTCGCGCTTCACTCAAAACACTGGCGGCGATGCTGCAACACACAGCGCCTGCCGCGCTGCGCGACAAGCTCGCTGCGTTCATGCCACCGCGGCCTGCTCCACCGCCTTTGCCGATTTCACCCGAACAACGGAAGCAGCTCGATGCGCTCATCAGCGCGCGTTCATCAGCCTATGCCAAAGCCAGGCCGGATACAGGAAAAGGGAAGCAGCTTTTCCTAACGAACTGTGCGGCGTGCCACCGCATCGGCGGAGAGGGCGGACTGGTGGGGCCGCAGCTCGATGGCATCGGCAATCGCGGCGCGGAGCGGTTGTGCGAGGACATCCTCGACCCGAATCGCAACGTCGATGCGCATTTCCACATTCACACCTTGACGCTGAAGGATGGCTCCACCATGAGCGGCTTCCTCAAAGGCGAAGCCGGGCAGGTGATCATCCTCGCCGATGCCGCAGGCCAGGAACATCGCGTCGGAAAAACCGAAGTGGCAAAGGATGATCCCACGCCCATGTCACTCATGCCGCCGGTGTTCGGACAGACGATTCCCGAAAAAGATTTTGTCGATCTGCTGGGCTGGCTGCTGACGAAGTGACGGACTATTTTCTTTTCGCCCGGTCGAAGCGGCGCTGGCGGTCGGCGGGGGTGACTTCGATGACCGGAGGCGCCGCTTCAGGTTCATTCGTGACAGCAGGCTCGGGCGTCTTCAATCGCGCCTGATGCTTCATCACCGCAGCCTTCGGTTTCTCGCGCCGCTTCCATTGCCAGCCGGCAAAGGCCCACTCAGGCAGGTGCCAGCCAGTCCGTGCGATGAGTGCTTCGATGAGCATGAGCAGCAGTGCGGTGATGAGCAGCCAGCTCTGCATGTCAGCAAAGCGCGGCACTCGCGGGCTGCGCCAGGCCTGGCTGAAGTCGAGCAGCTCACGACCGCCGCTGCTGGCGGAGACTTGACGCAATTCTTCGGCACGGGCTTCATCAAAAGCCCACTCGGTGCTGGTGCCGAGCAGTGTCGGGCCAAAGTTCAAGGCGGTGCCGCCGAGCTGGATCGCACCGCGCACCATCTCGCCTTCCTTCAGCGTGACGCTGGCCTGATAATGACCGGGCGAGAGGCGCTCCCACGCCAGCTCATGCGCGGCTTCAGCACGACTGCCATGCGCGATGAGCACACGCGGTGGTTTGGCTTGTAGCTTCGGTTCCCACTCGGCGTCATGCATGAGATCGAGCGTGAGCAGATCGCCGTCGATGTGATGTTTCAAACCGATGCCTGGAGGCAACTGCTCGCCCATCAGCCAGCGGGTGAGGGTTTGCAGGAAGTCGCCATACTTCGGCCATGCGCGCACTTTGCTGGAATGCTCGCCGCCGAGCGGGAAGCTGACGGCCGCCGTGCGGCCGATGCCGCGCTGGCCGAAGGAGACGAGCGGCGCTTTGTATTCATCATTGGTTAGGAGCGCCTGGCTGGCCCAGTCGCGCAGGTAGCTGAGATTGTAGCCATCCGCCTCCGGCAGCCAGTCGAGCGACTGTCCGCTGATCTCGAACCAGCCGCCAGCCTTCAGGGTTTTCACGGGATCGGTGATGAAGGCGCTGCGAGCGACGGCGACGGTTTCCTGACTGAAAATGCTCGGCAACTCCTCGGCCTTGTCGGTGAAGAAGAGCCGGCCTTTGCCGCGCTTGGCGATGTCTTCGAGCAGCCAAGCGTCGGGATCACTGCGCTTGCCGAGAGCGATCACGCTGATGGTGCCGCTGTTGGCAATGATCTCGTCGATGAGCTTGATGTAGTCGCCCGGTTCCTCGGAATCTGCGGCGTCGGAGAAGAGGATGATGTGGCGCTGACCAACCGGCGCGTCTTTGAGCTGATCCCAGGCGGCTTTCAGACCCTGATAAACATAGATGCCGCCGCCGGTGCTCTCGATGCGGCGCACCGCGCTTTCCATCTTGTCACGGTTCGGGCCCACGGGCTGCAGCGGCACCATCTCATGCGCGCTGCTGTCCACTGCGAAGACGGTCAGCAGATCCTGCGGTGAAAGAAAGCGCACCGCATTCGCCGCGCCTTCATCCGCGAGCGACATTTTGGTGAAGCCGTTTTGCACCGTCATGCTCATCGAGCCACTGCGATCCATGACGATGGCCATGGCGACCATGAGCTTCCGGTGCTCCTGCTTCAGTTCCATCGACACCGGCAGCAGCGGATCAATCGCCGACTCAAAATAACCACCCGCAGCGAAGCTCTTCTTCCCTCCCGCCATCAGCAGTCCGCCGCCCTGCTCGCGCACGTAAAAATCCATCGCCCGCAGGAAATCAGCGGGCAGTTCAAAGGCGGGCACGTTGTTCAGGATCACGCATTTGGCGCCCGCGATCTGCCCCGGGCGCAGGCCGCGCAGATTCGTCACCGTTTCTACCGTGAACCCCTGACGCTGCAGGGTCTGCGCCACGGGATCATCCAGATAGGAAGTGAGCAGCAGCACACGCGGACCGCCTGCGATTTCGATCATGGCCTCATGGCGATTGTTTCCCGGAAACGCATCCACCGCGGGGGCGATCAGCGCCTCATAATGCGCCACACCCGCCGAGCCAATCCGATCCGTAAAACGAATGCGCCCGCTGCCGAGTTGCACCTCGACGTCCGTGGTTTTCAACTCGCGGCCATCCCGCAGCACGGTGAGCGGCACCTTACCATCGCGCGTGCCGCGCACCTCAATCTCGATGAGGAAAGGCTCACCAAGTTGCGAGCGTGTCGGGATGTTCAGTGCCGCCACACGGAAGTCTGTCGGCTCAGGATCACGCACCACGCGGTAGTCCATCTCCACACTCTGGCGCGTCAGTTTCTCCGCGATGCCATGCAGCGGCTCCGTCGAGTAGCCATCACTCAACACCAGCACGCGCGCCGGACGGTCTTTGCCCTCACGACCCGCAAGAGTGAGCGCCTGAGTGATGGCCAACCCCGTCTGAGTGGACTGGCGGTTGCGCTCATATAATTCCGCGCCTTCCGCCCCGCGCCGCATCACCTCGGAGGCGTAGTTCAGGTAATGGAGGCGATCATTTCTGCCGCGATGTTTTTCCAGCAGCTTCTCCCATTCCGCCAGGCCCTTCGCCATCGGCTTCTCCGCTGAAACAGATGAATCCAGCAGCACCCATAGATCAATGCCATCTTCAAGCTTCCGCCATTGCGGCTGTGCCAGCGTGAGCGTTATGAGCAACAGCAAAGCAATCCGCAGCGGCCGCCACAATCCCAGGCGCGGCAGCATCCAGCCGGCAAGCAGCAGGATGGGAAGCAGCGCGAGCCATTCTGGGTGGCGGAGGATCATGATGTAGAAAGCAATGCAGGGGTGGTGATTTTGGGCAGCTCAATCCAGCCACTTCCAGGCTGGAATAACGCGGATGTGCCGGCCCTGCTCGGTCAATTCATCCTCCTGATCCATCGTGATCACGAGCAATTCACGCGGTCTTGATTTAGCCGCTGCCGGCAGCCTGGCGGCTTCCATGAGGCCGCGCAATTCGCGCTGGCGATTTTCCGGCGTCAGACGCGCGCAGCATTGGATGGCGAGATCGGCGGTTACAAAATCACACTCCCACTCATGCGGCGCAGCGGCGAAGGCGGGAGAGGCTCCCTGTCGGCGCAGCGCCAGCATCACGGCGTTCTCCAGCTTTCTGCCGAGATCAGGCGTGGGGTTCGGGCTGTTGGCAGCGGCGAGGCCAGTGTCGACGGCATAGTATTTGGGAGGACTGTTGATGCGTTGTTTGAAGGATGGACTGAAACGCGGCAGCGCGAGTAAGAGCCATGCGTCCTGCAGATACTCCACCAGTCGTCCCGTCTGTGCCACCGATGGCAGGGCGAGCCCCTTTGCCAGGGCTTGCAGTGACAAGGGCTGTCCGGGATGCGCCAGCAGATGCAAGGCCAGTGTCATCAGCGGCCGTGCAGCGCGCAAAGAATGACGGGAGACAATGTCCCGATGCACCACATCCCTCAGCAACTCGGACAACAGAACCCTGCCCTGATCCGGGCCAGCGATCAAAGCCGCTGCAAATCCGCCCCGCATCAGGTAATTCTTCAAGCCTGCCGCACTGGCTTGGTCCCCCGTGAATTCCAGATACTCCTGAAACGAAAACGGATACACCTCATGAGAGATGTGCCTGCCGGTCAGCTTGGAACCCATTTCACGCCCGAGCAGGCTCGCATTGGAACCCGTCACACAGACGCGACGTCCGGCATCGAGCAGGGCGCGCACCAGGCGCTGCCACTCAGGCACCTCCTGAACCTCATCCAGATAGATGGCAGCCTTTGGATGGGCTTCATCCAGGACCGACTGCAGCGTGGCAAAATCTTCCGGTCCCAATCCATACAACCGGGTATCTTCAAGATGGATCGTCACCGATGCGCCTTTCAGCGTGCGTCGAATCTGCTCTTGAAGCGTGCTTTTACCACAGCGCCGGACACCGGTCAGCACCAGGGCGTGAGAGTTCATGGAGCTCTTCCATTTCGGCTGGCGGCGGCGCACTATTTCGGATGCCGCACGCGGCAGCGAGATGGGATTGGCCAGAACGGCCTGGATGGTTTCACGCAGCAACATGCGAGCTGTTTATCATGAGAAACAATTTTGTGCAATCATGGAGAACAAAAGCGTGCACGCTCCCGGCACCCTGACCGGCCGTGACGAGCGCCGGCCCCATCATTCCGGACCAGCCTGCAAGCAGCAGGACGGGAAGCAGGGTGAGCCATTCTGGGTGGCGGAGGATCATGCGGCCTGTGGAGCGGGGGTTAAATCTTTTTGAATGGGGGCTCTGCCCCACCACCAGCTGCCCAGCATTGCTGCGAGCAGGATGAGCAGCCAAAGGCGCCAGTTGGGATCCGATTCCATGGCGGTGCCGGTCTGCGTGGTCTTCAGGCTGGCGAGATCTTGAAAGGGTTTTGCAGCGGAGAGATCGGCTTCACGGGCATCGGCAAAGTGGGCGGCACCGCGCAGGAGCAGTGTGCCGGCCTGACGCACCTCGAAGAAGCCGGGCTGGGCGGGCGCGCGCAGCAGATGGGCTTGCGCGACAGGGATCTCCACGCTGTCTGGCGGAGCATGCGTGATCAGGGTCAGCGGTGCGGCTTTTTCAGCCTGAGCATGAGCGACGACGAGTCGCTGACGCAGGTCGAAGTTCCCGATTTCGAGCGCGATTTTTTCATGCCTCACTTGCTGGAGGAAGCGGTGCAGCAACACGGCAAGCGCGGGGAGCTTGCGGGCGTTGCTGGTGATGAGATCGAAATGGCAAAACAGCTGGGATGCGCCTGCCTGGGTACGGCGCAGGCTGATCAGCGGACGCTCGCCCTGCCAGAGCAGCACGCGGTCGCGATCATCACGCGGCACGATCATGCCTTCACGCACCAGCAGGGATTGCCAGTTCAGGCCTTCAGTCAGAGGATGCGTCTCGCCGACGATTTGTCCGCGCAGCCAGGCGGCTTTTTCACCTTGGTTAGGCGAGGCAAAGACGCAGGCGTGTTGATCGGTTCCGAGAGCGATGCTTGGCGGCCAGACGATGACACGCACATCGGCACCCGCAGCCGACACGAGCTGCGTGTCGGCAAATTTATCGAACAATTCGCCGAGCTCGGCGGATCCGTCATCACGGTTGATGGGCAGATGCAGGCCGAGCTGCTTGGGCTGCGGGCGCAGCACCGGCAGTTCATCGTCGAGTGTGAAGGCATCAGGCTTCAGCGTCAGTTTCAAACCCTCCTTGTCTGCGCCATCGGGAAACGGCCCCGACAACACGCGTGTCTCCTGCGGGCCGAGCGTTAGTTGAGTCCAGGCCGACTGCCTGCCAGCGCTGCCAGCCTGCCATGCCCGTTGCCGGGGCTGGCTGCTGTAGTTGCGCAGCAGGGCACGCCAGATCGCCTGACCGTCCTTCTCCTCCACCGTCACGCCTGCCCAACCAACATTGCTTGTTTCAGCACCGACGGAGAACAGCACGGCTTCAAAGGGCGGTTTGTTTTCCAGCAGATGATCGGTGACCAGCAGGACGCTGCCCTTGTCCCCGGCAAGGTTGCGCGCGGTGCGCAGTGCCGGCGTGAAATCATGCACGCCGAGCAACGGCTGCCATTGCGTGAGCGTAGACTGCATATCGGCGGCGGAGGCGCCATGATACAGCGTGGGCTGAGTGATATCCGACGAAAGCAAAGTCAGCTCTGCTCGCGTCAAAGGTCCGGCCAGTGTCACGAGCGTCGTGCGCACCGCCTCCTCCGCCTGCGCGCGAAAAGCCTGCATCGAAGCCGAGCTGTCCATGACGATGGCGATGCGCTGCACGGCCTCTTTTTTCATCCATCGCGGTCCGGCCAGCAGCCAGGTGAAAAGCAGCACCATGATCAACTGCAACCAGAGCGGGATGGATGGACGCAGCCGCTCGATACGGTTCCCCGTCTCTGACTCACGGCGCATCTGCTGGAGCAGAAACAAGGTGGTGATCACCTCACGCCGGCTTCGTCTTTGCAGGAAGTGAATCGCCAGCACCGCCGGGATCCCGAGCAGGCACCAGAGAGCGGCGGGTGAAGAGAAGGACATGACGTGGAGGCCGAGGCTAGTCCGTCATTCGGATTTCGTCATTCGGATTTCACTCGGCCTTGGTGTCAATGACTTCGCCACCGAGCGGGAGAACGAGCAGGTCGCGCACTTTCTCAAAGGATCTTCCATGCACGGAGGCATGCATGTAGAGCTTCTGCTTCCGGGTCTTGAGCTTCTTCTTCACGTCCGCAATATGGGACTCGTCCACGGCGTCCATGAAGTCGGAGAACCAGTAGATCGTGTCCGCTTCCATCACCTCTTTGCACATGAGCGCGGGCGAGGTGTAGGTGATGCCATTGAAATCGATGAAGTACGTGTTGGGCCGCTTGATCATCTGCTGGTAGATGGGCTCCAGCGGCATGGGCAGCGCTGGATCGAACTTCAGATTCGGATACTCGGAGCGCAGGGCCTTCATGTCGTTCTTGCCTTCCCAATACTGCCAGAATTTGTTAAACCCCGGGTCGCTGACTTTGCGGACTTTGTCTTCGAGATTCTTCGGCGGTGTTTTCAGGCCGCAGCCGAAGTAGAGAATCAGCGGACTGCCGCGCGCCACCTTGTCCAGCTCCCTGGCGACGATGGGCAGGAACTTGGTCATCGAGCGCGAGACATCCATCACCACGGCCATCTTGCGTGTGTCCTTCAGTTCTTTGCCAAACATCATCAGCGGCTTGAACGTGATGCCGCTGAGTCCGCCCATCCCGGAGCCTGTGCCGAAGCCTCCGCCTGTGCCGGCCTTGCCAAACCCGCCGTTGATGGAGCCGCCGCCGATCAGGCTTGAAACATCCGGGACATCCAGCGCATCGAGCGGTGCATCCGGCAGCGTGATGGTTGAGTTCAGGCTGGTGGTCACGAGTTTCTTCATTGGCAGCACTTTGCTCAGCGTCTTGCGCTTCTTTTGCTGCACCTTGTGCGCCAGATCGCGGCTCGCTTCCGCGCCTGCCTGAGTTCCGCCGCCGGGCAGGAAATCGATCTGCTTTTCCGGCAGCCGGGTGATGAAGACCACGAACCCGCCCACAAAGATGACCGCACCGTGGATGAACAAACTCAGGGTCAATGAACCTCCGCCAATCGTGCGCCAGAAACGCAAAAAGCGGTTGGGTTGCTTGGAGGGAATGGGTTCGCTCATGACCGCGTGCAAAACGAAAGCGGCTTGGCTTTCTTGTGATCAAAATGGCGGCTTGCCTGTTATAACGGGCGTGGCTACAATTGTCGTATGGTCCTCGAACTCAAACTCCGCAAAATCGGCAACTCTCTTGGCATTGTCCTTCCCAAGGAAGCGCTGGCAAAGCTCCAGGCCGAGGAAGGTGACAGCATCACTTTATCCGAGAATGAAGCGGGCTTCCAGGTCACCGCCCAAGACCCTGAGTTCACACAGGCAATGAGTGTGTTCCACGATTTGGCCCAGCGTTATCGCAACACCTTGGCGGAACTTGCCAAATGAATGTGCCTCGTTGGATCAGGCGTGTTGAATACCTCGCCTTGCATGATTTCATGATCAGCCAGCATGGTGGCCTTCACGGAATTCGTGATAATCACCTGTTGGATTCTGCCTTGGCAAAACCACAGAATCAGTTTGCCTATGGCAATCCCACCCTGGCGGATTTAGCGGCGAGTTACACGATGGGCGTGGTGAAGAATCATCCCTTTCTGGATGGAAACAAACGAACAGGTTTCATGCTTGGCGTCGGCTTTCTCGAACTCAATGGTCTCATCGTCAAAGCCAGTGAAGCAGACGCCGTCATCCGCACGCTGGCCCTGGCGGCAGGCGATATGACGGAGACGGCCTATGCCGCCTGGCTGGAATTGAATTGCGAAGTACGATGAAACAACCTCTGCCCATCGCCGAAGACATGTCGAAGCTGAAAACGCTTTTGCATGATTCTCTGTCCCCGCATGTCGCGCCGGCGGCGGCGGATGGCATGCGCATTCTCAACCTCGCCTGCGGACGCTGTGATGAGGCGGAGACACTGATCCAGGTGGGATCGGAGCTAACCAAAGGTGGTGAGGTGGAGATGATCGGCGCAGACATCCGCATCCGCGAAATCCGGCAGGCGCGGGAAAATCACTCGCATCTGCCCGCGAAGTTTTTGATCGAAGACGCGACGAAGATCGATCAGCACCAGGAACTGGGAGACGACTTCAACATGGTCTTTCTGCGCCATCAGAACTTCTGGCACGGACAGGAACTGTGGAAGAAAATCTTCGATCAAGGCATCGCTAAACTGCGGCCGGATGGGATGCTCGTGATCACCAGTTACTTTGACAAGGAGCACCGCCTGGCGCTCCGGGCGCTGGAGTCCCTGGGCATGGAGGTGGTGAGCAACAGGCGCAACACGCGCTCGCGCGCCTTGTCCGATGCGCCCGGCAAGTCCGTGGACCGCTGGGTGGCCGTGCTGAAACGGCGCGGGACCTGATCAGGGACCGGCTGGCAGCCAGCGGATGCCGTCGATGACGACGTAGCCGTCGGTGCCTTCGTTGGTGATGATGACGGAAGCTTCGCCCCGGAAGTCGTACGCTCCAAGATCGAGCCAGAAGACACCGTCGGCGGGCTTGGGGGTTCTGAGATCCAGCTTCAGCCTCTGCACGCCGCCTGCGTGGTGGATTTCGACGGGCGCGTTAGAGGCACGGTTGTTGTTAGGCGTTGAGGCGAGCATGACACGATATTTGCCCGCCTTCGGCAGCTTCGCTTCAAAGCGCGCGCTGGCTTTGCCATCCCTGGCATTGGCATCATGGCTGTAGCCGTCGCCGATGAAGGATTTGGCGGCACCGCTTTCAGTCCATGCCCCGGTCAGCCTGGCTTGTGAGTCATCGAGAACCATGCCCTTGAGCGATTTTGGATCCACGCCGCGCGAGGTCTTTGGGCCGCTGTATTCCAGGATCTGACCGTCCTTGAGCAATTGCCCGCGCAGTTTGGCATAGGGCAGTTTTTGCACGGTCACGCCGTCATTCAGGGCAAGCACGGCGGCGGTGGCGGCGCTCTGACCGAGGATCATGAAAACGGGCTCCATGCGGATGCTGCCATAGGCGATGTGGCTGGCGGACATGGCGACGGGAACGAGCAGGTTGCTGACCTGGCCCTCCTTCGGGATCAGCGAGCCATAGGCGATCTCGTACGGTCCGTTGGTGCCCACGCCGATGTCGCCTTCGTTCTGCACATAACCCTCTGCTGTGATGTGGCGCTGCACGTTGTGGCTGTCGATGGTGTAGCTGCCCATGCCGACGGAATCGGGCGTGGGCTTCTTTTTGCGCAGCTCGTTTTCGGTCATGACATATTGGCCGATCATGCGGCGGGCCTCGCGGATGTAGAGCTGGTGGGACCAGTTGCCGTTGTCGGTGAATTCATCTTTCGGCAGGCCCCAGGTGCGCAGTTCCTCCTGCACTTTCTTTGGCACGCGCGGATCATTGGCCACAAACCACAGCAGGCCCTGCTGATAAGTGCGGTGCTCGGCGATGATCTCGCGTCGCCTCTCGTAGCTGGCTTCGGGATAGTCGTAATTGAAGCCGATGTTGTCGAAGCTGAAGGGGCCGTGATTGTTCGTGTCGGTCTTGTGATTCGGGATGGGATCAAACTTTTCAAAGAACTCGCCCCAGCCGGTGTTCAGCACGCGCAGCAGCAGTTCATACTGGCTGGCATCGTAGCCTTCGGGCTTGGGGAAGGGGATGCGGTTGCCGGGATCGGTCGTGTAGCAGGAGCGGAAGCAGTAGGCCTGCACGCGCTTGTCACCTTCACCGACTTTGCCGGGATCAGCGCTGCTCACACGCGGCAGCACGCCGCTCTTCGGATCGCCCGGCACCTTGTAGGGACTGATCGGCTCCTTCACCGCGCCGAAGTGATGGCGATGGTGCAGCACACCGACCTGGACGCCGTTGTGCTCTTCGCCATAGACGCTGTTGGCCTCGCGACCGACGTGGTAATCCACACCTGCCGCGGCCATGAGATCGCCCTCATAGGTGGCGTCGATGAACATCTTTCCCGCATAGGTCTTGCCGCTGAGTGTGGTGATCGCCACGATTTTGCCGCCCTCTTTGGTTACGCCTTTGGCGCGGTCGAGCCACTCGTCACGCACGACTTCGAGATCGAACTCTTTGACGTAATCTTCAAACACCTGCTCCGCCGCATGAGGCTCAAAGATCCACATCGTGCGGCTGTCACCATCCATCGCCGGAGTGCCCTGGCCTTTGTTGCCGTACTCGGACTGCTTCTGCTGCACCCAGGATTCCGGCTTCTGATAGTGCAGGTAGATCCGATGATAAAAATCACGCGCCAGGCCGCCGATGACCGCCTTGTTTCCCGTGTCGGTGAAGCCAAGCCCGCCACTGCTCAGACCACCGAGATGTTTGTCCGGCGAAACGATGATCACAGACCTGCCCATCTTCTTCACCTGCACGGCGGAGGTGATCGCGGCGCAGGTGCCGCCATAAATGACGACATCATGCCCGGCGGCATGGAGCGACGAAATGGCGAGGGAAAAAAGGGCCAGTGAGCGTGAAAGCAGCATGCTCCGACTAGGCACGCGTCCATGCGTTTTTCCAACTCAGGAGTTCAAAAATACTTCCAGCCGCTAACCATCCAGGCAACTCAAGACTCCAGAGCTTTCCTTAATGTCATTGCCATATCAGAACAGCACTCCACGTTCCATCACGCCGATGCAATCCGTACCTGACGATTCTCCCGCCCATCCTGCCGCGGGCATGCCCGACGACCTGCAGACGCTCATCGTCGCCAAATCGGTCGCGATTTCATCGCAAGACGGCTTTTCATACGCTGGCGCCAATCCCGATGCATCCGTGCCGTTCGTCTTTGGTCGCCGCATCGCGCAGGGCGGCATGGGGGCGATCCTGGAGGCCAGTGACTGCAAACTCGGGCGCACCATCGCGGTGAAGGTCATCCTCTCCGAGGTGGAATGCAGCGCCGATCAAAAGCAGCGCTTCATTCAGGAGGCCGCTGTGCTCGGCAAGCTCGCACATCCGAACATCGTGCCGGTTTATGACCTCGGTCGTGACTCCGAAGGTCAGCTCTTCTACACCATGAAGCTGGTCAAGGGCGTCACCTTGCAGGACATCCTCAATGACCTGCGCAAGGAGAAGCCGGAAGCACTGGCGCATTACACGTTGGATCGTTTGCTCACGATCTTCCGCAAAGTCTGCGACGCGCTGGCCTTTGCCCATGCGCAGAGCATCATCCACCGCGATTTGAAGCCGGAAAACATCATGGTCGGTGAGTTTGGTGAAGTGCTGGTGATGGACTGGGGCATCGCGAAGATTTTGGGCGAGCCAGGCAATGAAGGGAGCGCGGACACTCCTGTCCGCTCTGATCCAAGCAGCGGACAAGAGAGCCGAGCTGGCGAGACGGGCGCAGCCAATCCGCGCTCCTCTACCGCTTCCCTCTCAGCAATCCTGGACGGTTCGGTCATGGGCACACCGCAATACATGAGCCCGGAGCAGGCGATGGGACAAGTCGCCGACATGGATGCACGCTCCGACATCTTTTCCCTCGGCGGCATCCTTTATGCCATCCTCACGCTGCGGCCTCCGGTGGAAGGCAAGGACTTGTTGGAGGTGCTGGAGAAGGTGCAGGCAGCCAACATCACCGCCCCAACCATGTTTGGTGCCACCACCACCAGCCAAGGCAAGCCGGGTGCCAAAGGTTCAGCACTCGAAGCGAAGCAGATCACGCCGCTGCCGCACATGCCGGGCGGACGCGTGCCGAACGCGCTTTCATCGGTGGCCATGAAGGCGCTCACGCTCGACAAGGCGAAGCGCTACCAAAGTGTCACGGCCTTCAGTGCCGATATTGAAAAGTTCCAGGGTGGCTTCGCGACGAGTGCGGAGAATGCGGGGCTGACGAAGCAGCTGGCGCTCCTGATCAAGCGCAACAAGGGCGTCTTCACCACCGCGGCGGCGGCGTGGTTGCTCATCACCGCGCTCGGCGTGTGGTTTGTGCTTCATCTTCAAGCGAAGGAGCAGCGCGCAACGGAGGCGGAGAAGCGGGCCACTGACTCGCTGGTCGAAGTGGCCGCCCAGCGCGATGCGAAGGATCAGGCACGCCAGGACGCTGAGGCCATCTCCACTTTCCTCACTGAGGTCTTCCAAAGCCCGGACCCGACACGCAACGGACGCACCATCACCGTGGCCGAGACGCTCGATACCGCTGCCAATAAGCTGGAGAAGGATCTTGTGGATCAACCCGAACGCCGCGCTGCTCTTCAAGCCACACTGGCGGGGACCTACGCAGCGCTCGGCCTCTATCGGGAGGCTATCCCGCTGCAGAAGGAAGTGCTTGATCACTACGTCGCTAACCGTGGTCAGGAGGACCCCAACGCACTCTCAGCGATGAACAACCTCGCGCAGTCCACCTACCACTCCGGACACTTTGATGAAGCTCTCAAAATGCGCGAAGCGGTGCTGGCGCTGCGCCGCAAGGTGCTCGGCCCGGAGCATCCCGACACCCTGAACACGATGCATTACCTGGCCTTTTCATACCACAAAGCAGATCTAGGGAAGAAGGCGATCGCCATGCTTGAAGAAGTGCTCGCATCGCGCCGCAAGGTTTTGGGTGCGGAGCATCCCGATACTCTCACGACCATGCATTTCCTCGCCGATGTTTATCAGAGAAATGGTCTTCGGAAGGAGGGCTTCCATTTGTTCGAGGAGGTGCTGGCACTGCGCCGCAAGGTGCTCGGCCCCGAACACCCCGACACGCTCATGACCATGCATTACCTGGCCCTCACCGCTGCAGGCTTTTGGGATCCGTCGCTCGGGCCTCCGGGGGATACCCGTCGGATGCTTGCAGAGTTGCTGCCGCTGCGTCGCAAGGTGCTCGGCCCCGAACACCCTGATACGCTGATGACCATGTTTTACCTCTCGGTCAAAACCAACGGGGCGGAGGGGCTCAAGATGCGCGAAGAGGTGCTGGCGCTGCGCCGCAAGGTGCTCGGCTCGGAACACCCCGACACGCTCTTTGCCATGAACAATATGGGCAAGATCCTCCTGGAATTCGGGCGGAGAGAGGAGGCGATCAAACTGCAAGAGGAGGCTGTGACGCTTAGCTGCAAGCTGTTTGGTCTGAAGAACCGCAACACCGTCGATGCGGCGAGTACGCTGGCGAATTCCTATAAGGCGATGGGTGACACGGCCAAAGCCAATGCCATCCTGCCCGAACTCATCAAGACCGTCGCAAAACCATTCTGGGCAGATCACGCCACCGACCCGCGGGTGACCCGGCTTTATGACGGTGGCTTGAAGCCTTCCGACCTCCAGAAGGAGCAGGATGGCACATGGTCGGTGTCTCTCGGCAGGATCAAGAACCTCAGCGATTTGTCTGTCCTTCAACTGGCGCCACCCGTCAGCAAGCTGGACCTTTCCTTCACAGCGGTGACCGATCTGAAACCTCTCGCGAAGCTGCCACTCCAGCAACTGCGTCTTAACTCAAGCCCGGTGGCCAATCTGGCTCCATTGCGTGGGATGCCGCTTACCACATTGGGGATGTCTGGATGCACGAAGATCACCGACCTCTCGCCTCTCGTGGATTGCCGGAAACTGATCGCCCTGACGCTCCCGCCAAACGCCAAAGACATCGAGTTCCTCCGCAGCCTGCCCCAACTCAAACGTCTGAGCTACGAACCAGATCCGATCGACGGCTACCGGCCCGACAAGACTGCGGCAGAGTTTTGGAAGGAATACGATGCGAAAAAGAAGGGACAGTGATACCCACATGACCCACAATTTTTTGACGCCGTGAGGGGGCTGGGTCGATCCATGAAAGGAATGCCGGGAGCGCCTGTTTACAGCGGATGCTCAGACTCCTCTGCCTTCTCTTCATCTCATCCATCATCTCCGCGCAGGATTTACTGCCGAAGCCGCAGGTCCTCCGCCAGGACGGCCAACAATCCGACTTCCCCGCGATGTGTGTCGATGCCAAGGGCCAGCCGTGGGTGGCTTATGTCGAGTGGGATGGCAAACAGGACACCCTGCATCTCGCCCAACAGTCGGGCGATGCTTTGACCTCCGTGCTGACGATCGGCGAGCCGGGCATCATTCATCAGCCTGCACTCACCGCCGATGGCAATGGCACGCTGCACGTCGTGTGGTCGCAGGTGAATGCCAGCAACGTCATGGACCTGCACGCTGCGACTATCCGTGACGGTAAGGCTATGATCATGAAGCTCGCCAGCTCTGCGAATGGTGGGAATGTCTTTGCCAAATCAGCCACGGATTCATCCGGCAATGTTTGGGTCGTGTGGCAGGGCATGAGAGGCACGCTGGCGGATGTTTATTGCCGGGTCTTCGATGTGAAAAAGGGCGAATGGTCCGCCGAAATCCAGGTCACCAAGGATGCCGGCGGCGACTGGGAGCCATGCGTGGCCTTTGCGGGTTCGGATGCCTGGGTTCTGTTCGATTCATCGCGCGGTAATGAATTCAACATCTACGCCACGAAGATCAGCCGCGACCTCCAGCCCGGTGAAACGAAGAAGCTCATCGCCACGGACCGTTATGAAGGCCGAGTTTCCGCCGTCGGAGCAAAGGATGGCAAAGGCATCTGGCTCGCCTGCGAGCGTGGCAATCAGCAGTGGGGTCTCGACATCCGCGCCCATGGTCATCCGCAGGGCCTGAACGGGCGGAAGGACACCGTCATTGCTTATTTCGATCCCGCGAGCGGCAAGGCGGAGGAACTGCCATCTCCCGATGCCCTCTTTGCTGAGCTGCCCGGCCCGCAACCGATGAAGCCTGCCGCCCCGCGAGGCAACAATCCCAAAGCGAAAGCCAAGGCAGCAGCCAAGGCCAAAGCAAAAGGCGCTGAACCGAAAAAGAAAGGCAATCAACCGTCCCCCAACGAAGTCGCCGCCGTGAATCTGCCGCATCTCATGATCGATGTCGCGGGTCGCCCATGGCTCACCGTGCGCTACTTCAAAGCCTACTGCTGGCGCATCGCGCTCACCCGCTACGATGCCGCCACGAAGCAGTGGACCAAACCCTTCGCCATTCCAGGCAGCGTGTATTCACAGGATCGCCAAACGACACACGCGCTAGCTCAGGATGGTGGCCTGTGGATCGCCTGGCCGAGTGATTTGCGCAGCTCGAAGCTGCAGCTCAATTCGGGCATTCACCTCGCCAAAGTCGCCACGGATTTGGACCTGCCGCTTGTCTCCGCTCCAGCACTGAAAGCTCGCGAGCCTTTCCCCGAATACATCAACCCGGTCACGCCTGAGCGCGCCCGCGATGAGCGCCACACCTGGACGCACGACGGCGTGACGTACAAGCTTTACTGGGGTGATTACCACCGCCACACGGATGTCTCCAACTGCATCACCGCCAACGACGGCTGCGTGCAGGAGCAGTTCCGTTACGCCATCGACATGGGCAAGCTCGACACCCTCGGCACCAGTGACCACACGGACATTGCGAAAGTCTACACACCTTATGAATGGTGGCTGAACCAAAAGCTTGTCGACGTTTTTTACTCGCCCGGTTTCTTCACCAGCATGTATGCCTACGAGCGCGAGCAGAAATGGCCGTATGGGCACCGCAACATGGTCTTTGCGCAGCGCGGCGGCCCCATCGTTTACATCCAGCGGAAGAACTACCTCGACTCGCCCTGGCAGAAACTTTTCCCGGTCAAAGCCGAGGGCGAGGCCGAGCTGCATCCAACGGAACTCTGGGATGTACTCACCCGCTACGGCAAGCCCGTCACCGCCATTTCCCACACCGGTGCCACCGGCATGGGCACTGATTGGGATCAGATCCCGCCGGTCGATCACCGCGTCGAAAACGTCATCGAAATTTATCAGGGCGCGCGCGTCAGTTACGAGGGACTGAACGCCCCGCAGCCCACCGTCGGCCTGCGTGCCGGCGAGGAGTATAACCATTCATCCACCGTGCTCGGCAAGCCTGTCGTCGGTGAACCGATCCGCAGCTTCACCGAGAAAAACAACGGCGTGTATCAGCACGCGCTCGAACTCGGCCACAAGCTCGGCGTCTGGGCCAACAGCGACCACATCAGCACCCACACCAGCTACGGCGGCGTGTATGTGAAAGACTTCACCCGCGAAGGCATCATCGAGGGCCTCAACGCCCGCCGGACCATCGCCGCCACCGACAAGATTTTTGTCGAGTTCTCCTGCAACGACAAACTCCTCGGCACCGAGATCGCCGTGAACGGAAAGCCGGTCCTCAAATTCAAAGTGGATGGCACCGCCGCGCTCAAGCGCATCACCCTCGTCCGCAACGAGCAGAACCACCAGCAGTGGGAACCCGGCGCGAAAACCTTCGAGCAAACCTTCACGGATGAAACACCCATCGCCGGAGAAAACCGCTACTACCTCCGTGTCGAGCAGAGCGATGGCAACATGGCGTGGAGTTCACCCGTGTGGGTGCAGGTGAAGTGATGCGCAAAGCGTCCTGGAGTGCGCTGGCCCTCCAGCGCTTTTGAGGGCCGAGTGACAGACTTCAGCACCCACAACTCCGAAGGCCGATCGTGATCACATCGCCTTCTCGAAAGGCGTTGATCAACCGCTCCATCGAAAAGCTCCAGAGGGCTGGAGCACTCCAGGACGCTGTCGCGACTTGCCAAGCGCCTCGATGATCGTCAACCTCGATTCATGCCCAAGACCATCGACTGGCCTCATGCACCGCCACACCGGCTGACGGAAAGGGGAACCTACTTCGTGACGGCAGCGACTTATCTGAAAGCCCATCACTTCCGCAGTCCTCAACGTCTCGAAGTCGTTCAGCGCGGTCTTTTAACCGTCGCCAAAGATTACGGCTGGGACTTGGAAGCCTGGGCGATCTTCTCAAATCATTATCACTTCATCGCCAAATCACCGAATGATCCTGCAAGCTTGCAAGCGATGCTCAAAGTCTTGCATGTGAAACTCAGCGGCTGGGTGAACCGGCTCGACAAAATGCCAGGCAGAAACGTCTGGCATAATTTCCGGGAGACTCAGCTCACGCATCCGACATCCTACTTTGCTCGGTTGAATTACACGCATGGGAACGCCGTTCATCATGGCTTGGTCGCTGTGGCAAAAGATTACCCGTGGTGCTCAGCCGCATGGTTTGAGGAAACAACGAGTGCCGCCATGGTGAAATCCATCCGCCGTTTCAAGACCGACAAGGTGAAGGTCGAAGACTCCTTCGATGTCGATCCCGACTGGTGATCCGAACAGCGCGAAGCGTCCTGGAGTGCGCTGGCCCTCCAGCGCTTTCGGAGGCCGAGTGACAGACTTCAGCACCCACAACTCTGTAAGCTGATCGTGGTCAGGTCGAATTCTCGAAAGGCTTTGATCCATCGTTTCGTCGGAAAGCTCCAGAGGGCTGGAGCACTCCAGAACGCTTCGCGCCTTTCGCTGCTTCATCTCCGAACAGCGCGACAGCGTCCTGGAGTGCGCTGGTCCTCCAGCGCTTTCTGAGGCCGAGTGACAGACTTCAGCACCCAGAACTCTGAACCTAAAAACGGGAATGGAAGTCAGCGGGCATGGATGCCCTGCCGAGTGGCTGCTCGGGTGATCAAGGGGATGTTTGTGACGGGGGGATGATGCGGATTCATCCACTCAACAGGG
>CAJCCF010000140.1 GCA_903960845.1 uncultured Verrucomicrobiota bacterium | reverse complement strand
TGTTTGAACCGAAGGTGCCCAATGGCAAAGCCGTGCTCTACCTTCACGGCACCAGCCTGCGGCAGGATGCCGCGCCCGGAGGCCCCATCGACACGCTGATGAAGCAGGGGCATCTCGTGCTGGCAGCCGAGCTGCGTGGCATCGGCGAAACAGAAACGGGGCTGCGCAAGAAGGGTTTTGGCGCAGGCAAATTCGGTCGCGACAATCTCGAAACACTCACCGCCTATCTCATGGGCAAAAGCTACGTCGGGATGCGCACCGCCGATGTGCAGAGCTGGCTGCGGTTTCTGAAAACCAAGGCGGCAGACGTGCAACTCATCGCCACCGGCGAGGCGGCGATTCCCGCGCTGCATGCAGCGGCGCTGGATCGCGAGGCCTTCTCGACGGTCACGCTGCGGCAGATGATTCCATCCTGGCAGTCCCTCATGGAAGCTGATGAAACCTTTGATCAGCTCGTGAACACCGTGCATGGCGCGCTGAAGCACTATGATCTGCCGGAACTGATCGGGATGGCCGGCAGGCAGCGCGTGACGATCACCGAATCGGTGAATGGCATGGGTCAGCCGATGAAGTGAGGCATTCCGCTGATGGGCGGTGTAAAATGAGCCGGGCAGGCCGTTTGGGTCATTGCCTCATTCTTTCATCACCATCATGAAGACCTTCATCCTCCTCACCTTGTGCGCGCTGAATTTGACCAGTCACGCGCAGCAGACAGCGCTGCAAAAGAAAGACGTCACGCTGCTGCCACCGAAGAACCTCAAGACGAAACTGGCCCCCGGATACACGATTCCCATCGTGGACATCAGCGCCGAGAAGGAGCGCCAGGTCATCGTGGATCGTGAGGCCGGGCAGTACATCGGGCATCCGACGACGCTGCTGCTGGAAGACAATCAAACGATGCTCGCCGTCTACCCGAAAGGGCATGGGCGCGGAGCCATCGTTTACAAGCGCAGCACGGATGCCGGCAGAACATGGAGCGAGCGTCTGCCGACACCGAAGTCGTGGGAGACCTCACTGGAAGTGCCGACATTGCACCGCGTGGTGGATGCGAGCGGCAGGAAGCGCATCATCATGTTCAGCGGGTTGTATCCGATCCGGATGGCGGTGACGGAAGATGACGGCGCAAGCTGGAGCGAGCTGAAATCCATCGGAGATTTCGGCGGTGTGGTGACGATGGCGACCGTGCTCAATCTGAAGACGCCCGGGCATTACCTGGCCTTCTTCCACGATGACGGACGCTTCATTCGCGGCGGGGACGTGGAGAAGTATCGGGTCCGAAGCCCGCACGCACCGGACTACTCATCATCGACGGCCAAGCCCTGGCGCTTCTGGGTTTACACCACGCTGTCCAAGGATGGCGGACTGACATGGAGCGTGCCTGTGCCAATTGCCATGCTTCCCGATGCGAACTTGTGCGAACCGGGCGCCCTGCGCTCGCCGGATGGCAAACAGATCGCCGTGCTGCTGCGGGAGAACTCGCGGAAATACAATTCGTTCGTCATCTTTTCCAACGACGAAGGCCTGACCTGGACCGAGCCAAAGGAACTGCCCGCCGCGCTGACAGGTGACCGTCATGTGGCCAAGTACACGCCCGATGGCCGGCTCTTCATCAGCTTTCGCGACACGACCCATGTGAGCGCCACCAAGGGCGACTGGGTCGGCTGGGTCGGCAGTTATGACGACATCGTCAAAGGCGGAGAGGGCCGGTATCGCGTGCGGATCATGGACAACACCAAGGGCGCAGACTGCACCTATCCGGGCGTGGAGGTGCTGCCGGATGGCACAATCGTCACCACCACCTACGGTCACTGGACTGAGAATGAACCGGCCTATGTGGTCAGCGTGCGCTTCAAGCTCAGCGAGCTGGATGCCAAACTGCCGAAGTGATCAGCCCCAGACGATCTCCACCTTCTCGCCATGCTGATCATGCGCGGGATTCAGGGCGCGGAGCTCCAGCTCAAGCTTGTCAGCAGTGGCGCGGGCGATGACCCAGCCGTTGGGACGCTCCTGGTTAAACACATAGGCCACGGGCGGCAGATTGATGAGATGGATGCCGGTGGCCTCGTGCTTCTTGTGCTCCCAGGTGTGGGTGTGACCGTAGATGAAGGCCTTCACCTTTTTATGCCTGGCCAGCACCGCAAACATGGCATCACTATCGGTTAGGCCGCCCGGCTTCTTGCCTTCGGGCACGGGGCCGTGAGGATTGTGATGGGCCATCACCACCGTGGGCTTGTCCGCCGAGGTGGCGAGCGTGCGGTCGAGCCAGCCGAGCTGGAGCGGTCCGAGCTCGCCGGGCGTTTTGTTCACCTCCAGGAGCGAGTCGAGCAGCACCCAGTTCATGGTGGCGCTGCTGAGCAGTTCGACATGCTTCCCCTCCACCGGACGCGGATCCTGCGGGCTGGTCATGGCTCCGATAAAATGCTTACGGTCATCATGATTGCCCAGCGTGCAGTGGACCTGGATCGCGTTCTCACGCAGCGGGGCGATGAGATTCAAAAAGGTGGAGTAGTCCTCCTGCTGACCGTCGAGGTAAGCCACATCGCCATTGAGCAACACGCCAAACGGTTTCTGTCCGATCTTGAGCACCTGGTTCACACAGCGGGTGAGATTGTCACCCATGACCGCGCCGCGTGCCTCCAGCTTGGCATCCGCGGCGATGTGCGTGTCCGAAAAGAGCACCCAGACCTCGGCATTAGCGGCATCCACCGCCCTGGCCCAGGATGGCGCGAGTGCGGCAGCAAGACTGCCTTTGATCCAGGAACGGCGGGTGAGAGGAGGAAGAGTGATCGGCATGGCGGGTGAAAGGTACACGTTCGATCCAGCGGCTGGCAATCATGGAATTCAGCGCTGGTATTGCGCTGCAGAAACACAAGATCAGCAGCAGCTGATCGATTGCTGAATCATCATGGCGCGATTATTGCAGCGCTTTTCATTTTTCATGACATCACGCCTATTCGTCACAGCCGTCCTTGCCTCGCTGATCGGTCACACTGCCTTTGCCGACTCAGCCATTGAACCCTTGGTGGGTTTTGAGATGGGACCCAATCCGAATGGTGCGACAGCGCCTGTGAGGCCCGCCTTGTATTTGCATTCAAATGGGAATTTCTATGGCACGACTCCGGGCGGTGGTGCTTTCGGCTTTGGCACGTTGTTTCAAATGTCAAAGAGCGGCGTGTTCGGGCATCTGTCTTTTACAGATCTCAACGCGGGGTCCGTGCCTGTGGGCCGCCAACCCGGCAGCGTTCCGACGAGCACACCGGTGCTCAGTTCAGATGGCTGGCTCTGGGGCACCACCTCTGCTGGGGGTGTGAACAGCACCTACGGCACCCTTTTCCGTATCCGCCCTGAGACGGGGGAATTCCAGACGATGCACAATTTCGCCAGCGGCACGAATGGCAACTCGCCGCTCTGTGGGCTGGTTTCGGACGGTCAGGGATACCTCTGGGGGATGACACGCTACACGAACAACGGCACTTCGACCCATGGCACCCTTTTCCGAATCCATGAGCTGACGGGGGTCTTCGAGAGAAGGCTGACTTTTACCGACACGGTCGCTCCCAACAAAGGGCGTGTGCCGCAAGGTGCCCTTTATTATGATGGCGCGGGCAATCTCTGGGGCACCACGAGCGCAGGCAGTACCAATGGCTATGGTAACGTTTTCAAATATGTCATCGCCACGAACACGCTGACCACGGTCGCCGATTTCAACGACCGCGGCGTTCTAGCAGGTGCGATCAAGGGCAGCGGTGCCGCTTCAGCCTTGGTGCCTGATGGCAATGGCTTCCTCTGGGGAGTCACTCCCTATGGTGGAGACAGCTTCGGCAATGGCACGGTCTTCAAAGTGGAGATCGCCACAGGCACAGCCACCAGCGTCATCGACTTCAGCAACAACGGCACCAGCAACAAGGGGTCCACTCCGCAGGGACCGCTGGTGAATGATGGAGCAGGGAATCTCTGGGGTGTCGCCAGTGCCGGGGCCACCTCTGGCGAGGGCAGCGTTTTCAAAATCGCCGCCAGCACGGGCGTGCTGACCACGGTGCTACAGTTCAGCACCCTCACAGGGGCCAATGCGACGGTGAGCAATCCTATCAATGGCCTGACCAACGACGGCCAGGGCAATCTGTGGGGCATGGCCAGTGTCGGAGGTGGCGCCGCCACCTGGGCGGTGTACAAGATCAAGATGAGTGACGGCAGCTTCACGAAGGTGGCGGAGCATGCTCAAGGTGGAGTTTCCTACCAGGGTCGGACCCCTCTGGCCGGACTCTCTGGCAATGCCGCCAGCCCCTGGCTGTGGGGCACCGCCTCCGTAGGCGGTGCCAACAATCTGGGCACACTCTTCCGCTATGATCCGAGCACGGGTCAGACTGAGGTCGTGAAGAGCTTCACAGGCACCACCGGCACTGCTCTAGGTTCAAAACCGAACGGCAAAGTGCACGTCGATGACGACGGCGTGGTCTGGGGCACAACCGAGGAGGGCGGCACCTCGAACTTCGGAACGATCTTCAAGTATGACCCTGCCACGAGCACCTTCACGACGGTGCAGTCATTCAGCTCAGGTGGTGGCTACCGCCCCAAAGGTGCGCTGGTCGGCATGAGTGATGGTTTCATCTGGGGCACCACCAGCAGCGGCTCCAGCGCCAGCTACGGCAGTGTTTTTAAAATCAACCCGGCCACCAATGCGGTGACGGTCGTCTACACCTTTGCTTCGAGCACACCGGCGAATGGCTATCAGCTCGCCTGTGGTCTTGTGGAGGACAGCAGTGGCTTCGTCTGGGGCACCACTCAGCTCGGGGGTGCCAACACCAGCGGCACCCTGTTTAAAATTGCCATCGCCACAGGCACACTGACCGTCGCCCACTCCTTTGCCAACGGGTCTGGCAATCACGCTGGCGATCTGGTCCTGGATGCCGCAGGCAATGTTTACGGGACGAACCCACTCAGGGTCTTCAAGTTCAACCCCAACACCTCTGTCCTCACCACAGTCTTCACGAATGAAGACATCATGCCTCCACTCAAAAGCGTGACCGTCGGCACCCCCTATAAAACCGCGGCGGGAGACATCCGCTTCCTGGGCACGGAGGGCACCAAAGACCTGACGGGCATGTCGTCACCCTTCAACAACTACCTCAGCTATCGCGCGGTGATTTACGAGATCAACACGGCCACCAATGTCGTCACCAAAGTGCAGAGCCTGATGGAGAGCATCGTCGGCACCACGCCCCCGGCGGCACTTTCACCCGCAGGTGGCCTTTATGAGCATAGCGATGGGCGTTTTTATGGAGTGTCTCAAAGCGGCGGCACCAATGAAGATCTGGAACCCGCTGGCGGCGGCATGATCTACCGCGTGGGCACCGGCCCGGCAGCCATCGCCCAGCCCTACAGCACTCTGGTGTCACAGACCTACTCGCAGTATTCATCGGTCACAGGTAACACCACCCTGCGTGGTTTTGTGAACCCGAACGGCAACTCGATCCTTTGCGAATTCGAGTGGGGTCCGACCACCAAACTCGGCAATACCATCACCGCCAGCGCCACACCCGGCACGGGCTTTACCGGTAATCTTTGTGAGGCTGTCCTGACCGGTCTGCCAGCCAACACGACCTATTTCTTCCGCCTGCGTGCCAACACCAACGGCCTCCCCGATGCGCCTTCCTATGGCCCGATCCAAAGCATCGTCACGGGAGCCCAGTCCTCCTACCCGGCGACTGCTGAAATCAGTGTCGAGTCCCCCATCGGCCAGTCACTCACGGACAACACCGGCACGCTCAATCTCGGCTCACTTCTCGTGGGGCAAACCAACAAGCAGTCCGTTGCGGTGCGCAATCTGAGCGGCTCAGCCTCCCTCACTGGCCTGAGCGCCAGCATCACGGGTGCGAATGCCAGCGACTTCGTCATCACGACGCCGCTTACCCTTTCCAGCGTCGGCCCTGGAGGCAGCGACGGTTTGCTGCTGGCCTTCACTCCCAGCGGCAGCGGTGTGCGCACGGCGACTCTGACCTTCCTGAGCAACGACAGCGACGAAGCCAGCTTTGAAGTCCAACTCACGGGCGAAGGCCTGATCCAGCCGGAGATCGAGGTGGACACACCCACCGCCGCCAATGTGCCAAGCCAGGAAGCAATCTACGACTTCGGCAGCGGCTCCATCAATGCCGGCATCGCCCGCACCTTCACGATTCACAATACCGGCAATGCCGCCCTCAGCAGCCTGAATGTCACGGTCGATGGAGCCAACAGCAGCGAATTCGTCGTCACCACACAGCCTGCAGCCAGCATCGCCCAGGGTGACAGCGGAACCTTTGTCGTCACCTTCACACCTACAGTAGGTGGTCCACGCAATGCCCGGCTGCAGATCGCCAGCAATGACTCCGATGAGAATCCCTTTAAAATCGATCTCATCGGCACGGGCATCATCGCACCGGAGATCGAAGTGCTGGATGACAGCATCAACCTGACGGACAACGTCTCGACCATCGCCTTCGGCAGCTTGAACACGGGCGGACTTTCCACCCGAGTCATCACGATTCGCAATGTGGGCAGCTCTGCTCTCACCGGCATCAGTCTTTCCTTCTTCAGCGGTGATTCGGCACATTTCCAATTCAACACCCTGGCCTCCAGCGTGGCCGCCGGACAGCAGATCACTTTCAACCTCAGCTTTTTCCCTCTGAGCGCCGGAGCCAAATCGACCATCCTCCGCATTGCCAGCAATGACAGCAATGAAAACCCCTTCGACATCATCCTCACCGGCACAGGCACTTCAGCCTCCGAGATCGGCGTCGAATCGCCACTGAACACGCCTTTGATTGATGGCATCTCATCGCTGGAATACGGCAGTGTCGATACGGGGTCTTCGGGCACCAAAACTGTCGTCATTCGTAACAGCGGCACCTCTGACCTGACCGGACTTTCGGTGAGCTTTGTGGGAACCCATGCCAGCGAATTCAGCGCTTCAACTCCTGGCTCCACCACGGTTGTTCCAAATGATGCAACGGGCTTCACTCTGACGTTCACCCCCGCCGGAAACGGTGCACGCACAGCCACCATGCGCATCGCCAGTAACGATGGTGATGAAAACCCTTTCGACATTTCAGTCACCGGCACAGGCCATGTGCCACTGGCACCAAACTTCGACATTCAACCGCAGAGCCAACTCGTCCTGCTCGGCCAATCCGCCACCTTCAACCCCACGATCACAGGTGATCCGGTCATCACTTACAAATGGAAGAAAGGCACCGTGCTCATCACGGGTGCCAACTCCAGCAGTTACGGCATCGCCAGCACGAAGGCCACTGATACGGCGGCTTATGTAGTCCTCGCAGACAATCCCGTCGGCGCGGAAGTGCCTTCACAATCTGCTTATCTCGGCCTGGTGACGCTCAGTCAGGGCACTCAGGTTTTGAAAGCGGGCGGGATGCTGAGCCTGAAATGCACGGCCACAGCACCGGTGGCAGCGGGAGTGTCGCTGAGTTATTTGTGGAAACGCTCAGGCGATCCATTGAGTAATGGCACCCAGGCCAATCTTAGCGTCGTCACCGGCGCGGATAAAGCGGCGCTAACCATCACCAAAATCGGCTCTGAAAACTCCGGCACCTACACCTGTCTCGTCACGCTGAACACGCCGGGCAATGATCCCTTCATCACCCATGGAGACACCGTGGTCAGCGTGGTCGGTGCCGTGCCTGTGGTAAGTGCCATTGCACCGATGACGGCGTCGGTGAGCGAAAGCATCGATTTCTCCATTGCAGCCTCAAACTCTCCCACCAGCTTCTCTCTTGCCGGCCTGCCCGCAGGCATGAAGTTCGATACGAAAACGGGTCGCCTCACCGGCAAGCCAACGACACCGAGCCTTAAGAATACAGGCGGCGCCTACATCCCTAACAAACTGACTTTCAAAGCCATGAACCCCGTCGGTCCGAGTCTGCCGGTGGATTTCTATCTGACCATCGAGGCGCTCGATCCCACGCTTGTGGGCACCTTCAATGGGGTGGTGAATCGTGAGGGTTTTTCAAACTTCGGCATGGGCGGTTACGTGCAAATCACGGTCGCGAACACCGGTGTCGTCTCAGGATCGGCAACGCTGGCTGGACAGAAACACAGCGTCGTCGGCGCACTCGATATCTCGGTTGGCAATGACCCGACGGCTGTGCTGGTGATCAAACGCACGCCTGCCACGCTGGGTGATCTGAAACTGACCATGAACATTGTGCGCGGCCATGATCTCATGCAGGGCAGCATCACTGATCCCGGTTTTGAATTCGTCACCGGAAATCTGGATTTGGGCGGGCCTGACAGGTCAGGCTTCCTCAACGGCGGCATGGGAGACGCCCTCTTCAATGGGCCACGCGGCATCGCCATGCTCGCAAATGGCGACGGCTTTCTCGCCGACACGGGCAACCATCTGATCCGCAAAGTGGCCAACGACACTGTCAGCACTTTTGCCGGAACCGCGACCGTGGCAGGTGAGAGCAATGGCACTGGCACGGCGGCTTCATTTGAATCCCCTGAAGGGCTCGCATTTGATTCGCTGGGCAACCTGTATGTGGCCGACACCGGCAATGCCACGATCCGCAAAATCACCGCGCTGGGAGTGGTGAGCACCTTTGCTGGAACGGCTGATCAGATTGGCAGCATCAATGCCACTGGCGCGTCTGCGCGATTCAATCAACCCAGCGCGCTGTGCTTTGATCCGGCGGGCAACCTGTATGTCGTGGACCGTGGCAATCACACCATCCGCAAGATCACCCCGACTGGAGTTGTCACCACACTCGCCGGCAAAGCGGACACCGCTGGTCACAAGGATGGCGGCGGCATCGCGGCGCTGTTTAACATGCCGGGCGGCATCGTTTATGAACCGGTGACGAAAGCGCTCTTTGTGGCTGACACCGGCAACCGGGTAATCCGCAAAGTCACGCTGACAGGCACCGTGACCACCCATGCCGGATCGCCGGGTGTTGAAGGTGATACCGATGGTCTGCTGGCCAATGCGCGATTCATCAATCCCACGGGCATCACCACCATCGGAGGCGGAATCCTGATCGTCGGCGACAAGGTGCTGCGCCAGATCAATCCCAATGGCGTCGTCGGCACTGTCTCAGACTATGTGGACGCCAACGGACTCGATCATCCTGCCGCCCTTGCCTTTAATCAGGGCGATGACGTGGTGCTCTCCGTGCAAGACACCCTGAATGGCGTGTCCACACACCATCCCTCCGGCACCGGTGCCGCAGCCATGTTTAACGCGCGACGCAATCCATGGGTTGCCGCCAGCAGCGTGGCGCAGTTGGGCAACTACACCGCAGGCATCAAGACCACCGCACTCGCTGGAGATCTCAGCCTGCCGCAGGGTGACGGCTATGCCACGCTGACGGTCAGCAAGACCGGCACCGCCACCTGGGCGGGTAAAGCTGCCGATGGCACGGGCTTCACCTTTGCCACGATCATGGCCGCAGACCGCCACATCCCGCTGCACGCGATGTTGTACAAAAACACCGGCAGCCTGCAGGGTGAATGCTTCATCAACGGCACCACGCTGGATCTCGTCAGCGATGCCACGACTGCGTTTGACTGGAACAAAATCCCTCAACCGCTCAGCAGCACCGACCGGGCGTACAAGGGCGGATTCATCCTGCATTCCCTGGAGCTCTTCGGCGGCAAGTACACGCCCAACCATCTTTATAACTTTTTCAATCTCACCGTGTCACCCACCAGCCTGATCATGGACTTCAGCGAAACCGCGCTCCCCGCATTCCAGGTTCCATTCACCATCGCCACACCCAACGTCGTTGGAGTGCCCGCCAACCCAAGTTCCACCAGCTTGAAGATTGATCCACTGACGGGCATCTACACAGGCAGTTTCAAAACTGGCAGCCCTGTCGTGACCGCCAGCTTCACCGGCGTGATCACCAACTACGTCGCGGGCGGCGCAAAGCGCGGCTACGGCCACTTCCTCCTGCCCGGATCTCTATCCCTCACGTCACCGATGACCTCAGGCAGAGTTCGGTTGGAAAAATAATCAACGACGGCGCCTGCCACACTCGTTTTCAGCAGCGGCAACTCCGCTGCACAACCATGCGGCGGCATGACCGTCATGAAATGCGGTGCAGGCTCCCAAACCTTGATCTCCCGCCGACCCGGAGCCCAGACTTGGCACGCCCAGGTTTCGACCGCCTGGAAGCTTTTTGAACATCAGGTGTAACTTGGCGCGGCTTTTTCTTTATTGCCTGTGACGGGACGTTCCGAACCGTCGTGAACCGCCACCTGACATGAAAACTGAATTCCGAAACAACGCGCTAGTTTCAGGCATGATGAGTCATCAGACGGCACCGGCGCCGAGACAGGCAATGGCAAATCTGTCTGCTGATGCCCTGGCCTACATGCTGCTCATTCTCTGGCTGGTGGTGACGGCGAATGGCTGAGGGAGGTGAGCTCAACACTCACTCCCCAACCAGCCCACAGAAGCGCCACCTGCCGTAAGCGCTTTTATCCTCGAAACCGTGTTGAATGTTTCTTGTTGAGGGCCTGAAACGGAAGCCGCTCAAGCCACCACCAGCACTCACCAATTGACTGAATGAACCCGGAAAACTCAAGGAGTTGAGTTTCAATCACTCAGCTCTCAACCATGAACTCTCAACTCCGGCTTTAAGCTTAATTACAAGGCTCCCAGCGCCTCGGCAGCGACTTCCGCCGTGCGCTCCATGTCGGCCTTGTCATGGGCCATGCTGATGAATCCGGTCTCGAACTGGCTTGGGGCGAAGTAGACGCCGTGGTCGAGGCAGTGGTGGAAGAATTTGCGGAAGGAGACAAGGTCGGAGGTCTTGGCGTCCTGCAGGTTGTGGACTTCCTTCTCGGTGAAGAAGAGGCAGAACATGCTGCCTTTGCGATACCAGCGGTAGCCCAGCCCCTTGCGTTTCAAGACGTCGAGCACGGCGTTTTCCATGATTTGGCCGGTCGCTTCGAGCTGCTTGTAGCCCTGCTGTTTGTCCAGTTCATGAAGCTGCGCGAGACCGGCGGCGAGTGCGACGGGATTGCCGCTGAGCGTGCCCGCCTGATACACCGGACCGAGCGGAGCGAGGTAGTCCATGATGTCGGCACGACCGCCGAAGGCCCCGACCGGCAGGCCTCCGCCGATGACCTTGCCGAGGCAGGTGAGATCGGGCGTGATGCCTTCCAGCTCCTGCACGCCACCTTTGGCAAGGCGGAAGCCGGTCATGACTTCATCGAAGATCAAAACGGTGCCGTATTTGGTGGTGATGTCGCGCAGCTTTTGCAGAAAGCCAGGCTTGGGCAGAATGAGGCCGGCATTGGCGGGATAGGGCTCGACGATCAGGGCGGCGATCTCGTGTCCGCATTTCTCAAACATCTCCTCCAGGGCGGCTTCGTCATTGAAGGGCAGGACGCTGGTCAATCCGGCAAACGCGGCAGGCACGCCGGCACTGTCAGGATGGCCGTGAGTGAGTGCACCGCTGCCGGCAGCGACGAGCAGGCTGTCGCTGTGACCATGATAACAGCCATCAAATTTCACCAGCCGATCCCGGCCGGTGAAACCACGCGCGAGCCGGATGGCGGACATGGTGGCCTCGGTGCCGCTGCTGACCATGCGCACCTTTTGGATCGATGGCACCCACTCGCAGATCGTGCGCGCCATCTCGATCTCATAAATGTTCGGGATGCCGAAACTGACGCCCTCTTTGGCGGCATTGTGGATGGCTTCGATCACCGTGCGGGGCGCATGCCCGAGGATGGCCGGGCCCCAGGTGCCGACGAAGTCGATCATCTCACGTCCATCGACATCCCAGATCCGGCAGCCTTTGGCACGGCGGACAAAGAAGGGATCGCCGCCGACATTGCGAAAGGCGCGCACTGGCGAGTTCACACCGCCCGGGATGTATTGCTTGGCGAGTTCAAAGAGTTTGGTCGAGAGAGGTCCGTTGGGCATGATGGGAAAATGTGGCGTCAGGGTTGGCGGGATGAGGGTCGACAGGATTACGAGAATTGGCGGGATGAACAGGAGAAAGGCCTCGGATTCTGAAACCAAAAACGCGGCGCGTCCTGTCAAAAAAACGGCGTGATCTCCAGCCCGCCGGCGGCGGTTACTTAAGGGCGGCCTGCGCGGCGGCGACGATCTCCTCCACAGGAGCGAGGCGACCGACGCCCTCATAGCCGCAGGCCAGCAGGCCCTCGGCGGGATCGATGAATTTCACGCCCCAACCCTGAAGTGTCTCGACGTTGCGCAGCGTGGCGGGGTGCTGCCACATTTTACCATTCATGGCAGGCGCGATGAGGACCGGGGCGCGGGTGGCCAGGGCGATGGCGGTGAGCGCGTCGCTGGCAAAGCCGTGGGCCATGGCGGCGAGGACATTGGCCGTGGCCGGGGCGATGAGCAGCAGGTCCGCATCATCAGCGAGCTGGATGTGGCCGGGTTGCCAGCCTTCCTTTTCCGCAAACAGATCGGTGACCACCGGGCGGCGTGAGAGCGTGGCCAGCGTGAGGGGCGTGACAAACTCCACAGCCCCTTTCGTCAGCACGCAGGTCACCTGATGACCGGCCTTGGTGAGCTGGCTGACGATGTCCGCCGCCTTGTAAGCGGCGATGGAGCCAGTGATGCCGAGGACGATGTTTGCCATGGAGGAGACTGAAAACTGAAAGCTGGAAACTGAAAGCTCAAAGTTGAGGCGGAGGCCTGTCAGTTTTCACTTCTCAATTTGCATTCTTTCCGCCCCGGCGCGACCCCACTGGATGATGAACTTCTTCAAACGCATCGAAGTCCTGCTGCTGCTCCTCCTCGGCGGTGGAGCTGTCATCTGGGTGTTCACGGACAAACCTGCGGCCGTGGGCGATCCGCAGCCGGTCGAGGCCGCCGAAAAATCGGCACCGCTGGTGATTCATCGCTGCACGCTGGAGCGCGACTTTGGCAATGCGCGGCTGGACATCGAGCTGCGCTACCGGAATGCCAGCCCGCGCCCGCTGATCCTGCAGCCGCCTGATGTGAAACTGCTGACGGGCGATGGCAAAGAGGTGCCACCTTTCATTCTGGCCACCGAGAAACCGCCACAGATCGCCGCGCAGACTTCCCAGGACGTGCGTCTGCGCTACTGGCTGGATAAGTCACACCTGGTCGGCACTCTCAGTCTGGACATTCGCGGCAGCACGGCAGAAGTGAAAACGGCGGTTCCACTGGAGGTGGAGAAGCTGGAGAACCGGAAGCCGAAAACCTGGCCGGGCAGCATCCGCTAAACATCACGCGCGGTTGGGACTGAGCGCCCCGGCCCGTCATTTGGCACGGGGAAGCGACTGCGTGAGCAGATTGAAGAACTCATTCTCCTCAGCGTCCATGCCATCGCCCGACAGGATCTTCTCCACGATGTCACAGACTTCCTTTTGCACAGCCTTGGTGGTGAAGACCGCGGCGCTTTCATTGAGGTAATCAAAGACGCCCTCATCGCTCTCAGCGGCCTCACGGGCACGGGCGAAGGATTCCTCGATGAAGAGGCTTTTCGGGAAGTCTGATTTCCAGCCCTTTTTCACAAAGGCTTGTTCCAGCAGATCCTCCTCGGCAAGCGAGATGTGAGCATCGGCATAGATGGATAGGGCAAGAATATCGAAGAGCGCTTCGCGCTGCGGCTGAGTCATGGCGTGGTGCATTTCATGGCGAGCTTTTGGGAATGTCCATCCTAAAAGCGGCGGGCAATTCATTCTTTTCGCAGCTCGTTCCTAAGATCGGTGACACCTTCACGCAATTTGAAGAGTTCAGCGCGCCAGCTTTCAAAGTGTGGGCGATGCACCGCGTGCTCCTCAATGGCGTCCAGATCATTGAGCGCAGAGAGCGCCTCATTGGCCCAGTTCAGGCAGCGCTTGGTGATGGCGAGCAGGTAGCCCGTGCCATCATCCACATCCATGCGGCGTGAGCTGAGCGCTCCGGCAAGCTTGCCGCTGATCTTCATGGCGTTGGACATGAAGCGGTCCAGCGGGTGATCGGGTGATTCAGCGCGGAGTTCATTCAGACCGGCGCCGTTCATCTCCCTCAAGAGACGCACGACAAACTCCTGCGCGGCTTCCTTGAGCGGATGCTGCTCCTCATTCTCCTCCTCTTTCCAGTCCTCGCTTGCCACGGTTTCACAGGCGGCATTCATCTGGTCGGCCCACTCGCGACGGCGCTTTTTCTCCTCACTGTCATTCTCGGAAGGCATCACGCCCTCCTGATCATCGGCCATGTCCTCGATGAGGTGATCCCAGCCCATGACAAAGGCGATCTTCTCCTCGTTGTCGTCATCCTCGGAGTACTTGTCGTGCGCCTCCATGCTGGCGTCGGTGATGCGGTCAGAAGCCTTGAGCTGCTCCTCCCACTGCTCCTCGGTCAGATCATGATTATTTTCGTCATCACCCTCACCGGATGAAGATTCCCGGCGCTGAATGATGTCCCCCAGATACTCGCGCATGGTGTGCATGTTCGCCATTTTTTGCGCTGCCTCCTCATCCTCATCCATCTCCCAGGCATGCTCGCTGACAACGATTTCAAAGTCGGCGCTCTCAATGACACAGCGCCCTTGCCCGGCGGTGAACCACTCGATGTAGAGGCTGTTTCTCCACTCCGTGGGAATTTCGTCGATGTGGCCCTGACGATAGGCCTCACGCCACTCATTCTCCGGCACGGTGAAAACCTTCACCTTGCGCGAGGCCGTGATATCGCCCACCACGCCGCATTGAATTGACGGAAGAATCATCGCCACCGGCTGCGGTTCGGGGTTGCGATTCACAAAGGTCAGGCGGCTGCCCGCCACATCCCGCCAGGCATCACCGGACAGATCGAGAAAGAGCGGCTCCTGCCTGCCGACAATTTCCAGCCGCACCTGCAAACGGCCACGTTCCGTGTTGTCGAGTTCTCCGCGGATGATTGCTGTGTCGATGCGCCATGCCATGCACGACGCTATGTGGAATTCCGCACGAAAGGCAACAGCAATGAATGCGTGTCGATGATGATTCTCACCAGTCCCCGAGCCGGGCTGTTCGATCCCTGCCAAAAAATGATCGCGCGAAGGCCTCGTCTCACGGCGTTCAGGGAACATGAACCGCCGCTCCTCTCTCAAGACCATCCTCGCCACAGGCATGGCACCCTGGATGATTCCCGCTCATGTGCTGCGCTCACAGACGGCGCCTTCCAACAAGATCACGCTCGGCGTCATCGGCGTCGGGGCGCAGGGCACGGGAGACATGCGCGCCTTCCTGAATCACGACGATGTGCGCGTGGTGGCGCTCTGTGATGTGAACCGTAAAAACATCGAGCGTGCCCAAGGCCATATCAAAGAGCGTTACGGCAGCGCCGATGCAAAGGTCTACAGCGATTTCCGTGAACTGAATCGCGACTCCGGCGTGGATGCCGTGCTCATGGCTCTGCCGGTCCACTGGCACAGCATTCCAGCCGCTGATGCGGTCTTGAATGGCAAGCACATCTACCATGAGAAGCCCATGGGCATGTCGCTGGAGGAGTCCAAACTCGTGCGCGCGGCGGTCCGCAAAAAGGGGGTCGTGTTTCAGTTCGGCACACAGCAGCGCTCCGATTTAAAATTCCGCTGGGCGGCTGAACTGGCGCAGAATGGACGGCTCGGAAAGCTGAAGGAAATTCAGGTCGGTGTCCCCGGTGGCAAGACCGCACCTGCTTGGCAGGAGCAGCCGGTGCCGGACTTTGTCGATTGGGAGCGCTGGGTCGGCCCCGCGCCGATGACGCCCTTTCACAGCGACAAACTGCAGCGCGACAATCACGAGAACATCACGAACTTCTCCCTCGGCATGATTTCCTGCTGGGGCATCCATCATCTCGACATCGCCCAATGGGGCAATGGCACCGACGCCACCGGACCGGTGCGTGTCGAAGGCAGCGGCGACTACCCGAAGGGTGGCGGTTGCGATGCCGTGCTGAGCTGGAAACTGCGCTTCGAATACGCGAGCGCCGCCCCGGTCATCTTTGCCAATCAGGGTGCCGGGATCGGCCACGGAGCACGCTTCATCGGCGAGAGCGGCTGGGTGCATGTCATCCGCGGCAGCATCAAGGCCAGTGACGAATCCATCCTCCGTGATCCTCAGAACAAAGTCGGCACCATGCCCATCCAATTGCACGAGAGTCTGGAGCACACGCGCAACTTTGTGGATGCCATCCAGGGTAAAGCCAAGGCTGTCTGCGGCATCGAAACCTCCGTGCGCAGCGACACTCTGGCCCAGCTCGCCTCCGCCTGCCTCCGTGTCAAACGGCCGCTCACCTGGAATCCAGAAATGGAAACCTTCGGTGACGATGCAGCGGCCAACGCGCTGATGAATCACCGCCCGATGCGCGGTGAATGGAAGCTGCCCGTGGTTTAACGGCGTGCAGGTGTGCGCCGGGCCTCCTGCTTTTTAAACAACGGCTCCAGATGCTCGCGAATCCACGCGAAGGCAGCGTCCAATCCCTCCTGCTGATAAACCACGCCGATGTCCGCCTCGACCTTCGTCGGGTTGCCGAAGCAGTTGAGGAACTGATTGCAGGTGAATCGCGTCTTCATCACCGCATCCACGCCACCGGTCTCACGCAGAATGTAACTGCGCACATACAGCTCCAGCACGGCATCACCGATCCAGGCGTCCTGGCGTAGTTTTTCGAGAGGGTGTGGCGTGGCGGGCATCCAGTCAGATCGCCCGAGGTGTTTGCCCTGCCAAGCGCGAATTAACGTGGCGTGAGAATGATGGAGTGATCGTCTGCAGAAAGTGTGTGACCGGACAGTTCTGCGATGTAGCGCAGAGCTTCGAAAACCGGCACATTCTTCAAGTCGAGGGTGATTTTCAATTGGGGATCACCACCGGGATTGACGACCAAATTCAGCCCCTGTCCGGCGGGATCGAGATTGCGCGATTTCACGCGCAGGAACTCGATGGCCTCAGTCAGCGTGGCCTCGCGGAACTGGACCTGCGGCAGAATGTGTTTTCTGGCGAATGAGCGAAATCAGGCCACAGGCTGCGCCTCTAACTCAAAGAACTCGGTTTCATCTGAAAGTTTGACCTCCACTGTAACGGATGTTTGGTCGCTACAACTATCATCCCCCTCGCGACCATGAAAATCCTGCTGTCTGTCTTTGCCGCCATGTCCACCCTGCTCTCTTCGACCACCGCCGCTGATCCCGCTCCTGCCGCGGGTAAAACTGAAATCG
>CAJCCF010000139.1 GCA_903960845.1 uncultured Verrucomicrobiota bacterium | reverse complement strand
CCGCGAGAACCAGAAGGGGCATGCGCACAATGGTCATTGCGCGAACTATCGCACCCATTGGGCCCAACTCATCCCCCAAGGGATCAAACAACCATTCCACATCACCATCAGTTCCAAGCTGCTGCTCCTCACGGCACGAAACCATCAATCGGGCAGGCTTCAGTTCTCGGAGCTTTGCCAACTGCGCCCGCCAAAGCGGTTGCCCACGCCAGTCAAGCAAGGCCTTGTCACAGCCCATGCGCCGGGATCTTCCGCCGGCGAGAAGCAATGCGGCAAACAATGAATCAATCATGGGCAATCATGCATGGCACATCGCGTGAACGCAATGCCATGGCGGCTCTCCGCTTTAGCCGCCCGACGCAATTGAGGGTCATCGTGTCACAATTCAGGGCCGAAAGGCATCGCTGCCAACCCCGTTGGTTATCACTGACTCCAAACACTTGTGAAATCCCGCCTACTTCTGCTTTGCCTCCTGCCCGTCTTTCTGCTGGCGGAGGACGAGTATGAGCAAACGCCGATCCGCTATTCAGACACGAAGCCCAATGACGCCGCCTACGCGCTGGAAAAGTTGATGAATTCAGGCCGCGTCAAGCTGGACCGCCAAAGTGCCTGGTCGGTGCTCAAAGGCCTGTTGAAGCAATTCCATATTCCGGAGGAATCTCAGGTGATGGTTTTCTCAAAAACGAGCAAGCAGAATGACCGCATCAGCCCGCAGACACCGCGCGTCATCTATTTTGGAGACGATGCCTATGTCGGTTACTCAGTCGGTGGCTCGCTTGAAATCTCCACCATTGACCCCCTGCTCGGGCCGATTTTTTATCTTCTTGATCCTGAAGTGGAGGAATCAAAACCCCTGCATTTCGAGCGTGATCAAAGCTGCCTCAGCTGCCACGGGGGGCCATTCACTCCGGAAATCCCCGGAGTTCTCGTGCGTTCTGTTTTCCCGAGTGCCGAGGGCCATCCGATCATGAGTCAAGGCAGCACAGTTGTGGATACGACCACGCCGTTCAGTGACCGCTGGGGCGGCTGGTATGTCACCGGCAAACACGGTTCCCTGCTGCACCGGGGCAATGTCACGGCCACAGAGAAGCCTGACAACACCTGCGACATGCCGATCGAAAAGGGTGCCAACATCACTGAGCTCTCCGCACTTTTTGACACATCACCTTATCCGAGAAAGAAAAGTGACATCGTCGCCCTCATGGTCTTGGAGCATCAGACTTTTGTGCAGAATGTGCTGACAAAGGCCAATCACACCTCGTTGAGGGCCATGCACATGCAGACCAGTCTGCAAAAGGAGTTAGGCGAGCCTGTGCAAAAAGAACCCACAGGTACCGCACGCCGCATCATTGACCATTGCGCTGATGATGTCATCGAAGCTCTCTTTTTCAAAGACGAGGCCGCCCTGCCGGAAGGAGGGATCGAGGGCGATGAGGCATTCCCGGTCGCCTTCGCCGCTGGAGCTCCAAAGACGGCCGATGGCCGCTCCCTGAAGGATCTGCAACTGCTCAACCGCCTCTTCAAGTACCGGTGCAGCTACATGGTCTACTCGCTCACTTTCAGGAATCTCACGCCGCCCCTGAAGCAAACCGTGCGCACCCGGATGATGGAGGTGCTCGCGGGCACTGACGGCAGCGGCCAGTTCGATTATCTCAGCGCGGGCGAGCGCAACCACATCTCACGTATTCTTCAGGAAACGGGCGTCTTCAAAGGATCGTGAGAAAGAGACGCTTCAGGTGCGTTCTTTGCTTTCATGCGATGCGCCCTCCTGCTGCTGACGATTCTCTTCATCTCTCCCCTG
>CAJCCF010000138.1 GCA_903960845.1 uncultured Verrucomicrobiota bacterium | reverse complement strand
GCCCCCGCTGACCGGGGACATGCCCCCGCTGGCAGACACCACGCCCCCGCTGACCGGGGACATGCCCCCGCTGGCAGACACCACGCCCCCGCTGACCGGGGACATGCCCCCGCTGGCAGATACCACGCCCCCACTGACCGGGGACATGGCTTCGGCTCCTGCCGCAATCGCTGTTTTTTCCCACACCATGCCGCTCTGGAATAACGCCACCTGGAATGCTCCAGGAACCTTTTGGGGACCGGTTTCACCGCCGACCCCACCGATAGAAACACGCCAACGAAACAAAACCAAACACGCCATGAAACGCCAACGCTACTACCCAGCCGCTATCGGTGATCAGGGGAATTGGAACGGCAACTTTGCCGACAAGCTCCCAGGTTACCAAACTGCGCTCACCTTATCCGCTCTCCAGGTCTCCTCTGGTGTGGCTGATGCCCGCTATCTGCAATACTGCCTCAGCTTCTGGCTGACGGATGTGCGCACTTTTTCCCTGGCCGCCACGCAGGCGGTGGATGTGCTGTCCAATGGTAGCAGCAGTGGCACCTATGCCATGCCGGTCTTTACGCCGCCACCGCTGCCAGCAGGGGATCCCGCCGCTGTGCCGCCGATCCTCCCCACCGTGCCAGTGACCGCAGGCGCTCTGAATCGGATCTTTGACCTGGTCCAGATCATCAAACGCAGCCCCGGCTACACTGAGGCGATCGGCAGCGATCTAGGTATCGTCGGTGAAGAGGACAGCACCGAGCACCCAGCGCCCGAATTCACCCTGAAAACCGAGCAGGGCATGGGCTGCCACTGCGTGAAGGTGCGGTACAAGAAGTTCGGCCACTATGCCGTGGCCGTTTACAGCAGACGCGGCAACGGTGGCTGGGAGCTGCTGGGCATCTCCTCAGACAATCCCTATGAAGATGAGCGCCCGCTGATGGTGGCCGGTCAACCGGAGGTTCGTGAATACAAGATGCGCTTCTGGGATGCCGGTGCCGAAAACGGCGACTGGACAGATGTGGCCAGCACCACGGTGTCGATCTAAAAACCATTGAGAACACCGTGCGCCGCTGATGGTGGGGCGCGTGGTCTCTCACGCGCCGTTCCAGATCCCGGTGGCTGGAGGGACCAGCCGCCCTACCTTTCAAATCCTGCACTCGGCAGTGTGCGGCCCCGAGCGTTGCAGCCCCAACTCACAGGCATCCACGACCAACCCTCAACCCAGGCTAGAAAGCCCATGCTACGCCATGCCATTCGACCCCAACCTCCCTCAAGCTGGCACCGAGATCGACGCGGTGCAGATGCGCGGCCAGCTCAATGGCCTCAAAGACCTCATCGACGCCATCGTGACCCTCACCGCTGCGCAGGTGGATGGGGTGAGCAGCGTCAATCCCGGTGATCCCGCCAGCGTGATGGTGAGCGTGGTCGGTGACACCCTGCACTTCACTTTCAGCATCCCACGCGGTCAGGAAGGGGTGCCTGGACAAAATGGCAGTGATGGCCAGCCAGGCAGCCAGGGGCCGCCCTTTGCGCAGGCGGTGGTGGATTCGGTGACCACGCTCAATCCCGGTGATCCGGCGACGGTGAATGTGGGTTTTGACGGGGCCAACGTGCACTTTGTTTTCGGCATCCCCAGAGGTTACACGGGAGCCAATGGCACCCCTGGTCAGCCCGGGCCCCCGTTTGCTCAGGCAGTGGTGGATGCGGTGACCACGCTGCCGCCCGGCGGGGATGCAACCGTGGCAGTGAGTTATGACGGGACCAACGTCCACTTTTCCTTCGGCATCCCGCGTGGTGATGTGGGTGAGCAAGGTGGGCAGGGGGTCCAAGGCCCGCCCGGAGAAGTGACCTATGCCGCACTGGCCACCGCCATCAGCGGCACCAGCAGTAACACCAATGCGGTGGCGACGCTGGGCCTGCTCGTGAGCGATCCACCGACCCAGGCCGAGATGCAATCTCTGGCCAATAAAGTGGACGAACTGATCCTGGCCCTGCGCCGGTGAGGCCGCCTTCCTCTCCACCGAGAGAAGAGGCCTGGGGTGATCCTGCTGCGCAGGCTCTGCGGGATGCCTTCGCCTACGGGATGCCGCTCAGCGCGGCAAGGCCGCGTTCAACCAGAGGGGCCTTTGCTGGCTCGTTCCACGCAGCCATGCACCCTTTAATGTTAGGGACATGTTCTTTGATTTAGGTTAACGAGCATCATCTTGTAGTTCAAGATGGCACGACGAAAGGTGAATTCCGTCAGCATCGTTCATACATGTGAAAAGAATGCCTGATCTGTGAAGCCAAATGATGGGAGGCACCAGTCCCTCAGGGTACAGGCTTGTCATGTATCGTTTGCCTGTGGAAGTCAGGATGACTGCCCGTCGCCACAGCTCCCGTTTAATGGTCGTTTCTTTCGTCGGAAAAGTAAGTCCAAAAGTAGGTGATCGCATGTCACTGCGGGAGTGCTGGAAAAGACACAACACAATAGGACTACCGCTTCCAAGGCTTGGGACTAAACGCACAGTCATTTGGTCTTCCACAAAATCCTTCTCAGCAAACTCCCGCTCCAGCGCAGGGAGTCTGGTAACACCGTCCAAAACATTCCACATAGACTTATCATTAAAGGCACGAAAGAAGCTTTCCGAGGATGCTCTTTTGGCTCCAAGGCTGGGCGTGCTAAACACACAATTTCCACCTTCTAGGATTGTAAAGTCTTCGACGATGGGAGTCACCTGCTCAGGAATTGTTATTTCCTCAGCCTTCACGAGCCAGAAAGGACTGGGCTCTCCTGCTGAGCCCTCACGTCTCAAACGGAAACCTATAAAGCCATTTTTCTCCATTGCCTGAGAGAGGTAAAAATTTTTGTCTAAGCCAATGTTGGTTGATAGCGCTCGCCCGTTCACAGAGACACCTTCAAAAAAGTCATGATCTCCCATCCCGGCACGGAGCATGTAGATCGCCTTGACTGCTCGTGTTTCCGTCCAATCGAATATAATGTATCCGCCCTCATTCCGATTTGGAACATCGACCAGGTATTCCCCGGTTTGCATGTTAACGGATTGCAATGGGCGCCTCCGGAATGCTACCTCTTGGAGCTTCTGCAAAACTGCGATACGTTGATCCTCCGAGAAGTAATCAAGATCCCACCCGATTGGGAAGCGGACGACGTTCCCAGATTCCAAGCTCATCCAAAAGTATACCGGACGGTTCCCGTCACGTGGCCATGTCTCGCGGTCACCCCCTGTGATCATGAGAATAACCGCATCAGCGTGTGGCACAGCGACATATGATTGAATGATAGGTGCGCAGCTACCGGGAACCGCCAGATTCGGAATCTTAAAGTCGGCTAACTTGCCACTTTTGGCATCAATGGCAAAGACTCCTGTTTCCGTTGAATTGAGAAACAGCCAGATCTTTTCACCTGAACTGATGCAAGCAACAATGTGCGTGTGTGCCAAAGTCTCTACCTTGGCCATTTCTATTGGACGGGCACCCTCCCGCATCAAGAGCGAGTATAGGGTGTCTGATCGTCGCAAAATGATCAAATCCCGTTCATTGCAGACGAAGGCATCGTCCCATGCGCCGAAATCCATCTGGTTACTAACTTCGCAATCATGCAAAGGAGGAGCTTTCGATAAGACTGGCGGAAGCGATTCGGCACTCACTGGCTGCACGAGTGAGAAAAGGAGCGATGCAAGGAGTGCCGTAGTTATTTTCATTTTATAATGCATAACGCTTCGGATCAGGCGACGTCGAGCGGGAATGGAACGGAGTGACACACCTTGCCATGGGCAACCCGAAGGACAGCGCCGGGGGGGGCACTGGCAACCGTTGATGACTCGACAGATGCCATACGAGCCTCCTGCCTGCATCCGATTGTTTGTAAGAGTTCGCTGCGCTCAAGCGCTTCGCGATTGTCGGGGTCGGGCGTGATTCGAGAGGGGGCAGCATGCGTTCGAGGCTTGCTTGAGCTGGAGGTGTGCAGAGCCTGACGGCCCTATAAAAAAACATCAACTGTTTCTTCTTCTGCCACCGTCG
>CAJCCF010000137.1 GCA_903960845.1 uncultured Verrucomicrobiota bacterium | reverse complement strand
GACTTTTTCATGATCTCCGTGATGCCGTGGATCTCGCCTTTGAACACCAAATCAGAAATCAGCGGCGAATTCAGCATCACTTCCACGGCTGCGACGCGTCCCTTGGCCTCCTTTTCGGTGGGTTTCGGGGCGGGGGCTTCGTCCGTGTCGGGGCGGCTTTTTTTGGTGAAGATGGAAAGCAGCAGGAGCACGAACAAAACGCCGCAGCCATACTTCCAGAGCGGGCTGCCACCTTCTTCCTCGCCGTGTCCATGACCGTCGCCGCCGCCTTTTTTGGCAGCCTCCATCTCGGCTTTCTTCTCAGGTGTCAGCTCTCCACCATCAGCAGCGTGTTCATGGCCGTGCGCTGCATCCAGCGCCTCTTTGAGCGAGACACTGCTGGCTCCGGCGAAGGACAGCGAATAGGCACCGCGAGTGACGACCTCATCCGCTGGCAGCAGGCCGTTGGTGACTTCGACAAAGCGGTCATTGATCTCGCCCACGGTGACAGGCGTTTTCACAAAGGCATTCTCCAGATCGAAGTCCTTCACATAGACGAAACGGTTCCCGCCTTCGCCCTGCAAGGCGGCACGCGGCACGCTGACCACGTTGCTGCGCTTGCTCATCACGATGCTAAACTCCGCCCGCATGTCGGCGCGGAGCTGGCCGCCGGTGTTCGGCAGGCGGAAGATGGCGTCAATGGTGCCACTGGCCTTGTCCGCGCTGGTGCCAAAGCGAAGCAGCTCGCCATCGAATTTTTCATTCGGCAGCGCCGCGACTTTGATGTGCGCCACCGTGCCCGTCTTCATGCGTCCGGCCTGATGCTCCGGCACGCGGGCCACGGCATAGACCTCACTCAGGTCGGTGATTTCCAGCATGGCCTTCTCAGGATCAATGGGGTCGCCAAGCCGTGCATCCACATGAGTGACGAGTCCGCTGAGTGGTGCCTTGAGCGAGATCACGGGTGGCGGATCGCCGGGCTGGCGACTCTCCACTTTCGCCACCTCATCGCCAGCTTTCACCGTGTCTCCAGGCGACAGCTTCAGCTCAATGATACGGCCGGGAATGCGGCTGCTGACAGCGGCGACTTTGCTGGGAATGGCCTCGATGCGGCCCAGCGAGAAGATCGTGGCCTCGAAGTCGGTCTCCTCGACCTCGACGGTCTCGATGCGGAGGTTTTTCACGCCGGTTTCATCCAGCACGACGGTGTTGGCCGCGCGTTTGGCGTCTTCGGCGGCGAGGGTGATGCCGGTCAAAGACAGGCAGAGAAATAAATGAGCCAGGGGTCGTTTCATGATGAGATAGAAGATGGAAGATTAGCGGACGGGTTTGGGTGCAGGTGTGGCCGGGGCGTGCTTGCCGATGGCGGTCTCGTAGCGGATGCGGGCGAGATGAAAATCACGCACGGCATCCAGCGCGGCGGCTTCGAGTGCCAGGCGCTGTTCACGAGCGCGGAGGATGGTGAGCAGGTCGGTCTGGCCGCTCTCGTAGGCTTTCTCCAGCTTGCCTGTTTGCTCGATGACGAGCGGCAGCAGCTTGTCGCGGGTTTCGCGGGCGAGATCATGGCTCATCTGCATGTCTTTCCGCGCATTCTCAGCATCGCTGCGGATTTGCTTGCCGAGGGCTGCTTGCTCCAGGCGCACACGCTCTGCGGCGGCGGTCTTCTCGGCTACTTGCCCTTCATTTTTGTTCCAGAAGGGCAAGGGAAGCGAGATGCGGAATCCAATCACCCCATTGGTCCTGCGATCATCGCCGGGTGCGTTCTGTGTTTCTGGCCCGGCGAAGATGCCCGCGCTCATGTCCTGCCACTTGTTGGCTTTGGCGAGGCCGATGTCCGTCTGTGAGGCGATGACCTTGGCCTCGGCGAGCTGGTAGTCGGCCCGCAGCACCCAGTTCGCTCCTTTGCCTGGCACGTTCATTTCAGGGAGCTTGCCGGAGAGTGAAAACGCATCATCAGGATCGAGATTCAGCATGGGCTTGAGCGTGCCCAGCAGGCTGCGGCTCTCGCCTTCCAGCTTGCGGGCCTCAACGATGAGGCGCTGGGCGTCCACCTGGGCCTGGGCGGCATCCAGCGCGGAGAGTTCACCTGCCTTGGCACGTCCGGTCACGAACTCGGAGAGCTTCGTCGCCAGTGCCGTCTGCTGCTGGCGCAAACCCCTCTGCTGCTCGATGGCGAGAATCTGCACCGCCAAGGTCTGCGCCTCAGAAATCAAACGCCGCTCGGCATCCTTCACCTCCAGCTCCGCAGCGGTGACAAGCTGCGCGGTGAGCTGCTTCTCCAGCCGTAAGCGCTTGGTGATGGGGAACGATTGATCGAGCGAAAACATGACCTCACCTGGCGAAAGGTAGGTTTCATTGCGCGAATCCAGGCCCACGGTAGGATTGGAAAGACGCCCCGCGCCGAGCTGGCGACCGCGAGCTTCCTCCACGGCCATGCGAGCGGCTTTCAGCGATGGATGAGCCGCACGGACACGCGGCCCGATGTCGGAGAGGGAAAGGGTGAGGGCCGGAGCAGATGCAACAGCCGCCAGGAACAACGAGAAGGTGAGAGAAATGGAACGAAGCATGAGAAGGGTGGTGGGTTGAGGTTTGCAGGCGTGGACATGCCATGCCTGGAAGTGCAAAAGGAAATGCCAGTGAGCCTCAGCCGTCAGTCGTGGACGGCAGCGCTGGCAGCCTGCCTCAAACCAAAATCACCATGCAACGCGCCACCTGCACAGCGGCGGATGGCGGACTGTCTCCCCCGGTGTCCAGGGGCGTCTTCATTGAAACATCTTCCACGAGCGTGAGCATCAGCGCCCACTCATGCACCGGCAGCTCGGCGATCTGCACCGCCACAAAGACCGGAATGGCGACCGCTACCAGACTGGAAGGAGCGGCCTGCATGTCCACGTCCAAAGGCGCATGATGCTCTTTCTCGCCTTGGTCGCTGCACTCTTTGCTGGATGTTTCCTCACAAGGCACCTCGTCAGCATGGTCGTCAACGGCCACGCGATGACAGTGCTCCGCCTTCGTCTCCACCGTCTCCTCGCCATGAGCACAGGCATAACCACGCTGCACCCCAAACACCTGCGCACACGCAACGACCAGAACGGCCAGAACGGCCAGCGTGGGGAGGATGCGTTTGCGGAAAGTGGACATGCGACGGGGTAAGATGCGCTCGCGGCGGGGTTTATTCAATTTTAATTTTCCAGCAGGCCGATCCAGTCTTTGGCGGCCAAGGGCATTCAGTGCGCGTGCGGATGAGCTAGCCCCTGCCAGCCCTGCCATGCCATGAAGGCGGCGAGGAGCACGAGCAGCGCACAGGAGATGTAAGGTGCGCGGCGCATCCATTCGCCGAAGCCGCTGAAGCGTTTCTGGGCGTGGTTGACGCTCCATGCGGCCAAGGCTCCGACGACGACCATCGTGAGGGCGAGGCCGAAGCTGAAGGCGGCGACGAGGGCGAAGCCGAGAACGACCTTTTTGATCTGAAGGCACACGACCAGGATGGTGAAGGCGGCGGGGCAAGGCATGAGGCCGCCGGTGATGCCGAACAGGACGATCTGCGGTGTGGTGACGGTGCGGTTGGCGAAGCGCTTGGCGATGTCCTGCGCGTGAGCGCGTTCGTGGGCGTCTTGGTATTCCACGCCGTCGTCTTCGGGTTCTTCGACAGCGACGGGGGCATGGCTGTGGCCGTGGTGCTCCTCAGTGAAGCGCAGACGATAGGTGTGGGCGTGGTCGCTGTGACCGAGACTCACAACGGCAAGAAACTCATGCGGCTCCGGCAGCTCGCTGGTGGCTTCCCAGAAGGTGTCTTTGGCTTCAAAGGCGAACTTCTGGGTGCGGCCATCAAGGCGGGCGGTTTCGATGCCGAGCTGCGTGCCTTTGGGCAGCGGCACGGCTTCACCGGAGGCTTTGCAGGGATAGATACGGAACCTTGGCGGCACGCCGGTTTCAAAGATGCAGACCTCCAGCCAGCCGTGGCCGGTATCGAGCAACATGCCACCGTGCGGGCCTTGTTTGGCATTGCGTGAAGATGCTCCGGCAGATGCGGCCATGCCAGCGGGCAGGATAAGGCCGCTTTGCGTCATCGTTTCGCCAGTGAGCAGACGCGGCGCGGTGGTGTGGGCGTGGGAATGAGCCTGCCATTGGTCGGGTTCATCCGTTTTGGCCGGTGGCGTGTCATGCTCATGCGAGTGGCCGTGATCGTGACCATCGCGGTGATCATGCGCGTGGGCTTCGGCGACTTCGCGTCGGGTGCGGAGATACATCCACACGGCGAGCGCGAAGATCATCGCGGCAGAGGCGAGGTGGAAGTAAGGCTCGGTGTGCTCCGCGTTCCATTGTCCGCCATAATGCAGCGCCAGCGCGGCGAGAATCCAGATGAGCAGTGAGTGTGAGATGGCGGCGGAGAGGCCCAGCAGCACCGCCTGCCAGACGGTGCCGCGAATGGCGATGATGAAGGCGGCCATCATCGTTTTGGAATGCCCTGGCTCCAGCCCATGGAGAGCACCGAGCAGGATGGCGACGGGTATGTAGAGCCACGCATGGGCGCTCCCACTTTGGATGATTTCAGTGATGTCAGTCATGGGGTTGGGGTGTTGAGGTTAGGCATTGACGCTTGCGGGGGTTTCTTTGCGTGAGGTGACGCGGTTGAACATGCGGTAGAGCGCGGGCAGCACGAGCAAGGTGAGCAGCGTGGAACTGAGGATGCCGCCGATGACGACGGTGGCGAGGGGGCGCTGGACTTCGGCTCCGGGGCCGGTGGCGATGGCCATGGGCACGAAGCCGAGACTGGCGACGAGCGCGGTCATGAGCACGGGGCGCAGGCGGGTGAGGGAGCCGCTGAGGATGGCTGCATCAATGCCCATGCCGTCTTCGATGAGCTTCCTGATGAAGCTGATCATGACGACGCCATTGAGCACGGCGACGCCGGACAGGGCGATGAAACCAACGGCGGCGGAGATGGAGAGCGGGATGTCCCGCAGCCACAGGGCAATGATGCCGCCGGTGAGGGCCATGGGCACGCCGGTGAAGATGAGCAGCGCGTCTTTGACGGAACCAAAGGCGCTGAACAGCAGCATGAGAATGAGCAGCAGCGCGACTGGCACGACAATTTTGAGGCGCTGGCTGGCGGAGATGAGGTTTTCAAACTGTCCGCCCCAACTGATCCAGTAGCCGGGCTGCACGGTGACTTCTTCGGCGATGCGTTTTTGGGCCTCGCCGACAAAGCTGGCGATGTCGCGTCCGCGCACGTTGGCGGTGACGACGACGCGGCGTTTGGCGTTCTCGCGACTGATTTGGTTGGGGCCGGGCGCGAGCGTGAACTCGGCCAGTTCG
>CAJCCF010000136.1 GCA_903960845.1 uncultured Verrucomicrobiota bacterium | reverse complement strand
TGTCAAACCTAGAGTCCCTGTGCCGCTGCCTCCTGCGCGTTTGCGGATGAAGCCACCGATATAGGAATCAAGGTTATTGCCGCCCATGATCAGGGATGCATTCGAATTGATCGTTTCACCCTCCATGTTTTCCAGCACGAGGGCATTTCCGGTATCAATGATGTTACCAATGGTTTCACTACCGCCCATCAGCTTGAAATATCCCCAGCGGTTGGTCGCCGCATCAACGGTGATCGTCGCGTCATCACGAATTTGATCTCCCTGATAAAGGGCGGGCACCGCCAGGGAAAGTACGCGGTTTTCAAGCAGCTGAAGCACTGCGAATCCTGCGGTGCCGTAACTGCCATTGCCGAGGCGGATATTGCCGAAAGAATTGCTTCCTGTAGCACCGAGTTCCACCTGCGCACCGGTATTCCCGGTGCCGCGATGCCAGAGCCAGAGATCAATGCTTGCCTCTGCTGATGCGCCTCTGATCGTCAAAACACTGTTGCCAGAATTGACCAAAGTGCCGGTGCCGGTGATCCCACCACTTAGCGTTAACCGGCCAACGTTGATGCGCGTGTTCAGCTCATCATTGAGCACCACCCGCGCGCTGATCACGTCCTGATCACCTTGAGTTTTGTTCAGGAAAGACTTGCCCGCGCCAAGCACCCCCATGTCGAAGGTTAGTGTGCTATTGATGCCCCCTGTGTTGGCGGCCAAAGTGTAATCCTCTGCACCAGTGTCCCCAATGGTGAGTGAACCAACGGTTCGGGCAGCATCCAGGTTGATCCCGAAGTTGCCCGTGATATCCCGATTGAAATGCAGGAATGAACCAACACCACCCGGCACGGGCTGAACAGCAGTGGCGACACCTGTCGGAGTTCCGAGCGTCACAATGGGATCAATGGTGTATCCTGTGCCTGCATTGGTAACGGTCACCGAGGCAACGGTGCCATCGGCGGCAATTGTCGATGTCGCCACGGCACGAATGGCTCCACCTGGGCTCGAGACGTTCAATCCTGTCACGGCACCGCCACTGATGGAAGCCGTGGCAATCGCATGCTGACCACCATTGCTGATGTTGCCCTCAAAAGCGATTGCCGGTGCGGATGCATACCCGCTGCCGCCGTAATCCAGAAACAAGTTCGACAGCTGACCGTTGGGCACAAATGGCGTGGCAACTGCGTGAGTCACACCACCAAACCTGAAGGCCACAACAGGGAGACTGGTAAAACCTGAACTGCCATTATTGACGACAACGCCTGTCACTTTCCCTGCGGAAACAGTCGCGGTCGCAATAATCGATGAATCAGCCACAGGCGTGGCCGCGATGACAACCGTTGGCGCTGAAGTGTAGCCCGAGCCACCGGAAACAACATTGATGGACGTGACTTTTCCACCCGTGATGACCGCCACCGCAGAAGCTCCCGCGCCGCCGCCGCCAATCAGCGCCACTGCAGGTGCTGACGGATAGCCTGAGCCCGAAGCTGTCACATTAAAGCCCGTCACGACTCCTCCCACACTTATAGAAGCGGTTGCTGTCGCTCTCGGGAAAAAAGCAACTGCAGGGGCCGTTGTGTAACCGCTGCCACCGTCCTGAATCGAAACCGAGGTGATGGCTCCGGTGGTCCCATTACGAGCCGCCGTTGCCAGCGCACTCGTGACGCCACTGGAGGTGAACTTCACCTTTGGCACCGCGATGTAACCCTGCCAGCCGGTGTTGGCAAAGGTGACCACCGGAGGCGTAAGGTAGCCCGACCCGCGATTGACATAGGTAACCGCAGCAGGGTTGGTATTGATGCTGTTTCCGTTTCTACCGATGCTGATCAGCGCCTGAACAATTAGCGGAGCGCCGATGACAACCGTGGGTGGTGAGGTGTAGCCCATACCTCTGCTCGTGGCAGCAATGGCGGGGATTTCGCCGTTAGTTCCAAGTGAGGCCGTGCCGGCACCATTCAAAACACCTCCACCATTAGTCACGGTCACACCCGTTACACTTCCGGCGTTTATTTCCGCAGTGGCGATGACGTTTCCATTACCAAGCGCGCCGCCACCGGAAAAAATGACCTGTGGCGGGGTAGTGTAGCCAGACCCGGTATTCGTAATCTCGACATCGTAAATCCGCCCATCCGACACAACGGCATTTCCGGTTGCTACAGCGTTTGTGGCAACTCCACCAGAGTCGAGCGCCGGCGGCGAGGGGCTGGCGATTACCACCGAAGGGGGGATGGTGCTGCTATAACCCGAACCTTGATTGGTCACTGTGAATCCTGTAATCACACCGCTTGTGTTAACAATAGCCACAGCGGTCGCAGCCGAACCGCCGGTGGTGCTGACAATCAAAACCTTGGGTAAATTGGTGGACGAATAACCCCTGCCACCATTGCTCACCCTGGTAATAACTGCGCTGGGGCCCAGCGTGGCGCCACTAACATCCATGCTTGCAGTAAAGGCTCCGAGACTGGTCACATTCTGCACCACATTGCTACCTGAGCTCAGTGTGCCGACATAAATGCTCATCGGAACGGCTGCCTCAGTCGCGGTGGCTGGACTTGACAAGGTCAGCGTCGATGCACCGCTGTTGATCGCTGTAATGCGGGTGCCCGGGGTAATACCGGAACCCGTGAGGACCATTCCAACAGCGAGCCCCTGCGTGTTTGACAAGTTGGTGACCGTGCCGCTGCTATTCGTCAAATCACCTGTCAGTGTGCTTAGAGAGACCACACCTGTTGCGGTGGCATTCGCTGATAATGTCAGTGTGCTGGCAGGACCATTCACGGCACTGATCGTGGTGCTGGCAGGGATACCCGTCACGGCGCCGATAGCGGTACCGACTTGGAGATTCTGTGCCGTCCTAACTCCTGAGATGATGCTATTGTTCGTTATTGTGTCT
>CAJCCF010000135.1 GCA_903960845.1 uncultured Verrucomicrobiota bacterium | reverse complement strand
GCTGGGGGTGCGAATGGGCAGTTCTTTGATGTCATCAAGGCGCTTCACTTTGCCGGGTTCACCCACGACGCGGATGGCGACGACGCGGTCTCCTTCCAGCACGCTGCTGGCGGTGGTGCCGAGCATCGCAGTTTCCAAGGCCATTGCGACATCGCTGCTGGTGAGACCATGGCGTTGCGCGTCCATGGCGCGGATGCGGAAGCTGATGGTGGGGCCGGTCATTTTGAGGCCATCGTTGGTGTCCACCACGCCTTCGACCTTTTCGATAGCGGCCATGACTTCGGGAGCTTTCTTCATGAGCCAGGGCGTGTCCGTGGAGAAGAGCTTGATCTCGATGGGGTCGGGAGACTCGGTGAGGTCGCCGAGCAAGTCGCCGAGGATGCCGGGTAGCTCCCACTCGATGCCGGGCACGGCGGCGTTGAGCTTGTCGCGCAGCTCGATGCGGACCTCCTCAGTGCTGCGTTTCCGATCCGGGCGGAGTTTGACGAGGATGTCGCCCTTATTTGGTTCGGCGATGGCGAGCGCGAGGCGTGCGCCGGTGCGGCGGGAGTAGCCTTCGACTTCGGGCGTGGCGAGGATGATGGCCTCAGCCTGCCGCACCATGCGGTCGGTTTCCTCCAGGCTGGTGCCCCAGGGCGTGAGGCAGTCGATGACGAAGCCGCCTTCATCCATCGCGGGCATGAAGTCGGTGGGCAGTTGCTCATAAAGCTTCCAGGAGCCGTAGCCGATGGCAATGCACCCGATCAAGGCGATCCAGCGGTGCTTTAATGCGAAACCCAGCACGGCATCGAACAAGCGCAGCAGCGCCCGCATGATGAAGCCGCCTTCCTCATTCACGACCTTCTTGCGGCGGTCGCTGAGGAAGATGGAGGCCAGCGCGGGCGTCAATGTGATGGCAAGCACGAGTGAAGTGAGCAGCGCCACGACCATCGTGAGTGCGAGCGAGCGGAAGAACACGCCGGTGATGCCATCGAGGAAGGCGAGCGGAATGAACACGACGACGGGCGTGAGCGTGGAGCCGACCAGTGGGCGCACGATCTCGCTCATGGCGTTCTTGATGGCTTCGAGGCGCGGCTCGCCTTTGGAAATGCGCGCGGCGATGGCCTCCACGACGACGATGGCGTCATCAATGATGATGCCGATGGCGGCGGCGATGCCACCGAGGGTCATGAGATTGAAAGTGAGCTTGGCCGCGAGCATGGCGACGAGCGTGGCGAGCACCGAAACGGGAATGACGACAATGGCGGTGAGCACGCTGCCCCAGTTTTTCAGGAACACATAAAGCACGACGACGGCCAGCAACAAACCGATGACGATGCTCTCCCACACACTGCCCACGGATTCCTTCACCAACAGCGATTGATCGTAATAGAAGGACATCTCCATGTCCGGCGGCAGCGTGTGTTTCAGCTCGGCGATCTGCGTTTTGAGGTCATCGGCGATCTGCAAAATGCTGCTGCCCTTGGGCTGGGCGCGGATGTTCAGCAGGGCGGCGTTGCGGCCCTGGGCATTGACGACGTTGAAGACGGGCTCGGGGCCGCGCTCGACGCGGGCGATGTCACAAATGCGCACGGGCAAGCCGCCGCGCATCATGACGGTGAAATTTTCGATGTCCTCCCGTGTCTCGGTGCGGCTGTCCACCAGCGCGAGGTAGATGGTGTAGTTCTCCATGTGGAAGCCTGCCGGAGCCACAATGTTGTTCTTTGTGAGCGCGGTGGTGATGTCGCTCATGGCGATGTTTGCCGCCGAAAGCTTCACGGGGTCCACGATGACATGATACTCGGGCGTGCGCCCGCCCACGACATCCACACGGGCGATGCCGGGGATGCGTAGAAACCGCGGCTTCAACTCATAGCGTGCCATTTCCCACAGCTCGGTGAGATCACGCTTCGGACTGGTGAGGCTGACCCCGATGATGGGGAAGGCATTGAAGGTGAGACGCCACACGGTCGTCTTCGCGGTGGGGGGCAGCGTGGACTTGATCTGCGCCACGCGGTTGAGCACGAACAGCTCGCTCTCGATCATGTTCACCTGCCAGTTGAAAAAGACATTCACCTCCGCGCTGCCGCGCCCGGTGGCGCTGCGCACCTGGACGACGCCGGGGATGTCCTTCATGGCCTCCTCCATGGGCCGCGTGACGGTGGCCATCATCTCATCCGCAGGCATGATACCATTATCAATGAGGATGACGCAGCGGGGGAACTCCGTCTCCGGGAAGACCGAGGATGGCATCTTGTAAGCGCAGAACACACCCGCCGCGCACAGTGCCACGGTGACAAAGATGATGGCGAGTCGGTGGCGAATGCCAAAGGAACCGGCTCCTGTGTCGGTGGAGTGACTCACTTCGCGTCCTCCTTGGTGACGGGTTCAAGAATGCGGACCTTCGTTTCCTCTGGCAGCGCATAGGAGCCGAGCGTGACCACAGTCGCACCTTCACTGACGCCTTCGCCTTCCACCTCGACGAGATTGCCATCGCGCAGACCGGCCTTCACGACCTTCTTCTTCGCTGTGTCACCTTCGACAAGGGAGAGCGTGCTGACGCCGTCGTAATCCGTGTAAACCGACTCACGCGGCACAGCGAGTTTGCCGGGACGCTCCTCAATGATGATGCGTGCAGTGACGAACTCGCCCGGCTTCAAGCCGCCGCCCTTGGGCAGGCTCAAGCGCACGAGCACGGTGTCAGTCAGCGGGTCCACCTGCGGGCTGATGAAGGCGACAGTGGCTTCTACTCCATTGATCTTCGCCTTCTGCACTAGCTTCAAGGCAGATGCCTCAGCGCGGGGCACACGCACGGTGGCAACGAGGCGCTCCAGGTCCACGATCTCCGCCAGCGGGGTCACGATGTCGGCAGGTTCGCCGAGCCTTGCGGTAAAGTGAACGAGCGTCCCGTCCAAAGGCGCTTCACCACGCAGGAGAGACTGATGCACCTTCGCTGTGGCAAGATCGCTCTCCGCAACGTGTAGAGCCTGCTCAGCTTCGAGCACGAGCTTTTCTGACGTGCCCTCCAGGCCGATGAGCTTGCGCTGGCGCTCGCTGTTCTTCTTCGCAAAGGCAACGGCCTCCTCCCCCTTCAACACGGCGGCATCCACAGCGCGGCTGTCGAGCTTGAAGAGCACATCGCCCTTCTTTACCTGCTGGCCTTCGACGCCGTTGATCTCGGTGATGATGCCTGCCATCGCCGGTGCGAGTTTGGCCGAGGCAGGTGGACGCCCGGCGCTGTTGGGTTCCGGCTCGATCACACCGTAGGCGATGACGGCGCGTGTCAGCGTCGTTTTGATCACCTTCGCCACCTGCACGGCGACTTCGGTGGGTGGCTTTTCATCTTCGGCACGCAGCATGGGCGCGGAGAGCAGGGCGAGAAGAGCGAGGTGGAGATGTGGTTTCATGACAGAGAGGAAGAGTGGTC
>CAJCCF010000134.1 GCA_903960845.1 uncultured Verrucomicrobiota bacterium | reverse complement strand
GGCTCCAGTTTAAGCAACTGGACCTTCACGGCGAGGTTCGGCAGCTCTGGAGCCGCGATGTGTTTTGCTTCATGTCCGCCGCAAGCGGCGAGCAAAAGCACGGGGAGGAGGCGTGAGAAAGTTTTCATATGGATGTCGTCTTGTGACCTCAGTTTTTTGAACAACAGGACGTTCCAACGCCGAGCTTTTTCAGAAACAGCTCTGCAGGGCAAAAGCCAGTGAAGGCGGATTGTAGAGGGTTCGCGCCGACAAAGGCCGTCAGCCAAATCCAGTTGGGACTCACATATTGGCTGAGTGCCAGACTGGTCATGATCATGGTTCCTGCGAGGGCTCGGATGATGTTTTCGAGTTTCATAGTAGTGCCGTAGGATTCGTGATTGACGGGCAAGAGTTCTGAAGGATAATCAAACTCAACTGTATGAGCTTATACGCATATAGTAGATGCTTGCAAACCCTTTTTGCCGACATGCCTGCGCGCACAAAAAAACCACTCCCTCCTGTCTCCGAAGAAGCGCTCGCGCTGATCGCTTCCTGGTTCCGCACGCTCGCCGAACCCAGCCGCCTGAAGATCCTGCGCGCCTTGGAAGAAGGTGAAAAAAACATCACCGAACTCGTCGCTGCCACCGGCCTGACCCAGGCGAACGCCTCGCGTCATGTTCAGTCACTTGTCGATGCCGGCATGGTGGGTCGGCGCAAGGAAGGCCTCTCCGTGATCTGCTTCATCGCCGATCCCAGCATCACCGATCTGTGCGACAACGTCTGCAACAATCTGCTGAAGCGCCTTTCCCATCAGGTGAAGAAGCTGGGCGGTTCTTGATCTTGGAACTGCTGAGTTTGGATTCGGACAAAGAGGCTCGGTTACTTTCGAATCGAGCATAAAAGTAGCGCCTTCAAGCCGTGACATGGCTTGACCATCAAGGGCGAAACCGCTAGCCTGCGCGCCCTAACCAAATCCTAACCCCCTCACTATGGAAACCGTCAGACTCGGCATCGTTGGCCTCGGAAACATGGGCAAAGCCCATCTCGCAAACATTCGCGCCGGTAAGGTGCCCGGACTCAAAGTCACCTGCCTCTGCGAGAGTCACGGCACCATTCCTCCGCTTCAGGAAGGTGAGCACGCTTTCACTGATGTCAGCGCCATGATCAAGTCGGGCCACATCGACGCTATCCTGATCTGCACGCCCCATTTCAGCCACACCACCATCGGCATTGAGGCGCTGCAAAACGGTCTCCACGTCCTGGTCGAAAAACCCATCTCCGTCCACAAGGCCGACTGCGAGCGCCTCATCGCCGCGCACACGGACAAAACGAAGATCTTCGCCGCCATGTTCAACATGCGCACGAACGCCTGTTTCAAGAAGGTGAAGGACCTCATCGACAGCGGCGAGCTCGGCGCGATTCGCCGCGTGCATTGGGAAGTCACCAACTGGTTCCGCACCAACTACTACTACGCCACCGGCGGCTGGCGCGGCACGTGGAAGGGCGAGGGCGGCGGCGTCCTCATGAACCAGTGCCCGCACAATCTCGACCTCTTCCAGTGGATGTTCGGCATGCCACAAAAAGTCCGTGGTTTCTGCCAGTTCGGCCGCTTCCATGAGATCGAAGTCGAGGACGATGTCACCGCCGTGTTGCAATACGACAACGGCACCACCGCCACCTTCGTCACCTCCACTGGTGAGGCCCCAGGCGTCAACAAGCTCGAAATCACAGGAGAGCAGGGTCGCCTCACCGTCACCGACGGCAGCAAAATCCACTTCCAGCGCAATCGCCAGCCCATGAGCAAATTCTGCATGGAGGCCGAAGCCGCCTTCGCCATGCCTGAATCCTGGCACATGGACATCCCCGTCGCCGACAGCGGCGGGCAGCATGTGGAGATCCTGCAAAACTTCACCAACGCCATCCTCAAAGGTGAAAAGCTCCTCTCCCCCGCC
>CAJCCF010000133.1 GCA_903960845.1 uncultured Verrucomicrobiota bacterium | reverse complement strand
CTGGCGAATGCCTCGGTGCTGCTCGCGGGGGCCGCAGGCTCAGCCGCTGCCCGGCCCATGTCACGCTTCTGTTGCGCCTCAAACTCGGCCCGTGACATGAGCACGGCCGCATGAGTCTCGACCACGAGCTGTAAATTGGCGAGCCGGGCCACATACTTCAGCACTTCACCCAGAGGCATCATTTTCAAATCGAGACTGATCCTGGCTGCGGGTGCCGAAGCGGTCGTTTTGAAGATGATGTTCACGCCCTTGAGACTGGCGTCCGCCGTGGCGGTGTCGAGATCACGGCTCCTGGCACGGAGGAATGTCACCGCTTCCTCGACCGTGGCATTGGCGAATTGCACGCTGGGCAGGATGAGGGCCTTGAGCTTTGCCTGAAGCGGGCTTGCGGGGACTGCGTTTTTCATGACGCGTGGCTTGCCGGTGGCTGGATCAATGAGGTGTGCGGCGGCAAAGAGCAGCGTGCGTCTGGTGACGGACAGGCTCTTCACGGTGACGCGGCCTGCCTCGCGTTCTTCACTCGTTTGTTTGTCCGTCCTGGGAGCCATCTCAATGACCAGAGTCTGGCCGGAGGTCATGGTGACGCTGGCTTTCAATTGGCGCTCACTGAAGATGGGTTGCTGCACACCGCCCTTGTCTTTCACGAATCCGTCGAACTCCACAATCTGCGGCGTCAGATCGACATCAATCACATCAGCCCCGGTCACCGTTGCCAGCGCGCTGAGGGTGACACCGACCTCCTTGGCTGGCGTATAGCCGGCCCCCGCCGGATTGACGAACTCGCGGACAATCTTGATCTTGGCCTCCTGGCCGGACCTTGTGGTCACCCGCGGTGTGGCGAGGACATCCACGCCTTTGGCTTGATCGAGCTGCTGCAGGATCGCAGCCATCTGACCTGCGTTGAGAATGCCGGTCACTCCTGATGTTTTAGCAGCGACATCAAACGGCGCCGGGAGCACCGAAGCCCCATCGCTGACTTCCACAAAGCGGGCATCAATAAGAATCTGCGGCCCATTTGCATCAGGCGGGCCGGCTCTGGTGATGCCAAGAAAGGTGAGCAGGGCGATGCCGAGGACGAGTGCGGTTTTCATGACGGGATGGGTGCAGGGTTGGGAGGCAATGGATTGAATGCGGGAACGCAGCGCGGCGCCGCGCTGGAAGATGCCGACGAAGCCGAGACTGAGGCCGTGGTGGCTGAAGGAAGTTTCGATCTTCAACAACGTGTGGCCATAAGCGACCCGCTGAGTTTGGCTCCCGCTGGCAAGAACCTGGGCATCGCAAGCGGACTCGCGATCCAGGCGGGCTTTGAAAAAGGCGAGCCAGAGAAGTGGATTGAACCAGTGCAAAGCCAGCAGGACACAAAGCAGCGCATTGATCACCAGATCACCGCGTTTGATGTGCGTGAGTTCATGCTTGAGAACGAGAGCGGTTTCTTCCGGTGTCAGGGTTTCTTGAAAATGCGCCGGGAGCAGCAGAATGGGCCGCAGGAGACCAGTCACAGCAGGGCTTTGGATCAAGGGTGACAACCATACGCGGGGCGCCCGATGCAGACCCATTTGGCGAACAAGAAGAGCCAACTCACCAACCAGCGCAGCGCCCACAGGCAGGCGGGTGCGTTTGAAGCGCCAAAGACCCTGCGCAAATCCAATGAGGCCAAACAGAAGCATGCCCGCGGCACCGGCCAGCCAGGCAAAGAACACAACCTGCCGCCAGTTGGCCGGCGTCGGCAATTCGGTTGCCGGATTGTTGGGGGCAGCTGGCGGCAAGGTCATGCGCTCGATGACAGGAGCTTCCGGAACTGCCGCCGGAGCCGCTCTCATGATTGAGCTCATGCTCCACTGACTCTCAGGAAACACGGGCATCAGCAGCACAATCAGCACCGGCAGCCAGAGGGCGTAACGCCAGCGCGCCGGAATGCGGTGGCGCAGCATGGTCCGGATGATGAGCACCACCCCGGTCAGCATCGAGGCGCGGAGACTGGCGGCGAGAAGCCAGTCAAAAAAGAGTTCGAGGGCGTTCATGACAGGCTATCGGGTGATGGATTCATCGAGAATTTTTTTCAACTCCTTCACCTCCTCAGGGGTGAGCCTGGTGTTTTGAGCGAAGTGGACGAGCAGCGGCTTCGCGGCCCCCTGAAAGATGCGCTGCAAAAAGGACTCGCTCTCTGCCCGCACGCAGGCCTCACGTTTCACGGCGGGGAGAAAAGTGCGTGTGCCACTGGCGTTCTCCTCCGTCTTCAGCGCCCTTTTATCCACAAGCCGCGCGAGCAGCGTGCGGACCGTGTTCTCGGCCCAGTTCATGCTGGGTTTGAGCGACTTGGTGACTTCGGAGGCCGTCTGTGGAGCACGCTCCCATAGCGCCTCCATGACGGCCCATTCGGATTCGGAAATGTCGGGTGCTGGCATGTTTTTTGAATTCCACTACATTTGTCGTGATGCGACAACTACAAATGTAGTGAACAGCCAGATTTCTTCGCCCTGCGACAGTGAAATCAGGCCACAGGCTGCGCCTCTAACTCAAAGAACTCCGTTTCATCTGAAAGTTTGACCTCCACCGTAACGGATGTTTGGTCGCTACAACTATCATCCCCCTCGCGACCATGAAAATCCTGCTGTCTGTCTTTGCCGCCATGTCCACCCTGCTCTCTTCGACCACCGCCGCTGATCCCGCTCCTGCCGCGGGTAAAACTGAAATCG
>CAJCCF010000132.1 GCA_903960845.1 uncultured Verrucomicrobiota bacterium | reverse complement strand
GCGCTTGCCGGCGAAAATCTTCGTGCCTTCGACCGGCAGCAGGAAAGGGTTTTGAATGACGGAATCATTCTCGGACTCTCCATAGACGGTGATGGTGTCCAGCGTCTTGGTTTGAGCAGGAGCAGCGGCGGAATCGACGGCGATTTCGGGCGCTTTCGAGGTTTCCTGGGCGCCGGCAATCGCTGCGATCAGACAGTAAAAAAGAGGGAAAGTGAACTGGAGTTTCATGTGGTTAGATGGCGCTCTCTCAAGTGAGACAGGGTCTCAAAAGGGTGAGCGATGATGCCTTGTTGAGAATTGTCTGCAACTAAAATCTGCGACTTTGTCGCATTAGCCGAAGATATTTGGTTTTCGCGGAGCGTCCTGAAGTGCTCCAGCCCTCTGGAGCTTTCCTTCGGAGGAGGTGAATCCAGATCTATCTAGTCTTGAACGGATCACGCTCGGACTTCGGAGGTGTGCATGCAGAGGCAGATCACTTAGCCTTCGAAAGCGCTGGAGGGCCAGCGCACTCCAGGACGCTGCCGCGACCTACTTTGCCAATGTTTCTTCGGATTCTGCTTCTCAACGAAGCGCGGCATGAGATAAAGAACCTGCATGGCAAACGACATGACACCGAACCCAACACGATGGTGGCTGCTTTGGCTGTTTGCTACGATCGTGTTGCCGGTGGCGAGCGGATGGTTGTGCATTCTGCTGGATAACTGGCTGCCGATTGATGTCATAACGGCTTTGCTAATCCTCCTGTTCATGGCGGTGCTTGGTGTCTGGCTGCTTTGCCTGGCCTCGATCAAAGCCACCGCCCCGAGGAAGGGGGCGTTGCTTGCCCTACTCATCATCGGTGGACTCGCACTCCAGATCAGCACTGGCATCGTTGGCTGTCTGGTGGGCATTCCGCATTGATTTTCAATTCATTTTTCGTTCACGACCCTCATGCCTACCTCCGCCGCTTTCACGGTCAGCACCACGCTGAAGCACACCACGTCTCGCTGCCCGGTTTGCCGGCTCGCTTGTCCGGCGGTGGTGGAACGGAAAGGGCGGCAGGTTTTTTTGCGGCGGACTTGTGCGGAGCATGGGGAAGCAAGTGCCTGCATCGCCTCGGATGCCCGGTTTTACTGGCTTGCGCAGGGGAAGGAGGAGAATCGCTGCTGCGCTGGAGGGACATGCTGCACAGCGGAGGGGGAGGCTGCGGGCACGCTGGGCAAGAATGCGGAAGGTCGCGGCAGCAATCCGATCGAGGTGCTTTCCACCTGTCTGGCGCTGATCGAAATCGTGAACTCCTGCAATCTGTCGTGCCCGACTTGTTATGCCGACTCGCCCATCGGCATCGGCTCCAAGGTGGATGCGGTGCCGATGTCTGAGATCCGGCAGCGCGTGGATGGCGTGATCGAGCGGAAGGGCAAGATTGAGATCCTGCAACTCTCCGGCGGCGAGCCAACGCTGCATCCCGATCTCATCGAGATCTGCCAGTGGGTGAAACAGCATCCGAAGATCGACTTCATGCTGCTGAACACGAATGGCGTCCGCCTGGCCAAAGAGCCGCAGCTTTGCCAGCAGCTTGGTGAGGTCTTCCGCGATGGCGGGATGCAGGTGTATCTGCAATTCGACGGCGCACAGGAAGCCGGACACAGCGCGCTGCGAGGTGCGGATCTGCGCGCGATCAAATCTGCCGCACTCGCCAATCTGGCCGCCGTGAACATCCCGGTGACCTTGGCGATGACGGTGACACGGGACAATCTGCCACACTTGTGGGAGACGATTCGCTTTGGCCTGAATGATCACAACATCCATGGACTCACCTTTCAGCCGGAGTTTCTCAGCGGGCGCAATCGCGCCACGGACCCGGCCTCTCCTCCAAGGGGCGAGGGACCAGAGATGCCGCAGCGGCTCAACACCGCTGACATCATCATCGCTGCCGTGGAGCAGAGTGGCGGGCAGTTGCGCTTTGAGGACTTCACGCCTTTGCCCTGTGGTGATCCGAACTGCGCCACCATCGGCTACCTGATCCGCAAGGGAGATCATGTCTGGCATGTGAGTGACTTCCTCGACTTCACCCAGCTCCAGGGGTTCCTTCAAAACAAGGTGCAGTACACGCTGGCCGACCTGGCAAAGTGTGGATGTGACAACGAACCGCTGGGCGAGCTGCTGCACACGCTGGAGCAGACGCGCAGCATGGCGTTTCGTCTGATGGTGAAACCTTTCATGGATGCCTGGAGCTGGGATGAGGACCGTATCGACCGCTGCTGCACGCACATCATCCGGCCTGACGGGAAGCTGGACTCCTTTTGCCGATACTACTCCGGTTTCCCCGATACCTGCACCGCCTTGTGACACCGCTGCATCAGCTCATGCCCGCCGGTCCGGCTTATGCCTGGACGATGTCTGCAGGCATTCTCATCGGCGCTCTTTTCTGGTGCCGACGGGCAAAGGGAAATCCGGATTTGCTCATCATCTATATCGGCGCGCTGTGCGGTGCCTTCATCGGGGCCAAGCTGGCCTACCTTGCTGCTGAAGGATGGATGGATATCGGCAAACCAAATCTTTGGTTACGCTGGGCGACGGGGAAGTCCGTGCTGGGCGGACTGCTCGGCGGCTACGCGGGTGTCGAGTGGACCAAGCATCTCGTCGGACATCGACAATCCACCGGCGATGCTTTTGCGCTGATCATGCCTGTGGGTTTATTTCTCGGACGCCTTGGTTGTCTGATGCACGGCTGCTGTCAGGGGCGTCCTGATGCGGCGGGACTCCGCTGGCCCGCCCCGCAAGTCGAAGCGGGCTTTCAAGTCGTCATGCTGGTCGTCATCCTCATGCTATATCGGCGCGGCCTGCTGCGTGACCGGTTATTTTTTCTCTATTTGCTGAGCTACGGCCTGTTCCGTTTTGCCCACGAGTTCATGCGTGACACACCGAAGATCTGGCTTGGCCTGAGCGGGTATCAGGGCATTTCGCTGGCCATGGCGCTGCTTGGTTTTTTCATGCTGCTGCGGCGCGCGCATTTCTCTCTTGCCGTGGACGGAGCCAACCGTCAGCCTTGAGCCGATGAAACGGGAAAAACTCCAACGTTTACTCTTTGTGGGCGCAGCCTGCCTGCTCTCCTTCCCTTGGCTCACGCCCTGCGTCGGGCTCATGTCTTCGGTGGTGGTTGATACGGCTCACAACTCGATTGCGCGCCGGGACCGGCCTCAGGAGCGCCTGCCCAATGCACAGCTCAAAGCCTGGGCTGCGAAGCCTGGTCCCAAGCTCAAGGTCATCGCGAATGCCGCCCTGCCGCCGCACCCTCAAATCACGGATGAAGAGATTTCTGCAGCCAAGGGTGGCCTGAATGCACCGGTTCCCGGAACGATTGCTGGCAAAGGTGCATCAGCCCTCGTTGACGGCGTGGCCACCGCGCTCGTTCTAGCAGACCCGATCACCTGGCTTTCGGGATTTTCGATGGATGAGGGCCCGACCAAGGCTCATCGGCAGCTGGTCCTGAGCGAGTCGCCGCTGGTGCTGCTCGAAAGCGTCGATCTGCGGTACACTCGCGGAGGTAAAAACGGGCCCATCCTTCTGGCAAAGGCCAGGCATGCCAGCCTGACGATCGTCACGCCTGATGGAAAAATTTCCGCCCGTGCAACGCACATCCATTTCAGCAGCGGCTCTCAGGAATTACTGCTTGAGGGCAGTCCAAGTGTTGAATCCGCAGGGCATCGATACACACCGAAAGAGAGGAATGATCAGATGACGCTTAATTGGGTGAAGCGAAGCGTCTCGTGCGCTGGCGATGTTGACATTGATTGAGGCCGCCTTTTTGAAATCCGGCAGGGATCAGTCTTCTTCCATGAGCTTCACGGCGAGCTTCCGCATGACATGGCGCTGTGGGAGGTTGTCGGTGCGCTCGTAGGCTTCGTCGAGGTTGCGCAGGATGCGCAGGAGGATCTGGTCGGCACTGGCGGGCTGGCGGATGACGTCCTCCATGGTTGGATTGGCGGCGGGATGATGCCTGACCACGTCACTGGCCAGCATGAACCGGCCGCGATTGAAGCAGTCGACCAGCCAGGTGCGATCAGCCATTTCGACCCGGGCCAGGAAATGGCCGGGAAAGTTTGAGCCCTGAATGTCCAACCCGAAGCGCTGGCCGAGCAGCCGATACAGGCAGCTCAGGCTGATGGGATTGCCCAGACCCGTTTCCAGCACCCAGAAGAGGTTGCTGTTGTTGGCGGTGTAGTAGTCCTTGCTGTTACCGCGAAAGCGCACCGTGCCGTCACGCACGGCAAACAGCCACTCGCTGAGCTCCCGCGCATCCATGCGGCCCTGATCGCGGAAGGCCTCCTCGGCCAGTGCGTCGAGCCTTAGCGCCAGGTCGCCCGGTTGTGTGCGCCAGCCATGGAGGTAGGCGGAGATCTGGGCGATGCCTTCTTCAAGCTGTGCGTGGGGGCTTTCCATCCAGCGCCAGCGCATCCACGTCTCACTGAGCTCGGCACGGCGCGCGGGCTCGAGCAATCGCCCGACGTGGCGCTCCTCGTCGGCGCTGAGGGGGCGGTTCAGGTGTCGCAGGCGCTCGGGCAACTCGCGGCGGATGGTCGTGAGTTCACGCTGCACCGCGTCCTGCACCACCTTCGAATCGTCATCGAGGAGAGAGAGAAGGTGGTCGAGCTGCACGAGGGCGGACATGGCAGTTTGATAGCAGAGGCAGGGCTTGATCGCCAAGTGCAAAATTGGTCTGATGATCCGGATGAAATTTTTAGTGTCGTCCCATCTCTGCCGGGCATGATGCGTGGATGCGCCTTGCCCTTCTTCACTACACCCATTCCCCGGTCATCGGCGGGGTGGAGCGCGTGATCCGGGATCAGGCGGCTGCGATGCGCGCGCTGGGCCATGAGGTGGACCTTTTTGACCGGAGCGCGGATGCCATGGTCCGTTTCCGGAACTGGCTGGACTGCGGGAGCGCTCATCCGTCTGGATCAAACGCCGGCGGCGGCGCTCCGGTGGTGATCGTTCACAATGTCTTCACCATGCCCTTTGATCTGGAATGGACGCGGGAACTCTCCGCGCTGGCGGCGTCGATGCCGCACATCTGCTGGGTCAACTGGGTGCATGATGTGGCGGCGGTGAATCCGCATTACGCCCATGTCGGCTGGCGTGAGCCGGTGCCGGCGGCGTTGCATGTTGCGGTGTCTGAGGTTAGGCGTCAGGACTTTGCACGCGCCACGGGGCTGGATCCGGAAAGCATTCACGTCATTCCCAATGGTCTCGATTTTACCGTCGTGCTGGATTTGAGCGCGCGCATCTCGGCGCTGCGGCTCTGGCAGCATGAGATCGTGCTCGCGCATCCCACCCGGCTGATCCGGAGAAAGAACATTGAGCTCGGCATCCGCACCACGGCTGCGCTGCATCAGTCCGGGAGTGATGTCATTTACGCGATCACCGGCGCGCCGGACCCGCATCAGGCCGATGGCAGGGTCTACCATGCAGAGTTGAAAAAATTGGCGGAGGATCTGGGAATCGCGGAGCGTGTGCTTTTCATTGGGGAAACCGGCCCGCTCTCCGATCATGATGTCCGCAGTCTGTATGTCACTGCCACGGCGCTTTTTTTCCCAAGCACAGGGGAGGGTTTTGGCCTGCCATTGCTTGAGGCCCAAGCGCACCGGTTGCCGGTTTTTTGCTCCGACCTGGCGGTGCATCATGAGGTTTTGGGGGAGGCCGGCTGCTTTTTTAGCGCCGAATCAAAAGCAGAGGAAATCTCGGCACAGATCAAGCGCTGGCTGCATAATGACACCGTCACCCGTCAACGTCGCCAGCTTTGGCGGGATCACGACATGGTTAAAATCTGTCAGGAACATCTTGAGCCTCTGTTGCTTACCGCTACCGCTATCATTCACCCATGACCGACCCCACCAGCCCCTCCGCCGAGATCCTTGCCATCCTGGAAGCGCGCCACAGTGATCCATTTGGCTTTCTCGGCCGGCATCCGGTTGATGGCGGAGCGATCGTGCGGACTTTTCAGCCCAAGGCCCATGCCGCCCGTGTCGTGGCCCGCGACGGCTCAGGTGCCTGGCCGATGCAGCGCGTGCATCATCATGGCCTCTATACCGCCAACCTGCCCACTGAGGCTGCGGGCATCGATTACGAGCTTGAACTGTCCACCTTTGAGGGACAGACCACGCGCACGAGTGACCCGTATTCCTTTGGCCCCATTCTCGGTGACCAGGACATCTACTTCTTCCGTGAAGGCACGCATCAGCGTCTGTGGGATTGCCTCGGCGCACGCTTGCAGACGATCCGTGGCATTCAGGGCGCCAGCTTTGCCGTGTGGGCGCCTAACGCCAAGCGTGTTTCCGTGGTTGGCGATTTCAATGGTTGGGATGGCCGGGTGCATCCCATGCGCCTGCGCATCGAAGGCGGCATCTGGGAGATTTTCCTGCCCGGCATCACCGAGTTGACGCATTACAAATACGAAGTGCTGGCGGCGGATGGCGGATTGCAATTGAAGAGTGATCCCTTCGCCTTTTTCGGCCAGCATGGCACGAAGACGGCCAGCCTCGTTTTTGATCTCAAACGCTATGGCTGGGGCGATCAGGAGTGGATGCAGAAACGGGCGTGCAGTGATCTCTACCACACCCCGATCAGCGTCTATGAAGTCCATCTGGGCTCGTGGAAGCGCATCCCGGAGCAGGGCAACCGCTCGCGCTCGTATCGTGAACTTGCCGACGATCTCATCCCCTATGTGAAGAGCATGAACTTCACGCACATCGAACTCATGCCCGTGGCCGAGCATCCTTTCGATGGCTCATGGGGCTATCAGGTGACGGGCTACTTTGCCCCCACGAGCCGTTTCGGGAATCCCGATGAGTTTCGTGAATTTGTGGACCGCTGCCATCAGGCGGGCATCGGGGTCATTCTCGACTGGGTGCCAGGCCACTTTCCGAAAGATGCTTTTGGTTTGGCCAAATTCGATGGCAGCGCGCTTTATGAGCATGCCGATCCTCGTCAGGGCGAGCATCAGGACTGGGGCACGCTCATCTTCAATTACGGTCGTCCGGAGGTGAAGAACTTCCTCATCGCCAACGCGCTCTTCTGGATGGAGCAATATCACATCGACGGCCTGCGCGTGGATGCCGTGGCGTCGATGCTTTATCTCGACTACTCGCGCAAACCCTGGGCCTGGGTGGCTAACAAATACGGTGGCAGGGAAAATCTCGAGGCCATCGACTTCATGCGCGATCTGAACCGCATCTGCTACGAGAAGCATCCGGGCACCACCATCATCGCCGAGGAAAGCACCGCCTGGCCGGGCGTGTCCAAGCCGACCGATGCGGGCGGCCTTGGCTTTGGCTTCAAATGGAACATGGGCTGGATGAATGACAGCCTGCGCTACATGCAGGAGGATCCCATCCACCGGAAGTATCACCACGGAGATGCCACTTTCTCCATGCTCTATGCCTATGATGAAAACTTCTTCCTCGTGCTCAGCCACGATGAGGTCGTGCATGGCAAGGGATCGATGATCAACAAGATGCCGGGCGACCGCTGGCAAAAGTTTGCCAACCTGCGCATGTTCTACGGCTGGATGTGGTCACATCCGGGCAAGAAACTGATCTTCATGGGTGACGAGTTCGCCCAATGGCAGGAGTGGAGTCACGAGCGCAGCCTGGACTGGCATCTCTTCCTTGGCGAGGAGCATGCCGCCATGCAAAAGCTCATCAAGGATCTCAACTGGCTCTACACCACGCGCCCGGCCATGCATGCCCTCGATCATGAGTCCGGCGGCTTCCAGTGGCTCGATGCCAATGATGCCGAGGCCAGCATCTTTGCTTTCATGCGCATGGCTCCGGATGGTGACAAAGTCTACTGCATCATCAACGCCACGCCGGTGCCGCGCAAAGGCTACCGCGTCGGCGTCGCCGATCCCGGCAGCTATCGCGAACTCATCAACACCGATGCCCCGGGCTATGCCGGCAGCGGCATGACCAATCCATTGCCAATGCCCGCCGGTCAGACCGAGTGGCAGGGCCAGCCCTGGAGCATCATCATTGATCTGCCGCCTCTCGGGGCCGTATGGCTTGGCCGCTGACCTGATGTGGCTTCGGAATCCGGGCCACACCACTGTCACCGATCAACCGCCGTAAAAGCTGGCGATCTTTTCATTCACCGTGCGCAGACGGCGGGCGATGGTCTTGCCCACGCCGATCAGCAGCCAGGCTGCTGCGCGCGGGTATTCATTGATGTAGGACTCCAGGCTCTTGGAGTTGATGAACCAGACCTGGCTGAAATCCACTGCGGTGACCGTGGCGCTTGCGGCGGAAGGATCGAGCAGATTGATTTCCCCCACCGTTTCACCCGTGCCCACACTGCCGAGCAGAACCTTGTGACCGCCGCGCATGGCGGTGGCGTGGAGCTTGCCACTGATGATGAAATACAATCCCGTCTGGACGCTGCCTTCTTCGATCAAATGACCGCCAGGTTGCACGGGGCGGAATTCGCCGTAGCCGCTGAGGATGTCACGATCTTCATCGCCTAGGGGTTCCATGATCCCGAGGGCGGGAATTTTTGGGGTGGAGAAGTCTGCGCTCATTATTTGTTGGGAGATACCGAGTTTTTTAAGTGACCGCCCGCCACATGGCAAGCACGCGAATGAGATTTGCAAAAAAGAAGCTGATCTTGAAAGAGCGCTGCCGCCGCTGCCTAGTAGGCTGTTTTTCATCATGCGTCCCTGCTTTCACCACTTCTTCAGCGTTCTTTTATTCAGCTTCTCCGCCCTGGCTGCCGAGCCTGAGTTTCCTCTCGTTCCGGCCCAGGAATGCCATCCGCGCCAGGGATTGCCCAATTTTCTGAGCAAGATCAGCCAGCCGGGAGCCGAGGTGAAAATTGGTTACCTCGGAGGTTCCATCACCGCTCAGCCGGGCTGGCGGCCGAAGACGCTGGCGTATTTTCAGAAGACCTACCCGCAGGCCAGGCTCAGCGAGATCAATGCAGCCATTGGCGGCACCGGTTCCGATCTCGGCGTCTGCCGCTTGAAGCAGGACGTGCTGGATCACCGGCCCGATCTGATGTTCGTCGAGTTCGCCGTGAATGATGGCGGCGCTTCACCGGAGCAGATTTTCAAATGCATGGAGGGCATCGTCCGGCAGACCTGGAGCACCCTTCCTGAGTGCGACATTTGCTTTGTCTACACGCTGACTGAGGCGCTGGCTCCAGCAATGATCGAGGGCAAGTTCCAGCGTTCTGCCAGTGCCATGGAAAAGATCGCCGATCACTACGGCATCCCGACCATCCACATGGCCATGGAAGTCGCCAAACTGGCGAAAGAAGGCAAGCTGTTGTGGAAGGCCAAATTGCCGAAAACGGATGAGGAAAAAAAGGCCGCGGATGGCAAATTCGTCTTCGCTCCCGACAGCGTGCATCCGCATGTGGAGACCGGGCACGAGCTCTATCTTCAGGCCATCGTCCGCTCACTGGAGCCGATCCGGGCGGCCTCAAAAACCAGGGGCACGCACACGCTTGGCGCTCCGTTTGTGGCCAACAATTACGAGCAGGCAAAGCTCGTCCCCATTCAGGCCGTCAAGCTTTCCAGGGGCTTCACCGCTCTGGATGCCAGGACGGATGAGTTCGGCAAGCGCTGGGCCAACCGCATGACCAGCCTGCACAAAGGCACTAAGGCCGGGGAGACGATCCACTTCAAATTCAAAGGCACCCGCTGTGCCATCTATGACATCGTCGGTCCTGACTGTGGTCAGGTCATCGTGACGCTCGATGATCAACCTGCGAGGACCGTGCCGCGCTTCGATGCCTACTGCACCTATCACCG
>CAJCCF010000131.1 GCA_903960845.1 uncultured Verrucomicrobiota bacterium | reverse complement strand
TTCTCTCACCAACCCGAAGGTGAACTTCACCTACACCAGCGATAACAAAGTGACGCCGCCACCGGTTGCGACCAATCCGGGCAAGGTGACCATCGCCATCAATCCAGCCACGGGTGCGGTGAGTGGAGACTTCACCCTGGTGGAAACCACCCCGCCGCTGACGCGGGCCAAGGTGCCCTTCCAGGGCCAGGTGGTGAGACTGGGCAACGGCACCGTGAAAGCCGCCGGCTACTTCCTGCTGCCGCAGATCCCCGCCAGCGGCCAGACCGCCGCGACTGCTCCCATCCTCTCGGGCGGGTTCCGTGTCCTGCAGCCGCCGACTCCATGAGTCCAACGACGCCTCTTGAGGCTACCGGTTCAGCTGCACCCCGCCGGAGTGGCGCGGACTTGTGGCGGGAGTTGTCGCGGGCGGCACGGTGGGCAGGGCATCGCGCAGGAAGTAACCACGACCATGCAGTGTGCCCTCGTCATTCATGATGAAGCCCTGGAAATCCACGATGCGCGTCAGCTTCGGTGGAGTCGCCGCGGTTGAGCGCGGATCATTGTCCAGGGTCGTGTAGCGGCCTTTGAATGCCCCGGTCGCGGGCGTGATGCTGAGGGACACGGCCTTTGGATTCGGGCTGGTGGCAATCTTTGTTATTCCGCCGATCTTTACTTCGACATCCACATCGGCATTCACCGCCAGGGGATCGGCGCCGAGCAACTGATCAAAGGTCAACCGGGCGTTTTTCAGCGGGGAGCCCGAAGCGGGATCAAGGCCCATGACGAGTTCGGTTTTATCCGGCACACGATAGCGGCCGCCGATCACGTTCAGGAGGATTGGACCGAAACCATCATCGTAAAGCCGATTCGCGACAGCCCTGTTCTCAGGGCGCATCCAGGAAACCGTGCCGGTGCCGGTGAGCCGGGTGTCCCCGCCGGATTGAATGTTCATGACGCCCTGCACACTGCCTTTCAGCAGGGTGGTGTACAGCAGTTGATAGACAAGAATCTGCCCGTCCGGACCGACATGCGACGCCGTGTTGACGACTTCTCCATCGCTCATCTTGATGGTGAGTGTGAGCTTGCCGTCGGCAGTGATGGTGAATGAACCATGGCTGGTGCCATGCGGTATGGCTGGATTCAATTCATCCGCTCCCGACAGGGCAAACCCATGAGTGTAATAGCCTACAAAGGGGTCGCCCGGCACGATGGCTAGCCATTTGTTTCGCCATGCGGTGAATGAAATGGCAGAGCCTTCCTTGCCGCCTTCGATGCTGGCCGTGGCCGGGTCGGCATCACCGCCATCGTTCACTTGAAACGCCACCATGATGCCTGCCGGCGGTCCGGCTTTGGGCTTGATGAGAAAGCGACCCGTCGCGCTGGTGGCCGATGTCGATGCCACGGTCAGGACACCATTTATCAATAAGCTTTCAGCGCCAAGGGTCAGCTTGCCGCTGTAGGAGCCGGTGGCCAGAATGGCCAGATCAATCCGGCCGCCAAGCAAGCCGCCAAGCTCGCTGCCGCGCGGCACTGGACCGTTAAAGATACCCTCAATTCCGGACGGCAACGGCTTGATCCTGAGCCGCGGTTTCACCGGGCCGGATCCAAACTCATTGCCGATGACCAGGGTGATCTCATCACCATTGATTTGATCCTTGGATGCCTTGGTGGGAATGCCGGTGATGCGCCCCGTTTTTGCATCCATTTTCAATCCCGCCGGCAGAGCGCCGGTGAAGGAGTTTGGCGTTTGCAAAACCTCCGCCGGCACTGGGATCAGCGCGTCATAGCTCATGCCGATGATGCCTTCCGGCAATGTCAGTGACATGCCCGTGTAATCGGGCTTGGCATTGACCACGAGCAGGTTGACCGGCTGCGTTGTGGTGAAATCTCCCGCACTCCAGAAGTAGTCGCCCGCGTCGGGCAGATCCACCATCTTCACCATCAGCGACTTCGTTGTGGCTCCCGCATAATGCGTGCTGTTGGCGATCACACCGCCATGAGTCCATGTCACCGGCGGCAGATTGGCCGAAGCAATGAAGCCCAGGGTTGCTGTTCTTCCCTTCCCCACCACCACGCGATTCACTGCGGGATTCACCACCGCGACCACGATGCTGTGATTGATGGAGGCTCCCGGATTGGTGATTTTCACCATGTAGGTGGCGGCATGGGTGAGTGTCACGGGCGGCAGGCTGAAGGTTGGCGTGGTCACGTTGGGCACGAGTGGCTTGCCGTTCATCAGCCATTGGTAGCTGATCGGCCCCGGCCCGGTGGCGGTGGCATCGAGATCCAGCCTGTCGCCAAGCGCCAGCACCCGGCTGGTGGGAAATGGCGTGGTGATGACGGGGGCGTCGATCTGATTGCTCAGTTTGAGCGTCCAGATCACTTCCTCATCCACGAGGTTCGTGGGATCACGCCGCACCCAATCCGTCGCGTCACGCACCACCGCCGTCACGGTATGCGTGCCATTGCCAATGTTCATGCTCGGGATGTTGAAAGCGGTGCCGGTTTCGGCAGTCTGGATGACGCCATCGATCTTCCAGGTCACGCTGAGCGCCGGCCCCGTGGATGGGATCTTCGGTGTGACGCCAAAGGCCAGCGGGACTTTGCTGGTGATGGTCTGTGCTTTGGCGAGCGGCGTGTAGGCATCGATCAAACCCACGCGCTCATAATAGGATAGGACGAATGCCTCGCGGGTCACCGCGCCGGGCTTCTGGCCGAGATTGCGCATCAGGGCATTCTCATGGGGCCGATACCAGCCGCGAATGCGGTAATTGGCTCCCTCAAAAAGGCCCACGGCATCGAAATAATCATACGGATCGATGCCTTCGTATTCCGGAGTCGGCAGAGGGGTCGCGGCATCGATCCAGACATTCCAGCGAATCTCCGAGCGTTTGGTTTTGGCCGTGGCGTTCGGAAACTCGACAGCAGGATAACCGGCGTATTCGAAGTCATACTCGTCCGTCAGTTTGGCGAGGGAATGCCCCAGCTCGTGCTCGAGGACTTGAGCGCTGTAGCTGTTGGTCGTCGCCACCGCCACCGGGCCGCCGCTGCCACCGTAATTTGAATCATTGACGATGATGATGGGGACATCGTATTCGGGAACATGCTTGTTCAGCAGGCTGAAGGCACGCGAACTGCCAGTGCTGGTGACGGTGTTGAGCTGGGAGATACCGGGTGTATTGAAACCGGACTGGAAATAGGTGTCACGCAATCCTCCGTCGGAGCCGTTGTCCGTCCCCGACTGGTTGGAGGCGATTTCAATGCGGTAGATGTTGCAGTAGGACCGATAGCGGACCCAGGGCTCCTTGGTGAAGAGGAAGTTCACCGCGCTCTGCACATCTGAGGCAAAGGTGCCCATCTCGGTGCTGGTGTAGCCTTCCGAGATGAAGACGACATTGAGCCGCATGCTGCGCGCTCCATTTTCCTCAATGACTGCCAGCGTGGAAGTTTGGGCCTGCACCGCCTGACAGAACCACAGACTTAGCAGGCAGAGAAGGCGCTTGGAAAGATTCATGGCGGTGTGAGTGGAATGGAGCCGATCAATGGCTCTAACGCGGAGGAGCCTGGATTGACGATACGAAAAATGTCCAGCCGCGCGGCCTCTTTCATGCGCGGCATCCGCACCTGAAACACCACGGGGCCTTCGGCGGTGTACTTCACGGGCTTGTCCGAACCTGACCGGGCGTCGAGCACGGCGCAGACATAATCAGGCGCGGGCAGCACTTCTTCAGCCAGCCGAACATTCCTTGCCGACATGAGCCGGCAGCGCAGCATGCCCGTCCAGATCTCGGCGCGGCCCCGGCGCGGTGCAAAATCGCCCTCGATATCCTGCGCCTCCAGCAGCGTCAGCGCACCCTTGTCCAAACTCAGCATGTAAGCGCGGCGGAGGTGATTGCCGGTCGGATCATCAGCGCCAGCGGCCGCCTTTTTAACGGGTTGCGCGGCGGCCGCCGGAGTCGCGGGCTGCAAAGGACTAACCACCTTTGTGCTTTCGTTTGCCAAAGGCTTCGACTTCGATGGACCCGACACCGTTTCCAATCTGTCCGGGGTCCCGTGCAAAAGCCAGTATGCCACCAGTCCCAGCATCAGCAGGAGGATCAGGATACGAAGAGGTTTCTTCATGGGTCGCCGTTCTGAGCCATGCCATGCGGCACCGGCGTTTGCGAGCACAAAGAATTCTGGAGGCGGGAGCCTGCGCTCCTGTGGCAGCGGGAGAGGAGTTTCTGAAATGATGCCTCCGTTGTCGCGTTAACGCTGGGCCATGCGCTCACTACTTCTCATCACACTTCTCACGGGCTCCAGCGCCCATGCGGCCCTGGAATTGCCGGCCATCTTCTCCGATCATGCCGTGCTCCAGCGCGAGCAGACCGTGCCCGTCTGGGGCTGGGCCGCACCGGGTCAGGAGGTGACGGTGTCGATGTTTGGCGAGCCGGTCAAAGCCACCGCGGATGCCGCGGGCAAGTGGCGGGTGAATTTGAAACCCCGCCCCTCCATCGCCAAACCGGCCACCCTCATCATCACGGCAGACAAGGAGACGAAAACGATTCATGACGTGCTCATCGGCGAAGTCTGGCTCGGTTCCGGTCAGTCCAACATGGCCATGACCGTCAGCCGTGCGAAGGACTATGAGAAAGAGAAGGCCGCCGCCGCGCTGCCGCAGATCCGCATGTTCACGGAGAAAAGCGGCGGCTCCGACTCGGCGCAGGATCGCTGCAAGGGTGAATGGGTCGTGTGTGCGCCGGAGACCGTGGGTGGATTCTCGGCGACGGCCTATTTCTTTGGCAAACAAATCCATCAGGCGCTGGACCTGCCCGTGGGTCTAATCAATTCTTCGGTCGGTGGCACCCCCATCGAATCCTGGATCAGTCCCGAGGCCCAGCGTGCGAGCGCGGAGCTGAAACCCTTTTTTGAGATGGTGAAAAACGAGGACGCCAGCTTCGATGCGGACAAGGCCAGGGCTTTGTTTGCCAAACAGCTGGCCGCCTGGAAGGAAGCCGCGAAGAAGGCGCGGGCCGAGGGCAAACCCGTGCCGCGCGCGCCGCGTGATCCCGTGGCGCAGCGCGGTCGCAAGGCCAATGTTGGCGGACTCTTCAATGGCAAGATCGCGCCGCTCATTCCCTACGCCATCCGCGGGACGCTCTGGTATCAGGGAGAGGCGAACAGCAATGGCGACAAAGGCCGCTTTTATCAGCATCAACTGCCGCTGCTCGTGAAGGACTGGCGCGCGCGCTGGGGAAAAGAATTCCCCTTTGCCTGGGTGCAGCTGCCTAACTTTGTATCCAACCGCGACGGCTGGATGCTGGTGCGCGAGGCGGCTCTCAAAGCCGTGCAGAGCGTGCCAAAGAGCGGCATGGCGGTGACGCTCGATGTCGGCGAAGCCAGGGACATTCATCCCAAGAACAAGCAGGCGGTGGGTGAGCGTCTGGCCCGGTGGGCGCTTGGCACCGTGTATGGTCAGGCGGGTGCCACCAGCGGACCTTTGCCGGTGAAGCATGAAATCAAGGGCAGCGGAATCAGCGTGACCTTCTCCCACACCGACAAAGGTCTCATGCTCAGGGAAGCTGCGGGCAGCGGTTTTGTCATCGCCGGTGCCGACAAGGTCTGGCATCCCGCCGAAGCCCGGATTGAGGGTGACAGCGTCATCCTTTCCAGCAAAGCGGTGACACAGCCGGTGGCCGTCCGCTATGCCTGGGCCGAGATGCCGGAGGTGACGCTCTGGAATGGTGCCGGACTGCCCGCCAGCCAGTTCCGCACCGATGAATGGTGAACTTCGGTGCTGAAGCTTGCCTCTGCATCTTAGCGCGCCAAGATGCACGCTCCCCATGCTCGACTTTGCCAGCATTCTCAGCGTTGTTCTGCCCGTGTATCTCACGATGGCGGCGGGTTTCACGGTGAGAAAAACGGGCCTGCTCCCGGACGTGGTCGATGCCGGCATGATGCGCCTTTGCATTGTGCTGCTCACCCCCTGCCTGATTCTGGAGCGTGTCGTCGGCAATGCCTCGGTGATGCAGCCGCTGCCCGTTCTGATCGCGGCGGGATTGGGGTTTGGACTGGTCGTGCTGGGCATCACCATTTCCTATTTTGCGGCACCTCTGATCGGTCTGCAAAAGCATGAGGGCAGGCGCAGCTTTGCGGTCTCCTGCGGCTTGCAAAATTATGGCTTCGTGGCCATCCCCATCGTCACTGCGCTGTTTCCGGACAAAGGCACCCTCGGCGTGCTGTTCACCTTCACGCTGGGTGTCGAGCTGGCTTGCTGGACGGCCGGTGTCGGGCTGCTGACAGGACTCGGCAAGGCCCCGTGGAAGCTGGCTTTGAATCCGCCCGTGATGACGATTCTCTTTTCTCTGCTGCTGAACTTCACCGGCCTGCATGGCTATGTGCCAAAGGTCGCGCACAACACCTTCACCATGCTCGGCGCCTGCGCGGTGCCGCTGGCGGTGCTCATCATCGGCGCGTCGATTGCGGACATCTGGGGACAGGAGCGGATGCGCTGGTCCATCGCCGTGCTCGCCCCGGTCTTGCGACTCGGCATCATCCCGGTCGCATTTATCGCGGCGGCATGGTTTCTGCCGGTGACGATGGAGCTGAAGCGCATCCTCATCATCCAGGGAGCCATGCCCAGCGCCGTCTTCAACATCATGGTCGCCAAACATTACGGCGGCCATGCACCGACCGCCGTTCAGTGCGTGCTGTCCACCACCCTGGTCAGTATGATCACCACCCCGCTCGTCATCGCCTGGGCACTCAAGGCCATCGGCGTGTGATGGGGCATTGAATCCGCACGCATTTGCATCCATGAACGATGCCTTCCTCATGAACCACGAAGACAACAACGACCTCGAAGAGCTTTCTCCCCTCATGGAGGCCATCGTGCCCAAGCTCGCCGCCTGCCACATCCGCGAGTACCAGCCGGAAGATCTGGAAGCCTGCATCGAAGTCTATCGCTCCAATGAGCCCGATTTCCTGGCCCCTGAGGGACTGGAGAATTTCATCGAGTTTCTCAAGCTCGGCACCTCCTACTACCTCGTCATCGAGCACGATGGCGATGTCATCGGCTGCGGCGGCCTGGAGCTTGTGGGCGATTCCGACTCATCGACGCTCGTTTACGGCATGGTGCACCGCGAGTATCACCGCCGCGGTTTCGGCACCACCTTGCTTGCCGCACACATCGCCCTGCTGGAAGTGGAAGACCGCCCCATCGATCTCTGGATGCGCACCAGCACGGCTTCCATGCCCTTCTACGGCCGCTTCGGCTTTGCCTACCACGCCGACCGCAGCGGCCGCGCGCGCGATCACGCCAGCCTGTGGCTCAGCATCGACGGCCAGGATATTCTTGACACCCGCGACGCCCTCGAAGAGCGCAGCATCCGCATCTACCTCAATGAGGACGAAGGTGATGAAGAGGAATCATGATCACAGTCGGCATTGGCCCCGTTCCAAACATCTTGCCATGAAGCTCCTTTTCCTTTCCATCCTCGTCATCGCCACCTCTCTGAGCGCAGCTGATCCTAAACCTGCAAGCTCCGGTCTGAAGTGGCAGAAGGTGCTGCCAAAGACACCCGCGGGCTTCACGATGAAGACGCTGGAAGTCGCCAAATATCCCGAGCACACCGTGGAGCTCTACGTCTATGTGCCGGATGCGGAAGGCACCAGGCCCTGCATTCTTGACATTCACGGCGGCAGCTGGAAGGCGCGGCAGGTGGAGGCTGACAAGCCGATGATGGAGCGTCTGGCTCAGCGTGGTTTTGTGACGGCGCTGGTGAGCTACCGCCTCTCCACGGAAGCCAAATATCCCGCTGCGCTGCATGACTGCAAAGCCGCGCTGCGCTGCCTGCGCGCTCACGCGAAGGAACTCAAGATCGACCCCGAGCGCATCGGCTGCATGGGCGGCTCAGCAGGCGGGCATTTGTCTGGCCTGACCGCGATGACCACCGGTCTGGCCGGGTTCGAGGGTGACGGCCCCTTCAAAGACCAGTCGAGCGCGGTGAAAGCTTGCATCGTCATGGCGGCCACGCAGGACCTGATCGCTTCAAATCGCGACAAGACCGGCGAAGGCAGCGTGCTTTTCTTCGGTGCCAGCGCGCAGGACCAACCGGAAATTTACAAAGCCGCCTCTCCCATCACCCATGTCCGTGCCGGCGTGCCGCCCACCATCTTCATTGAGGGTGAAAAAGACACGCTCAAAATCGGTCGCGCTGAGATGATGGAGAAACTTAAAGCGCTCGGCATCGAGACCGCGGTCCACACACTCAAAGACGCGCCGCATCCTTTTTGGATGAGCGATCCATGGTGCGCGCAGACCGTGGACATTGCCGCCGTGTTTTTCAAAAAGCATCTGGGTGGGCCGGTTCCGTGATGCCGCCTTTGAGCATGCATGATTTTTCCATGAATGCTGTTCCCAAACCATTTGAGTCCTGAACCGGTACTTTTCTGCGATCATGAAGAATAACCTTCTGTTGCCTGAGCTTGCGTCTTGGTAGACACACGCCAGACTCGCGCCCCTAATCATGTCCACCATCGTTGTTGCCCAGAAAAACGGAGTCGCCTGCATCGGCGCAGATACCATGAGCTGTCTTGGCTCGCTGCGGCAGCAGGCACACCACATCGTCAACAAGACCAAGATCACCAGGATCGACGACAGCTACATCGGCCTCACCGGCACCTCGGCGAGCCTGGTGGTGATGAACAGTTACTTCTCCAACCCCGAGCGCCCGCGAAATTTTTCCGGCACCGACGCCATCTTTGAGACCTTCCGCCACGCGCATCATTGGATGAAGGCGGAGTACTTCATGTGCACGATGCCGGACAAGGGGGAGGAATACGAGACCACGCAATTCTACGGCCTCGTCGCCAACCCTCACGGCATCTTTGCGCTCTACTCCTACCGCAGCGCCCAGCAGTTCCACCGCTTCTGGGCCGCCGGCTCAGGCCGCGACTATGCCCTGGGAGCCATGCAGGTCGCTTATGACGAGTGCGATGATGTCGTGGACATCGTCAAAAAGGGACTCAGCGCTGCTGCCGAGTTCGACAGTGCCACAGGCGCGCCTTTTGAGATCTACAAGTGTGACCTCATCCAACCCGCTGCACCCGTCAAACCGGCCAAGCCTGTCAAGCCCGTCAAAAAAACGCGGAAGCGCTAAGACGCAGCGATCGCGAACCGCTCACGGGTGCTGATGGGCACCCGGGATTGCACCCACCGTGCTGAGCGAATTCATGCCGAAGTCCAACGGACTTTCAGAGAAGATTCGCGGCCATCAGCGTTTAATACGGCTCATGAAATTCCAACTCCTCCCGTTTCTTCTCGTCGCCGCTGCCTTGGCCGATGGTCCCAAAGACAATCTCGCTGACGATGTGCGCCCGGTCCCGCCTCCAGGCGTGGCGGTGCCGGAAGCGGATGCCAAGGTGCTGACGCAGGGTTTGTCGGAATTGCGGGTCGCCATTGATGCGGCAGTGAAGGCTCAAGCCAAGAACCCCAGGCTGGCGGATCTGCTGCCGGATGTGGAGATCTACCACAAGGCCGTGGACTGGGCGCTCAAGTACCATGAGGTCCACAAACTGACCGAAATTAAATCCGCCCATGAAGCTCTCGCGGAAGGCAAACAACGCGCGGAGCAACTCAAAAACGGGCAGGCACCGTGGACCACGCAGAAAGGTCTGGTCGTGCGCGGTTATCGATCCAAAATCGACGGCTCAGTGCAGCCTTACGGCATGGTGATTCCTGAGAATTACAGCGGCGCGCCATCCCGACTGGATGCCTGGTGCCATGGCCGCGGCGAGACTTTGAGCGAGCTGAGCTTCATCGACCAGCGGCGCAAGCAGGTGGGCAATGTGGCACCGGCTAATGCGCTCGTGCTGCATCCGTATGGCCGCTACTGCTGCGCAAACAAATTCGTCGGTGAGATCGACCTGATCGAGGCGCTGGCGCACGCGAAGAAATTCTACGCCATCGACGAAGATCGCATGATCATTCGCGGCTTCAGCATGGGCGGAGCGGCCGCGTGGCAGTTCGCCGTGAATTACGCGGAAAAATGGTGTGCCGCGAATCCGGGTGCCGGCTTTGCCGAGACGCCGGAGTTTCTCAAAGTGTTTCAGAGCGAGGACGTCTCCGGGACACCCGCCTATGAACAGACGCTCTGGCATTGGTACAACGCCACCGACAGCGCGCTGAACCTCTTTCACGTGCCCACCGTGGCCTACAGCGGAGAGATCGATAAACAGAAACAGGCCGCTGACATCATGGAGAAATATCTCCGCATGGAGAACATCGACATGGAGCACATCATCGGGCCGCAAACCGCGCACAAGATTCATCCGGACTCGCTGATTGAAGTCGAGCGGCGTCTCGCCGCCATCGCCGCCGTGGGTCGTGACCGCACTCCGCGCGAGGTTCACTTCGCCACCTGGTTCCTGCGCTACAACACCATGCACTGGATCACTGTCGACAAACTCGAAAAACAATGGGAACGCACCCGCATCCATGCTGAAATCACGGGCGATGCCGAGGTGACGATCAAGACGCAAAACACCGCCGCGCTGACCATCAACATGCTGCCCGGTCACTGCCCGCTGAGTGTCCGGGAAAAGCCCACCGTGAAGATCGACGGCACCGCCATCGAAGTCCTGCGTCCAAAATCCGACCGCTCATGGCTCGTCCACCTGCGCCGCAGCGGCGGCAAGTGGCAGCAGACGCTGGCGGCTCACGAGGAAGGCAAGCTGGTCAAACAACACGGCCTTTCCGGACCCATTGACGACGCTTTCATGGACAACTTTTTGTTTGTCAAACCCACCGGCGCCGCCCTGAATGAAAAAGTCGGCGCGTGGTCGAAGGCGGAGATGGAACGCGCGGTTTTCGAGTGGCGGCGCCAGTTCCGCGGTGATGCGCCGGCGAAAGCGGACAAGGACATCAGCGATGCCGACATCGCCGCCAGCAATCTCGTGCTGTGGGGCGATCCGCAGAGCAATGCCGTGCTGGCCCGGATCATCGCCAAATTGCCGATTCAGTGGACGAAGGACAAGCTCATCGCGAATGGCAAGACCTACGATGCCACCAGCCATGCGCCCGTGCTCGTGTATCCGAACCCGCTGAATCCAAAGCGCTACATCGTCATCAACAGCAGCTTCACCTATCGCGAGTACGACTATCTCAACAATGCCCGCCAGGTCGCCAAACTTCCGGACTGGGCGGTGATCGACCTCAATCAGCCGAAGAATGCGCGCGCGCCCGGCGGCATCCCGGCGGCCGGCTTCTTTGATGAAGCCTGGCAGTGGAAAAAATAGTCTGGCGCAGAACCTGCCCCGTGCGCTGTAATCGCCGCCGTCATGAAACCGCTCGCCATCTGCCTCCTGCTTCCCGTGCTGGCGCTTGCCCAGACGGCGGAGAAATCCGGAAAGCCCGCCTCATCTCTGCCGAAAGGTTTTCACGAACTGAAAATCGGTGACACCGCGCCGGACTTTGAATTGTTAGGCATTGATGAGGAGAATCACCGCCTCAAAGAATATGCGAAGGCCGATCTCCTCATGATCGCCTTCCTCAGCAATCACTGCCCGACTTCACAAGCCGTCGAAGGACGTATCAAGAAACTGGTCAGGGATTACCAGGGCCGGGGGCTGCAGCTCGTCGCGATCAATCCCAATGATCCGGCGGCATTGCGGCCTGATGAGCTGGGCTATTCAAAGTACAACGACAGTTTCCCGGAGATGAAGCGGCATGCCAAAGAGCAGGAGTTCAACTTCCCCTACCTCTACGATGGCGAGACGCAAAAGGTCGCGCTGGCGTATGGCTGCCTGGCCACGCCGCACGTTTTCCTTTTCGATCAGCAGCGCAAGCTCCGCTACCAGGGCCGGCTGGATGATTCACGCTACGCCGACGAGAGCACCGTGACCGCGCCCGATGCGCGCAACGCCATCGACGCACTGCTCAGCGGCAAAGCCGTGCCTGTGGAAGTGACAAAAACCCATGGCTGTTCGACGAAGTGGATCGACAAGCGTGCAAAAGTCACCGCCGATAACGAGAAGTGGGAAACCGGCGAAGTCGAAGTGGCCTTGATCAATGCCGCAGGCGTGGCGGCGCTGCGCAAGAACGACACGAACAAGGTGCGCATGTTCAACGTCTGGGCCACCTGGTGCGGGCCGTGTGTGAAGGAGTTTCCGGAACTGGTCGCCACCTCGCGTAAATTTGGCCTGCGCGATTTTGAGTTCATCAGCATCAGCCTCGATGATCCGGAGACCATCCCTGAGGTGAAGGCTTTCCTGGAAAAGCACAACGCCATCGTGCCAGATAAAATCAAACCCTCGCTCAAGGCGGAAGGCCGCAAGGGCAATGCCTACGTCTTCAACGAAGCCAACACGGACGGACTCATCCAGGCGCTTGATCCCGAGTGGCCCGGTCCGATCCCGCACACCATCGTCGTCGCCCCCGGCGGCAAGGTCATCTTCCGCCACAACGGCATCGTCGATGGCGATGAGCTGCGCGCGAAGATCCTGGAGCATCTGGGGCGGTTCTATGTCCCCGAAAAAACCAATCCATGAGACTGTTTCATTTCCTTTGCCTCATCACCTGCATCTCCGTTTCAGCGCAGGAAGCACCAGATCCGAACCAACTGTTTCGCGATGGCGTGCAGGCCTTCTATGACGCGAAACCCAAGGAGTCCGTGACGGCCTTTGACAAGCTGATCGCCATCTCGCCGGAATCCAAGCCGCAGCTCTGGCAGCGCGGCCTGTCGCTCTATTATGCGGGCGATTACAAAGGTGGCCGCGAGCAGTTCGAAACCCACCAGACAGTGAACACGGCGGATGTGGAAAACGCTGCCTGGCACTTCATCTGCGTCGCGCGCGCCGAGAGCGTGGAAGCGGCCAGAAAAGCGCTGATTCCGATTGAGGGAGACACCCGTGTGCCGATGAAGCAGGTGCATCAGCTTTTTGGCGGCAAAGCCAGTGTCGAAGACGTTTTGAAGGCGGCCGAGTTTGGCGAAGGCGAGGACTTGAAGAATCATCGTTGCTACGCGCACCTGTATCTCGGCCTCTATTTCGAAGCCCTTGGTGACGAAGCCAAGGCCAGGGAGCACATGGTCAAAGCCGCCAGGGACTACCGGATGAATCACTACATGGGCAAGTGCGCCCAGGTGCACGTGAAACTGCGCGGCTGGTAAGAAGTGCAGATGGTTAGGGGATCGTGCCTGAGCCGCCCGTCAAACCACGCGCGGCCGGTGTTTGGTCACCGCGAAAACATCTGCCTGTTGCCCCCGTGCGTAAGTTGCGGTTAATCTGCCTGCATGAGTTCACGCAAACAACGCCGTTCCGGCAAAAGTCCCCGCTGGCTGTTCGCCCTTCTCGGACTGGGCGCGGTCATTCTGGTGCTGGGGTTGTTTGCACCCATGTTTGTGATGAGCTGGGTGCGCGGCTATCTCCAGCAGGAGGCTTTTCGCGGGAAGATGGAGCAGTTTTTCGGCACGCAGCTTCAGGGCAGCGTCACGCTGGCCCCACTGCGCTGGACGGGTGATGAAGTCACCACACAGGACGCCCAGGCCACCACCGTCAGCGGTTGGAAGGCAGACATCCACAGCCTGCATCTCGCGCTTGATTGGAATGCCTTCCGCCAGAGCAAGTGGCGCATCATCAACGCTGGCATGGATGCGCTTGAAGTGAAGTTTCAAGCCCCGACTTCCAGCGCTTCCGGCAAAGGCCAAGAAACACTCCACAAACCAGAATCGGCTCAAGCCGGCGCTCCAAGCTCAATCCCAGCCTGGCTGCGCAGCTACCTGCCCAGCACGACCGTGGTCGATGGCCTGCGCGTGGATGATTTCTCCCTGACCTACGGGCCCTGGAAGCTCACCGAATCCAAAATCCGCCTCGGCACCTGGCAGCAGGGAGAGAACTCCATCCTGGCCACGGTGGAGAAGGGCATCGTCGAAACGCCGGTGCAGCTGCCCGTTCAGCTCGTGCCCATGAAATTCAATCTCGTCCGCGCCACCACCCGCCTGAGCCGTGACGACCTGCATCTCAGCGAAGCCATCCTGCACTGGATGGGCGACAGCGAGATCACGGTGAACGGCCACATCCGCCCGAAGGATGGCTCATGGAAAATGGGCACCCAGCTCCACGCCATCCCGCTGCGTGAGGTCCTCAGCGATGACTGGAAGCTCCGGCTCACCGGCCTGATTGAGGGCGATCTCGACATCGAAGGCAGCCGCACTCTCGCTCCAAGTGTGGAGGGTGATGTTCAGCTCAAAAATGGCGTGCTCACCGCCATGCCGGTGCTCGAAAAGCTAGCCAGCTACACGGGCGTTGACCGTTTCAAGCGCATCATCCTCGACATCGCCAGCGCTCACGTCCGCGGCTCGGGCGAGACACGGCAGTTTGAAAAGATCATCATTCAATCCAACGGCCTCATGCGCATCGAAGGCAGCCTCTACATTCAAAACGGCCAGCTCAACGGCAACTTCATGCTGGGCGTCACCCCTGAAACATTGAAGTGGATTCCCGGCGCTCAGAAGCACGTCTTCACCGGCACGAATCCCAACGGCCCGTCCGGCATGTTATGGACGCCCCTGCACATCACTGGCCCCATCGACGCTCCGCGTGAAGATCTCACCGACCGCCTCATCGGCGGCGCCGGCAAGGCCCTGCTCAACGCACCGGTCGAAGTCGTCACCAAAGGCAGCGAACTCCTGCTTGAGCCCGTGCTCGGCAAGGATGGTGCCAGGAAGCCCGGCGAAGTCCTCAAAGGCGCCACCGACGCTGCCGGCAAAGCCGCCGGAACCGGTATCGACCTGCTCAAGGGCATTGGCGGCGGGCTACTTGGAAAGTGAATCAAAACCATGTCCCTCTCCGCCAAACAAGCCGGTCTAATTGACGATCTGAACCTGATCGAGGATGCGCATGAGCGCCTGTCCGCGCTAACCAGCTATGTGGCAAAAGCACGCCTGCCGGAAGAGTTGAAAACAGACGACCTCATCGTCCCCGGCTGTGTTTCCCGCGTCTGGGTGCATGGCCAGTTGTGTGAAGGGCTCACCCGCTTCCGTGCCGCCGCCGATTCACCGATGGTCGCCGGTTTAATCGCGCTGCTGTGTGATCTTTACAGCGGAGTGACTCCTGCCGAGGTCATCGCCATCGAGCCGGAAATCTGGCAGCGCTGCGGGTTCATGAAACTGCTTTCCCCCACGCGGCTCAACGGCCTGGCCGCCGTGCGGGGACGCTTGAAGGAGCTGGCCTCCGGCTGGTCGTGACGACCATGCTTTACGACGCGCACAATCACCTGCAAGACCACCGTCTGGATGCAAGGCGTGCGGCGATCGCGAAAATGCTGCCGGAGACTGGCCTGAGCGAAGCCGTCGTGAACGGCTCCGCGGAAGATGACTGGGAAGACGTGGCTCAGCTTGCCCGCGAGAACGCCTGGGTGCGGCCTGCCTTTGGGCTGCATCCCTGGTATGTCAAAGAACGCACGCCCGCGTGGCAGCAGCGGCTGAGCGATTACTTGACCGCTTTTCCAAATGCGTCCGTGGGAGAAATCGGGCTCGACCGCTGGATTGAAAATCCCGACATCGAAGCACAGATCGACTGCTTCCGCCGGCAGCTCGAGCTCGCCACCGATCTTCACCGCCCTGCCACCATCCACTGCCTGCGTGCCTGGGGCCTGCTTGATGAGCAGCTGCGCAGCCTGCGTCTGCCCGGGCGCGGTTTCCTGCTGCACTCCTATGGCGGACCTGTGGAGATGATCCCGGGGTTTGTCAAAATGGGTGCCTACTTCTCACTCTCACCCCACTTCGGTCACGCCCGCAAAGCCCGGCAACTCGCCGTCTTCAAGTCCGTGCCGCCGGATCGTCTCCTGGCCGAGACTGATGCCCCCGACATGTGGCCGCCTGACGAATTGAATCCGCATCCGCTGCAGCATGCCGGCAGGCCGATCAATCATCCGGCCAATCTGCGCGTGAGCTATGAGCTGCTCGCCGGCGTGCGCGGCGTGCCTGTTGAAGAATTGGTTAATCAGATCGGGGAAAATTACCGCCGGCTTTTCAACGGCTGAGGGCGGCTCAATCCACCAGCTCAAAGATCCCCTCGATCTCGACGGCGATCTGTCCAGGCAGTGATCCCATGCCCACCGCGCTGCGGGCGCCGACGCCATTCTCTTCACCCCAGATTTGGGCAAAGAGCTCGCTGCATCCATTGATCACTTTGGGATGATCGGAAAATTCCGGCGTGCTGTTCACCATGCCGAGCAGCTTCACCACGCGCTTGATGCGGTCCAGGCTGCCGAGTTCTTTTCTCAGTGTGGCGAGCAGTGCCAGGCCTGTCTGCCGCGCCGCAGCGTGTCCTTCAGCGAGATCCATGTCCTCCCCCACACGACCGCGGATCATTCCGCCATCGGCGAGGTAGGGGCCATGTCCCGAGATGTAGGCGACATTGCCGACGATGACGACGGGCTTATAAACCCCACCCTTGGGTGGAGCCGGAGGGAGTGTGAGACCGAGGGCGATGAGTTGGGATTCGGCGGACATGGTGGTGAAGATTTCTCCGCCATGCTGACAAGCTTCCGCTTCAGACTCAATCCCAAAACTCACGCATCATCAAACAGATGCCGGTTCTTCCAGAAATAACTGAATCCGGAGACCAGGGTCAGAGCCGTGGTGATGCCGACGATGGAAGCGCCCACCCACCAATGCGGTGGCGACGGCTCCAGCCATGGGCGCAGGAAACCAAAGAGTGTCTCCGCCGAGGCCGCGCTGAGCAGGAAGTAAATCACGGTGACGATCTGCCAGACCATCTTGTGCTTGCCCAGCCTTTCCGCCGCAAGCACGGCGCCCTGATTGGCGGCGATGAGGCGGATGCCGGTCACGAAAAACTCACGCGCTAAAATCGCAATCGCGATCCAGGCTTTCATCTCCGTGCGCTCCACCAGCAAAATAAAGGCGGCGGCGATCAGGACCTTGTCCGCCAGAGGATCAAAGAGCTTGCCGAAATTGGTGACCAAGTTCCGCGAGCGCGCGATTTTGCCATCCAGGTAGTCGGTGATGGACGCCACGGAAAAGATCAGCAGCGCCGCGGTCATGGCCTGGGACCAGGGAATGTAAAAGCACACCACAAAAGCGCCTGTGAGGATGAGGCGGGAAACAGTGAGCTTGTTCGGCAGGTTCATGCAGGCGGGGTTCTTTGTTAGCGGGAGAAGGCGCGTGCTGTCAATGCATGTCTGCTGCCCGGTGCTGAAATCATCCGCCCTTCACCATCAGGTAATGCCGCGGTTTACCATGGCGCTGCTTGTTCGTCAGCGGCGGTAGATCGAGATAAAAAAGATGCCGCATGGTCTTGTCATGGTGCTTGAGCACGCGCTTGGTTTCTTCCTGAAGCGCGGTCCAGCGCCGCCACGGATGCGCCGGCGCATGGGTGATGTGGCGGAGCAGACTGAGCCACTCGACGTAAGCGCGAGAGATGTCGCCTTCGGCAATGTCATGCTGCAGCTCGCGGGACTCGGTTTTCTCGGGGTGCAGCAGGGTGCCAAGCAGTTCGGCGGCGCCTTCACCATAATCGACGGGCAGGCCATTTTCCAGATAGCCATGGTGATTGATGAAGCCGTAGGTGTTCCGGCAAATGGAGCCGAGCCGCTCTGAAGCGCAGGCCAGCGGCAGATCAAATTTCACGCCAGCGCGCAGATTGGCCAGATGCGGGATGAGCTCATCGACATGGTAGCTTTCATCCTCCAGTGCGGCGGCGATCGCGAGGCCCTCGCCATCCTGAAAAAAGGAAAAGATCTCACCACGCCGTGTCGGAGCGCCCGCTTCATCAATGAGTCCCAGTGACCGCCATGCATGAATCGGCGAGCCCGTACGCGGTTGCCGGTCTGTGGCGGTGATGGCCGCATCCTGGTCTTGCACGCCCGTTTCGTTTTTCACGACGCGCGTGCGCTCCTGAGGCTCATAAATCGGCACCTGGTGCGTGTCCCGATACACCGGCACTGCGATGCCACCGAGATCGAAGACGGCGAAGACGAGGCCTTCTTTGGCAAGTGTCCGGGTCAGTTCCGGCAGGCCAGGCGTGGGATGGGCAACATGGGCTGAATAAGACTGATGCAAAGCCTCTGCCAGCGCCGTGCCATACAAGACTTCCACCTCTTCAATGGCCATGGTTTCCTGCTGGCGCGGCAGCTTGAGCAGCCTGCGCAAACTCTTTGTTGGGCGGATGGTTTCCGGTTGATCTTCCAATGGACTGCCAAGCGGGATCTCCACGCCATAACGGTCTTTCCCGATCTTTCCCACTCGCCCGATGCCATGGGCAAACTTTGCCACAAAGGCCGGAACACCCAGCGCCGGAGCGATTCTGGTTGGCCCGGCCAGCCAGGCTTCTCTCAGGGACAGGTGCTCAAGAGGCGCATTCACACGGCGCTCCCATTCGCCCTTCGAATTGAAAATCTGCTTTTCCATCGCCTCCAGACCAAACAGCGCCCTGGCCTCCACCGGAAGTTTTCCCTCGGGCACATCCGTCTCCAGGCCGAGCAGCGGCGGCTCTTTGGCATACAAGCGCTGGGCGAAAACCTCGGCTGCACGAAACGCGTTCTGCCCGGTCAGCGCGGCATGTTTCATCACGCGCAGAAAGATCGGCCAGGCCAGCAGGCTGCTCCGCTGCAGGCGAGCCGCACGCGCATCCATCAGCGTCGGACTCTGACGCGTGGTGATCACGTAACCGCGCTCGTCCAAACCACGGCGTCCCGCCCGGCCATACATTTGCAGCAGTTCATCGGGTGACAGTTTGTGCTCCGATTTGCCATCGTGATAAGTCGTCGCCGCCACATGCACGCTGCGCACGGAGAAATTGATGCCCGCTGCGAGTCCCATGGTCGCCACGATGACACGAAGCTGCCCGGCTTTGGCCAGCGGCTCGATCACTCCGGCCCGTGCGGCATACGAAAGTCCACTGTGATGAAAGGCGATGCGCTTTTCCAGCAACGTGGCGAGATCCTTGCCACACACGGCCCGCTGCTCCTGCGTCAGCTCCATCGACTCACCATGCGGCAGGTCGGCAGCGAGCCGGCGTGCGATCGACTCGGCTTCCTTTCGCCGTGGGGAAAAGATCAGCATCGGAGCCATGTCGGCCAGCATCACGGCCGCGGCAAACTTTGGCCAAAAGTGCTCAAAGCTCCGTGCCATGCGTTGCGGCAGCGACTCCCACGGCGCCTCCTCCAGCGGCACGGGACGCTCCTTTGTGATCACCACTTCCGCCGTGCGGCCGAGCCGGCGCAGCCAGGCCACGATGTCCTCAGGATTGGCCACCGAGCCGCTCAGCAGCAGCAGTCGCGTGTCCTTTGGAGCCAGCGCGATGGCCGCCTCATAATGACTCCCGCGCGCCACGTCGGCGATCATCTGATACTCATCAATGACCAGCAGGGTTGGCCCCTCGCCGCGCACCAGTCGTTCCAGCTGTGTCTCGAGCGTGGCCACCAGCACGGGCGCGCCGACGTTTTCCGAAACATCACCTGTGGCGATGCCGACATTCCATTTGGCCTCCTTCCACTCGGCATACTTGTCATTCGCCAGCGCCCGCGTCGGCACGGTATAAACCGCCTGCCCCTGAAGCGAGCGCGACTGATGCAGCAGCTCAAAGATGTAAGTCTTTCCCGCCCCGGTCGGGGCACTCACCACCACGTCTGAGCCTGCGCGCAAATAATTCACCGCCTGGTGCTGCCAGATGTCGGGAAGCTTGAGCGTGTTGATGGAAGGAAGCATGGCGGGGTGCAGGGGTTACGAACGCCGGGACAAACACGCAAGCGACAGTATCCGGGCTGGCAGGCAGATCACCGCCAATTTTCTTGCGCTGATTTTCCTCCGCCCCTAACTTGCCCGTCTTTTCCCCGACCACCCAATCATGCTCGTCAGCACCAAAGCCTATGCCCGCGCCGGTCTGGTGGGGAATCCTTCCGACGGTTATTTCGGCAAGACGATCTCCTTCATCATCCGCAACTACTGCGCGGAAGTGACTCTTCTTGAATCACCCGAACTCACCATCGAGCCGAATGAGCGCGACCACTCCGTCTTCGGCAGCATCGATGCCCTTGCGCGTGATGTGCGCCAGTTCGGCTACTACGGCGGCATTCGTCTGCTCAAAGCGAGCGTGAAGCGCTTCTACGAATACTGCACCAGGCACGGACTGCCCCTGCATGGGCGCAACTTCACTCTTCGTTATTCCAGCAACATCCCCCCGCAGGTTGGCATGGCTGGCAGCAGTGCCATCATCACCGCCTGCTGGCGCGCACTGATCGAGTTTTATGGCGTGGATATTCCCAAGCACATCCTGCCCAGCCTCGTGCTCAGCGTCGAGAACGACGAACTCAAGATCCCTGCCGGCCTTCAGGATCGCGTGATTCAGGGTTACGAGGGCGTCGTCTTCATGGACTTCAACCGCGCCAGCGTCGAGAAGCTCGGTCACGGCATCTATGAGGAACTCGATCCCGCACTGCTGCCGAACCTCTATGTCGCCTACACCACGAAACTGAGCGAAGGCACCGAAGTCTTTCACAACGACATCCGCGGCCGCTGGAATCGCGGCGAACGCGAGATCGTGAGCGCCATGTATCAGTGGGCCAACCTCGCCCAGCGCGTGCGCGACATGTTGCTCGACGGCCGTGGCCGTGAAATCGGCCCGCTGCTCAACGAAAACTTCGATCTCCGGCGCCGGCTTTATCAGATCAGCCAGGGGAACATCGACATGGTCGAGACCGCCCGCGACTGCGGGGCCAGCGCCAAATTCACCGGCAGCGGCGGTGCCATCGTCGGCACTTATGAAGACGAGCCCATGTTTGAGAATCTCAAGTCGGCGCTCGAGCCCTTGAACGTCGTCGTGATCAAGCCGCAGATCCTGTAGCTGCGCTCAAGCGGCCGTTTTTCGAATCCATCTGGTGCCGAGCGCCACGCTCCACTGATATTTGCGGGCATGCTCACGGATCAGGAACGGCAGATCCTTTTCCAGCGCGAGATCGAAGTGCTCAGAGAGCTGATTCTTGAGCCACTCGCGTGTCGAACCCGCGGGCCAGTTACCACGCGGAGTGAACTCCTCCAGCCAGGTGCAGGGCGTCGTCAGCAAAAGCTGCCCGCCTGGTTTAACCAACGATGGCAGACGCTCAATCAACAACTGCGGCTCGGTCAGACGGCACAGCAAATTCGCCGCATGGACGAGATCAAAGCTGCCGAGATCAGCGCGTAAATGCATCGCATCACCCTGCTCGAACTGCACCCGGTCACGCGGGCAGTCTTCAGCCACACGCGCCACCAGCTCCGTCATCGACGTCGCTTCATCCAGCCGCTGGTAGGCCAGTTCGCCGGTCTTCAGCGCCCGTGCTGCCTCGACAAAACTGTGGCTGTAATCAATGCCAATCACCGATGCACAGTGCTTCGCCAGCTCAAACGACGACCGCCCAACCGCGCAGCCCAAATCCAGTGCCGACACCGGCTGCAACGAATAGTCCGCCAGCTCCGTCACCGTCCGCACCGCAAACCCCAGCGCCGAACTCGGCCCCTGTTCCCAAGGCAGCACCTCATGCGCCGCTCCATAGTGGAAGAGCAGGTATTCATCGAGCAGGCGGCGGGTTTCGTAGATATTCATGAAATGGTTGGTTGGCTTTTGGTGCCGCGCTTTTTTGCGGAACTAGCCGGGTGTTTGGCTCCTGCTTTGGTTGGGCGATGTGGATCAGGCGGAGTGAGTGTCTTGAGGCGGCAATCGAGCACTCTGGCTTTGATTTGGTAAGGGTGCTGGCTGAGCTTAGCAGCTTGCTGATCCAGATGTGTCTGAATTTGCTCCAGGGTAAATCTGCCGTCTTGAAACCAGAAGACGAGGTAGATGCCGTGGGTGCGGTTTTGGCCTTCGAGGTAGAGATTCTTGAGCTGGGTTTCCATCTTCTCCATGAGAAGGTCGGAGTCGTCTTTTTTGACTTCAATGGTCAACTCCAGCGGCTCACGTCCGGGCTGTGTGAGGGTGATGTTGAGGTCTTCTCGTTTGTCGTGGATGGTCTTCACCTCACGATGGCCGATGATATGGAGCTTGTCTTTGAGCCACTGAGCCAGGCTATCGGAAAGAGCATTTTCCAGCCGGGATGAGCCATCATCATTGCGAAGCTTCCTGCCGTGATCGGTGGTTCGTAGGTCAGTCTGATAGCGATCCAGCGCTTTCATTACAGCGGTGAGAAGTGCATCCGAGTCTCTGACGAGCGAGAGCTCGTGATCCTTAGCCAATGCCAGGATCCCACCAGGAGAGACAGCAGGCCATTCGGCGGCTTGTTTCGTGCTTAGAGCGCGGAGATGAACCTGCCAGAGCCAGCGCTCAGAACCACGGAGTCCAAGTTTCAGCAGGCGCTGAATAGCTGAGGTCATGCCGAGATCCCCAAGAACAGAGACAAGTCGATCCCGCACATGCTGCACCCCATCGTGCCGGGTGACGGTCCCATCCTCGGAACCTTTTTTGTCGCTGCTCGGTGGATACGTGAGGAAGATGAGCTCGGTGATATCTGCGGTGAATTCCTGAGGCCACTTGGCGACTTCAAGCTCTTGATCAAAATCAAAACCAACGGTGCCAAACGCTAGTGACAAGACCTTTGAGGCTGAGTCAGGCCGACCCCACAGCCTCTTCCTCAATTCATCCCATAAACTGCCCCGAAGGTGGCAGCACATCGCGGCGTAAAGAGCGGCATCTTGTTGTTCCAAACGATCAGGCGGGATGCTTCGAAGCCAATGATTGGCAACCTCAACTGCTTGCTGAAAATCTGCCACAACTAGCCAACCCAAGGCTTGGCTAATCCCGTGTGCCTGAATAGGATTTGCCAGAAGTAACTCCTTCATCAGCTTTGGAGCATCGTGCCCAGGATTTGGCAGCGACTTCAAGAAATAGAGTTCGCCGTTTCTGAGGTAGTCATGCCGGATTATCTCAAAAAGTGCCGAAACGCCAGCTTTGCCAAAAACTGTGACACAAGACTCCAACTGAAAGTCTTCGTGTGTCCAACACGAGCGCACCATCTGGTTGTAGGCAAAAGGGAGCCATCCTTTGCAGATGCTCTCTCTAAACTGTGGCTCAGATTGGACCTCTCTCCACAAAGCGAAAAGTGCCCAGATGGA
>CAJCCF010000130.1 GCA_903960845.1 uncultured Verrucomicrobiota bacterium | reverse complement strand
GGCTTCCGGTTATAGGGCAGCATGTAGATGCCTCTGCCGCCGGTTGCATTCTCCTTGATGGCATCAATCACCGCCACCTCGTCCTTGAAATCGCGCACTCCCGCCTCATGCCAGTCGAGCTGCATCCAGGAGACATAGCTCCAGGCGAAAGAGACGATTGCGGCGAGCAAAGAAGCGAGCAGGAGTTTCATGTCATGCATGGTGCCTCCCAAGTTTATGATGGCAAGCGTTGATCGCGGCCGAGGACACTCCGGCGGCACCAAGCTTCGCATGACAGACTGGTGAATCGGGACGAAACAATCCGGGCTCTATTCAAGAGCTGCCTATTACATGCAACGATTCACCTGCGACTGCGACAACGTCCTTTTCTTCAACAGTTCCAAGTGTCTGAAGTGCGGCGGCAAAGTGGGTTATGATCCCGCCCGTGGCGCCATGTTCCGGCTGGACCCCGGCGGGCCAATGAAACTCTGCGACAACGGCATCAAGCACGGCGTGTGCAACTGGCTGCTCTCAGCGGATGACAAAGAAACGCTGTGCCAGGCCTGCCGGATGAACAGGACCATTCCGGATCTGCGAACTGGGCGTAATCTGACCCTGTGGGGTCGAATGGAAATGGCAAAACGAAGGCTGCTCTACACACTGCTCCGCCTGGGAATCGCGCTGCCTTCGAAAATTGAAAGTCCGACTTCAGGACTGGCCTTCGACATCATCAGTACCGTCTCCAATCCCAACGTGACCACCGGTCATCTGAATGGTGTGATCACGGTGAACCTTGAGGAAGCGGACGACACCTACCGGCAGATCAACCGCCAGCAGCTCGGCGAAAATAGTCGCACGCTGCTCGGTCACTTCCGCCATGAAAGCGCACACTACCTCTGGCAGCGTTACCTCTCGGAACTCCCTTGGGATCATTCGCAGCGTCTGGCTTTTCGAGAACGTTTTGGCGAGGAGTGGCTCGACTACGCCACGGCCCTGAGCACGCACTACGAGTGTGGCGCTCCTTCAGGCTGGGAACGAAATTTTATCACGGCTTACGCGGCCTCACATCCATGGGAGGATTGGGCGGAAACCTGGGCCCACTACTTGCAAATCGTGGACGGCCTGGAGACCTGCGAAAGTCTGGGCATTCAGGTGAAGCATCTGGCACTGCCACTGGTGATGCTTCCAGGTGAAGCCGGCACGCTGCCGTCAGTGCTTCCGCAGTCCGGCACCGCCGATGGCGAATTTCTGGCCTGGCTGCAGCGCTGGATGTGTCTGTCCACTGTGCTCAACGAAATCTCCCACAGCCTTGGTGAACAGGCACTGTATCCTTTTGTCATTTCCGTACGCGTCGCCCAAAAGCTCCGGCTGGCGCATCATTTTGCGACGAGCTGGGCGTCCACTTGAAGTTACCAAGTGCGGGTCGAGGACTGGTTTTCCACAGAGGTGACCGTGACCTCCATGCTCTGCATCGTGAACGTGCCGAACATGGTGGCCAGGGCCACATCCGTGGCATCGCGGCCATAAGCGATGACAATGCGGTTGCCACTCATGACGAGCTCCGTGGCGTCAAAAGTGAACCAGCGACCGCCAATGAACGCCTCAAACCAGGCATGCAAATCCATGGGTTGAAGCTGATACAAAAAGCCCACCACCATGCGCGCAGGCACGTTGATCGCCCGGCACAGAGCGATTCCGAGGTGCGCAAAGTCACGGCACACTCCGCGCCGCGTGTTCGCGGTCTCCAGGGCGGATGTGGAACTGTCACTGCAGCCAGGCACATAAGCGATGTTTTCATGGATCCAGGCACGTATGGCGGCGGCCTGCCCGTAGCCCATCGGCAGGTTTTCAACGATGGAGCCGGCAAGTTCAAGCAACTGGTCTGACTGGCAGTAGCGGCTCGGCAGAAGGTAATGCAGAAGCTCAGTCGGGAGATTTTGCACCGACATCAATGGAGCATTCTGATCCTCATCAACCATGTCCGGCACCTGGGCGCGATACTTGACGGAGAGATGGAAATCACCCGCCGGCATCACGGTTCGCTGGCAGAGATTCCCGTAGACATCGGTGAACTCAACCACCGGCACTTGCGGACGAAGGTGAAACTCCTCCCGCATGATCCACTGCGCCCAGCCACTGCGCGGACGCAGCATAAAAATCGTCGGGACATCCTCCGTAGTCCGGTATTCAAGCTGGCAGGTGGCGTCGAGGATCATGAGGCTGGCTTGCATGGAGAAAATGCCATGAAGCAGTGACTCCCTTCGCTGGTGGCGGCAAATGGGCAAATGGAATCGGTGCTAGCGCGGCGCGGATGCCGCGTCGTCATTCCGTCTTCAGACGACGAGGACCCGCAAGCTGGAGGCGGCAAAGATCGCGCCCAATTCCTGGATCTTGGATGCCGGGAGGGCATCAAGGCCGGCTGGAGCAGCCCCACCGCCCAACATAAAGTATCGCAATGCTGCCAGGAAAAGTGGCGATTGCTCATCGAGGGTCACTTCCAGCGACTCGGGGAAGCAGGCATCAAGGATGGATGGGCCAAAATCCGACTCTTCCTCCAGCTCATGTGCCCAGCGCAGGATCGTCTCCAGCGGTGCGGCTTCCGGGAAGCGCTGCGCCACCAACTCAAACAAATCATCCCGCGTCGTTACATTCATCAGCAGTGCCAGAAAAAACCGGTGCTCAGGCTCGGCAATCGCGCTGCGCATCCCCTTGATGACATCCCTTCGCACACCCTCGTCCAGTGTTGCACCAACACCTGCTGCGAGTGTTCCATGCTTTCTTTCGAAAATACCAAGCGCCTTCTCCCACACACCAAGATTCCACAAATGACCCATGCAGTGCTGCAGAATATAAAATCCGCGCTCGAAGTCCAGATCAGCAATCATCTCCAGAACAAACTCCGCATAGGCGGGCTCTTCCATCTGTTCCAGAAGATCCAGCAGTTGCTTGCGGCGCATCGTGAGAGTGTCATTGAGCATCGGGTCCAGCGCGATACGGGGTGGCAGGTAATTGAATTGCGGATTCATCCCCGGATCATTTTGCGTGCGCACCACCACGGTGACCGATGGCGTGTCCAAATGAAAGAGCGAGTGGATGCAGGCTTGGCCTGAGATGATCGGAACCGTGCGCCCCGTCTCCAGCAGTTCGATACTTTTCATTCGCACATCGCCGATCCGGAGGTGTGGAGTAATCGATTGTGCATTTTCAAACTCGTAGTGCGCATGGATGCTGGACCCTGACATGACATGAAAGGCGCCTGAAAATTCATGCTGGTGAATGTCTGTCGTCCCATCCATCCAGAACAGGATTTGAATGTAGAACCGTGGGTGATCAAAGGCCACAAGCTCTGGCTGACCAAAGCCCGACTGCGTTTGCAAAGGCTGCTCATCATTCAGCAGAAAGCCGCGCAGGAAAGCCGGCAGATCCACATGCTCGGACGGCATGCGCTCATCCAACGCCAAACGCGCAATCTCCGGAAACTTTTCCAAGGAAAAATTAACCTGCTTCCACCGCTTCAGCACCGTTTGGCCGAGTTCTTCGAAAAAGGAGTCCATCTGCACCCTTCCACCAAGTGACCACCGACAACAACCGCCATTCCTGATGGTGACCCGGAGCTGCTTATGAATGAATTTTGATACTCATTGTAGCTGCATTCTATAAATGCCTCAGAAATGGCCAAGGCCACTATTAGCGTGCAGGCACAGCAAAAATGACCGCACTCATCATGTGAAATTTTGCGGTGCTGGACAGCATAGCGCTCAGGAACGTGCTCAACTTTCCGGCAGACTGGCACCGAAGCCACCATCCCAAAAATGGGTGACTGACAACCCAAGCCGCAGGTCATTAACTCATTGAGCGCTCGCGCTGAGGGCGGGTATCAACCAATTTGACCTTATAGTTCAAGAGCGGCTCTTTTTCATTGGTGATGCCTTGAAACCACAGTTCTGCCGGCAAGGTGATTTCCTTGGTCAGAAGGGGCAGTATTTTCGGAGACAGCAGCGCCTTGGAATTACGGAGCAGGGTACTGATTGTGATAATGGTGTGATTGCGCTCCTCGGGCGTTCGTGCGGCCCTCAAAAAAGCATTTTTCCATGACATCACGCGGGCGGGCGTGAGTTGAAAAAGACTCACGGCATCCACCTTTGCTACCCATTCACGATTTTCTGCTTTGTTGTCGTACTTGTGTCCTCCATCAAGCCCCATCGCTGCTGCAGCGACGCGGCGGAGAGCCTTTGCGTAGACGCTCAGACTCTCTGGCCGAGCGGCGGAAAGGCGGATGGCTGCCTCGATCAATGCACCCACGGTAGCTGCCTTCGCCTTCTCGGTAATCGGCTTGTGCTTCTGCAGGGCGGCATCCCACCCCAGCGCAGACACATCATTGTAAATCTTCGCGGCGCGAACAGCGGCTATATTTTTATTCCTTGTGCGGAGCGTGAACGCTTCGCGACGATCGTGCATTTGAAACTTGCAGGATAAGTCACCCCCGTAGCGCGCATCAGAAAAAAGCTTGCCGGGCTGGAGCCAATAGCGGTGATCCGCTTTGCCTATCACGAAGGGCCGTTTTCTCCTTTTCCCTGCAGGTGCACTTTGACTCGCAGAAATTCGTCTGTCACTTCTCGGATTGGCCCTGGGTTTTCGATCTTCGCTGGCGAGCAAATCTAAGGTGCTGGGACTGCCTGTTGTTCTTGATTTTCGTGTGCTCATGGGGGGACTGGTTTTAATTATTCCCAAGCAGACAAGCAAATCAACGGTTTATCACTGCTGGCGGCCAACTCCTTTGCCAATTTAATTGCTTTGGCAAATCCTTTTCCAATCCTAAAGCCTTGAATAACAACATTTTGTGTGATACTAAGATTTGTAGGCCGAGGCTTGCATTGCGGATAAAAATCTAAGCGGATATAAGGTTTACTTCTGAAGCTACGCCACTTTGCCGTAGTGTAGCGACCCATCTTCATTCAATCTCTGAATTAGAATATACAGCTTGGGCACATCAGGAGGCCCTCCCAGCGCATCTGCGTGAAGCTAGTTTGTACCACTACGTTTTAGCTTATTAACCACCGGACGAAAAAGAGCGGCCATTTCTGGCCGCCCCCGTGATTTTAGAATGAACGCTTAGCTCAAGCTTAGTAGCGGTAGTGATCAGTCTTGTAAGGCCCCTCAATAGGGACGCCGATGTAATCGGCCTGATCCTTGGAGAGCACCGTAAGCTTCACGCCAATCTTTTCGAGATGAAGTCGGGCAACTTCTTCGTCGAGTTTCTTTGGCAGGACGGTGACACCGATTTTACGTTTACCCTTG
>CAJCCF010000129.1 GCA_903960845.1 uncultured Verrucomicrobiota bacterium | reverse complement strand
CTGGACGAGGTGCGGCGATTGGAGAGCGATGAGGCTCTGACACCGCAGCGTATCGTGGCGCTGCTTGAACGGTGGATGGACGAGGACCGCAAGATTGCCCCGCTGAAGGCGCTGCAGGGCATGATCTGGGCCGATGGCTATGCCAGTGGCGAACTGACAGGGCACGTCTACGCGGATGCAGCCGCCGCCCTGGGCGCATGGCGCGATGCTGGCATTCCGCTGTATGTTTACTCCTCAGGCTCGGTCGAAGCCCAGAAACTCATCTTTCGGCACACGGCATTCGGTGACATGACGGCGTGTTTCTCGGGATACTTTGATACCCGGATCGGCGGAAAGCTCGAGCCCACCTCCTATCGGCGGATTGCCGTGGAGATCGGCCTGCGCGGGGACAAGCTTCTTTTCCTGTCCGACAGCGTGGGCGAGATCGACGCTGCCGCGCAAGCCGGCTGGCGCACGCAGCTGGTCGATCGCGACGGGCAAGCCGTGGGGGCAGTCTCCACATTCAGCCAGATGGCGGTGGAGCTCGCGCCATGATCATCAACGGGGTGCGCACGCGGCCGCTTGTGCTCAATTCGGATGGATGGTCCGTTCGTGTGCTCGACCAGCGCCTTCTGCCCTGGTCGGTTGAGTGGGCGAACATCACTGATCTTGAGACAGCCGCGCTCGCGATCAGGCAGATGTGGGTGCGCGGCGCGCCGATGCTGGCGGTCACCGGCGCGTATGGACTTTGCATGGCCTTGCGCCAGGACCCCTCGGACGCATCTCTGGATCATGCTTACCGTCTTCTGATCCACACCCGCCCCACCGCGATCAACCTCAAGGGCGCACTGGATGAGATCGTGCGCACGGTCCAGGCGCTTTCACCCCCGGATCGCGCGCGCGCCGCCTATGTGCGCGCGCATGCGATGTGCGATGCCGACGCACAGGATTGCGAGGCGATTGGCCGTCATGGACTTCCGCTCATAGAGGCGATTGCGCGCCGCAGGCCGGATCGACCGGTTCAGATCCTGACTCACTGCAATGCAGGTGCGCTGGCGACATTCGCGTATGGCACAGCGACAGCCCCCATCTATCTTGCGCATGAAGCTGGCATCCAGGTTCACGTCTGGGTCGACGAGACCCGACCGCGCAATCAGGGAGCATCCCTCACCGCGTTCGAGTTGAGCCAGCATGGCGTTCCGCACACCGTGATCGCAGACAATGCGGGCGGGCTTCTCATGCAGCGCGGGGATGTCGATCTCTGCTTTGTTGGAGTGGATCGCGTGACGCGAAATGGCGATGCGATCAACAAGGTCGGCACCTATCTCAAGGCGCTTGCAGCACATGACTGTGGCGTGCCGTTCCATGTGGCGATGCCGTTCACGTCGTTCGATCCGCATACGGCTTGCGGAGAAGACGTGCCGATCGAGGAACGATCGGGCGAAGAGGTCACGCACATCCAGGGCATGACGGAGGATGGCGTGAGGCGGGTTGTGCGAATCGTGAACCCTGGCTCGGCGGCGG
>CAJCCF010000128.1 GCA_903960845.1 uncultured Verrucomicrobiota bacterium | reverse complement strand
TGATTATGCGCTGCTGCTCGTCTGGAATTTTGCGGAGGAAGTGATGGCACAACAGCAGAGGTTTCGAGATGTTGGCGGCAAATTCGCGATCCCTCTGCCAGTTCTACGCCTGGCATGAAGTTTGTCCCCACCAAGATCGAAGGCGTGTGGATCGTGACCATGGACCACCGACGAGATGAGCGCGGCTGGTTTGTCCGAACTTGGTGTGCGGAGGAGTTCCGGGCGCACGGCCTCGAGAGCGGACTCAGCCAATGCAGCAGTTCTTTCAACCTACACCGTGGCACCCTGCGCGGCATGCACTTTCAAACAGCTCCGTTTGAAGAGGCTAAGATCGTCCGCTGCACGCGCGGCTCCGCGCATGATGTGGCTCTGGATCTGCGAGAAGGCTCACCCACTTTTTTGCAATCGGTGTCAGTGGAAATCTCGGAGACCAACGGCATGGGCCTCTACATTCCCAAAGGTTGCGCTCATGGCTTCCAAACTCTGGAGGACAAAACTGAAATCTTCTACTCCATCACTGAGCCGTATCAGCCTGACGCGGGACGCGGCGTGCGCTGGAATGATCCCATGTTCAGCATCGTCTGGCCGCTCGCTGACCATGCCATCCTTTCAGAGAGGGATGCCTCCTACCCTGATTTTGCATCCTCATGAGCGCTAAAACTAAAACCAAAAGACGTGTGTTGGTAGCTGGCGCCGGCGGTGCATCCCTCGGTACGGAAACCCTGAAGGCCTTGTCCTTGACCGGACGCTATGAAGTGGTGGTTGCAGATGTCTCCCCCATGGCCTATGGCCTCTATAAGCCTGAGGCCACCGCAGCTCATGTCCTTCGCGAGCAGAGCTACATTGACGACCTCATCGAATGCTGCCAACGCGAAAGCACCCAGTTCCTACTGCCCGGTGCCGAGGCCACGCTGAAGCTGATCAATGGATCACGCAAGCGGCTCCAGGATGCAGGAATCACGCCCGTGCTAAATCGCCAGGAAGTCATCACTGCCTGTTCGGACAAAAGCCTCACCTTTGATGTCTTGAAGCAGCTCGGCATCCCAGTGCCAAAAACGCGCGTGCTGACCCGTCCGGAAGATTTGGCGGACTTCCCCATGCCCTGCATCATCAAGCCAGCCACCGAGACCGGCGGCAGCACCATGGTGTCCGCCGCTTCCACGCATAAAGATGCTCTGATGTATGCGCAGTGGATCTGGACTGGCGGATTGAAGGCAATCGCACAGGAATACCTCCCACATGCCGGCGGCGAGTTCACGGTCGGAGTGCTGAGGTTTGGCTCATGGATCGGCTCCATCGCCATGAAGCGCGAGTTTCCCTGCAAGCTCTCCTACCTGCTGAAGACGCAGCAGTTCCTCATCTCCAGCGGCTACAGCCAAGGCCTCATTGATGCCTTTCCAGAAATCTGCGCCCAGGCCGAGCGCATCGCCGTGGCGCTGGACAGCCAGGGCCCGCTGAACATCCAGGGCCGGTTTGTGGACGGCATGTTCTACCCCTTTGAGATCAACCCGCGCTTCTCCGCCACCACCTATCTGCGAGCCATGTCCGGATTCACGGAGATCGAAATGTACCTGGACCATCTCGCTGGTGAACCGGCACCGCCGCATCCGCAGATCAAGACCGGCTATTATCTGCGCAGCCTGGCTGAAATGTACGTCCCGAAAGAGGCCCTCAAAAGCCCTCTATGATCCGCTGGATTGACAGCACCCTGGGCACCGCCGCCTTTGAAGATCCTGCCACCGCCGGCCATCAGGTGCTGGATGTGCGCAGCCTCGTGGACGGCCCCGCAAACGGCAGCACCGCGCTGCGTGAGCGCATTAAAACAGGACTGGCGATGCTGCGGGACAGCGGCCGCCTGCTCGTCTGCTGCGACTATGGCATCTCCCGCAGCAACACCATCGCCGCTGCCATCCTGGCCCACCGCGACGGCCTGACCTTTGATGAATCCTTTGCCACCGTGCAGCGCCAGACGGGCGAAATGCGCATGGACTACGGCATCGTCCAGACCGTGCGCGCCACCTTTCCCTCTGCACCGCTCCCGCCCCTGGTTCCAGGGCGTGTACTGGTCACCGGCGGCAGCGGTTTTTTGGGCCAATGGCTGAATCGAGTCGCGGGAGACCGTTTTGATTTCGTCAGGCTCAGCTCGAAGGACATGGATCTCGCAGCATCGCCTTTTGGGCTGGATGCGGCGGTCAGAAAACACAGGACGGACACCATCATCCATCTGGCCAATCCGCGCATCTATCACACCCACGAGGTCGTCGGTCAGTCGCTGGCCATGCTGCGCAATGTCGCGGACGTCTGCCATCAGCACGGCGTGTTCCTGGTCTTCGCCTCGAGCTGGGTCGTCTTCAGCGGTCGCAAGAATGAAGGTGATCTTTTGTTAGGCGATGACGAGCCCCCCATGCCCTATGGCAACTACGCCATGTCCAAGGCGCTGTCGGAGCACATGCTCGCCTATCTGCAACGTGCCGAACAGATCCAGGCCTGCATCCTGCGCATGACCCCTATCTACGGTGAGGGCAGTGTGCTGCCACGGTTCCTGTTTCGCACAGCAGAGGCCTGCCGTGAAGGCCGCGTGGTGACCACCCACAACTACAGTAATGGCCGTCCAAAGCTTCAATTGTTGCACGTCAACGATGCCGCAGAATCCCTTGCCCTAGCGGCCTCAAAAAAGCCCTTGGGCACCTTCAACATTGGCGGCGCGGAAGCCATCACAACACAGGATCTGGCCCGAACGATCGCCTCCATCGTAGGCTCGCCGTTTGAGTCGCAGGAGACCTCCCTGCATGCCTCCGTTGCCAACATCACGCTCGACACCACCAAGGCCCGCACTGAACTGGGCTGGACACCTAAAATAAGCCTAACCGCAGGGCTTTCCTCCCTATTCTCAGCCTGACCAATGAGCGCTCTTTCCCTCCTTTGCTTTCTACTGATAAGACCGCATAGTATTATCCTTCGCATGCGCTCATCAAGCCCATCCAGAGATCATGGCTGTCACCAGCCTCATACTCACGGTTCGTCCGTGGCAGCCTTGGTTCAGACCCGATAAATCACATGCTTCCACATGGTGGAGCATGTGGCTGTTCACCACGTTAGTCGTTCCGTGCTGCATGTTCTCGTGGACGTGCCTTAGATGTCCCTCTTCAGGCAAGTCAAATTCTGATTTGATTCGATTGCGTTCAGGAAATAAAAACTTGTTCGTGCGGCCCCACTAGTCTGAAACATCACTTCATGGAAACTCCGGTCAAACTTCCTCGGCTCGACCAATTTGATGGATTGCGCGGACTGATGGCCAGTTGGGTGGCCTTTTCCCACATCCTCCTCTGGTGCGGGTTTGGCACACTGAAACTTCCGCAGCCCTTTGGCCGTGGCTGTGCGGCCGTCGTGTTCGCCATGCCGGCTGTGGAGACTTTCATCATCCTCAGCGGCTTCGCCATCTCCTTTCTGCTCCACTCACGTTCACTGTGCTGGTGGAGCTTTATGCGCGGACGGTTCTTCCGCATCTACCCAGTCTACATGGTGAGTCTGATCTTCGGCATTAGCATCATGAATATCACCCCCTTGCTGCTGCAAGACACTTTTTGGAAGGATGTAACCGTGGAGTCCATGCAGAGTATGTCTCTGAGCGAGCGCACTCATTTCCTCCCACACTTGCTCAGCCACCTCACCTTGCTAAATGGCATGATCCCTAAAAGGTTTTTGCTTGATGCCACGGGTACACTGCTGACACCTGCTTGGAGCATCTCTCTGGAGTGGCAGTATTATCTAGTCGCCCCCTTTCTGGCGCTTTGGGTACGGTCCAGTTCTAGATTGATGATCATTGGCATGGTTGCTTTCCTGGGCAGTTGGTATGGCTCGCGTTGGTTGAACCCGCATCCGGCTTTTTTCCTGACACAATTGCCGCTCTTCCTCGTTGGCATCGGCAGCTACCATCTCTATGCTCATTTCAACTCAGATCCAACTGCGTTAGATGTCTGCAAGTCGAGGCGTTACGCCATCGCCGTCGTTGCCTTTGCTTGGGCTGCCATCCTATTCACGGAACATTCAGTGGCCCTCACCATCTGGGCTTTCGCCTTTGGTAGTGCCTTGGTCAAGGGCTCTGGGCTTGTTGGCGGCATCCTTGGCGCCACACGCCGCTTCCTAATGCATCCCTGGTTGCAGAAACTCGGCCATGTCTCCTATCCTCTTTATCTGGTCCACTGGCCGTTGATCCTGCTCTGCCTATACCTGCTTGGTCGTTGGAGGACTGATTTCAACCAGATCGAAACAACTGCATTAATGATGTTGATCACGCCCCCTTTGATTGTGGCGACCTCTTTTGCTCTTCACAAATTCGTGGAGGCGCCGCTCATGAGGCTGGGAAAAAATCGCTGATAAGGTAGAGGTTTTATCATTTCAGGAAGAATAATCCGTATTTTAAACTACAGGTGGAATTCACATATGAGCACAACAGTCAACAATACTTCACAAATAAAAGCTTATTGGGATCAACGAGCATTAAATGCGGCCGAAAGTCCGAAAGCTACCACCGATGACATCTATCTCCGCGAACTAGAAATTAAAACATTTACGCAAGCGATCCGTGGACTCGATTTGGCTGACGGTTCCGTCGTGGTTGACGTAGGGTGCGGGGACGGATTCACTACTTGCCACATTGCCGCCGAATTCCGGCAGTTAAAATTTATCGGTGTTGACTACAGCCAAGCCATGATCATCACCGCGCGCAAGAGATTGTCTAATATGCCGAAACTTGCGGACCAATATTTAGAGTTCCGGGTAGGTGACGCCACATCCATTGAAACATTATTTGCGCCGAACTCTGTGGATGTCGTTCTGACAGACCGGTGCCTGATCAACCTTGCTTCACCACTTGCCCAGTATGATGCCATTCGCCAAATTTACAAAATACTGCGAGCAAAGGGACACTACCTCGGTATTGAGAATTTCACCAGTGGGCAGGAAGAATTGAACAAAGCACGCACAGCGATCGGCCTGATGGAAATACCTGTTCGGTGGCACAACCTGTTCTTCAAAGAAGACGAATTTAGGGATACACTTCAATCACTCTATAGTGATATTAATATTATAAACTTTTCGAGTTCTTATTATTACACTACACGGGTCATCTACTCAAAATATTGTCAGATGCTCGACATCGAGCCTGATTATTGTCATGAGTTGCATCAATTGGCAGTGAACCTACCGCCAATCGGAATGTTCAGCCCTATCAAACTGGCCGTCTTGGCCAAATAGTCGCAGTTTTGACAAGTTAAT
>CAJCCF010000127.1 GCA_903960845.1 uncultured Verrucomicrobiota bacterium | reverse complement strand
GCCATGTGCCCTCCGCCGAGAACGATCAGCGCCGGTTCATCGCCGCCCCGCCACCTCCATGAACGCCGCCGTTTCCAGACGCGGATTTTTTTCCGCCTTCGCAAAGACTTTCCAAAAAAAAGCCGTGGCAGCACGCCCCGTCGAGCCAGCGACAGGGGTCGAAGCAGGCACACCAAGGAGCGTCATCATCCAGGGGCGCTTCTGCATCGCGCTCACCTCGTATTGCGCCGCGTGTGTCGAGCGTTGCCCCGTGCCCGGCGCCATGAGCCGCGATCGTGGTCTGCCCTTGGTGAATGCCGATGTCTGCACTGGCTGCGGCATCTGCCACGATGTCTGTCCCGCCCCACGCAATGCCGTGCTCATGCTGCCACGCCGCACGCCAATCCCACCGCCCACCGCATGAGCACTGATGCCATCAGCACACCGCCACTACCTGAACTCCAGCAGGCGCAGTTCGACGCCGCCGAGTTGGAGACGCTGCTGCGTGATATCGGCGCCTGCGCAGAGATCACTGAGATCATCCCCAAGTTTTCCGCCACCGGTCATGTGCCCGACAACACCGTGCTCACGCTCGACGATGGCCGCCGACTGCTGCTCGATGGTTCGGCACGCGCCGTGCAGTTTCGCTACCGCTTCGACGGCGCTGACTGGTGGGATACCGTCATGGCCTTGCCGGGCAACCTGTTCCGCCTCGTGCGCATCCAGCACCACTTCGACACACCCGCCGCATGAGTTTGTATCTCAAAAAACATCCGTGGCTGGTCTGGCTGACCTTCGTGGTTCTCGCCAGCGGCCTCAGCATGGCCATCGTCTGGGCGCAGAAGGCCACCACCGCTGCATCACCTGAGCCGTTGGCCAATGTGAAGCCATCCGGCCCGCATCCCGTCATCATCAAGCCCGGTCCCGCAACACCACGGCTCGACACCGGCCTCAAAGACAAGGCAGGCAATGCCGTCACCGTCGCCTGCAACACCTGTCACGCCAGCACCACGCCGGACGTTCAGCGCAACACGTCCATAGACTTGTTTCAAGCGCATCGTGGCCTCCAATACCAGCACGGTGCGGTCACTTGCCTGAGTTGCCACAACGCCTCGAACTATGACACGCTGCATCTCGCTGACGGGCGCAGCGTTGCTTTCCCGGATGTGATGACGCTTTGCTCCCAATGCCACGGCACTGCGCGGCGCGATTACGACCATGGCAGTCACGGCGGCATGAATGGCCACTGGGATCTCACCAAAGGCGGACGCATTCGCAACAACTGCATCAACTGCCACGACCCGCATCACCCCGAGTTCCCGCTCGTGCAGCCTGTGCTGCCGCCGCGTGATCGCATCTCCGTCCCGAAAGCCGAAGGCTCCCACTAGCAGGCCATGAACGATTCATCAGCATCCCCGAAAACACCCTGCTCTGGCAATTGCACCTGCACCGGCAACTCCGCGCCACCGCCAGCCGGTGAGCCCACGGGCATCTCGCGCCGCACCGTCGTCAAAGCGCTCGGTGCCACGCTGGGAGTCGCCGCCTATGCCAAAGCGCTCGCTCCGCTCACTGAGCTGACGAAGGAGACCTCGATGGATGAGTTCATCCAGAAGCACTACAAAGAACTCAGCAAAGAAGAAATGGCCGCCGTCATCCAGCGGCTCACGCAGGAGGCCAGAGACCACTACGGTGCCGATGTCACCATCAGTGATCCGCAGCCGGAGGAAGGTGTGAAGTTTGGTTATGCGCTCAACCTCTCCATCTGCAATGGCTGCCGCAAATGCGCCGAGGCCTGCCATTTGGAGAACAATCACGACCGCCCTTCGCATCAGAGTTACATCCGCGTTTTCGAGATGAGCAAAGGCTCGATGGATTTCGAGAAAGGCAACGCGCACTACGATCATCCCGTGCCGCAGCCGGACAAATACTACATGCCCGTGCAGTGCCAGCAGTGCGAGCATCCGCCCTGCGTCGATGTTTGTCCCGTTGAGGCCACGTGGAAGGAGAAGGACGGTGTCGTCGTCGTGGACTACAATTGGTGCATCGGCTGCCGCTACTGTGAAGCCGCCTGTCCCTATCACGCGCGTCGTTTCAACTGGACCAGGCCGCAGATTCCTGCCGGGGAGATCAATCCTGACCAAAGTTATCTCAGCAACCGCATCCGACCGCAGGGCGTGATGGAAAAATGCACCTTCTGCCTCCACCGCACACGCAAAGGCCGCCTGCCTGCCTGCCTTGAAGCCTGCCCGACAGGAGCACGTGTTTTTGGCAATCTGAATGATCCGAACTCCGAGATCCGCTGGGTGCTGGAGAACAAGCGCGTCTTTGTCCTCAAAGAGGAACTCGGTCTCAAACCTCAATTCTTCTACTTCTTCGATGAGTGATCCCACCCCATCCGTCCCGCCCGCCACATCCGCTGTTCCAGAGTGGAGACGCTACCTGAGATTCCTCGGCAATGCCGTGAGTCAGTCCGTCGAAGGTGGCTGGAAGTTCTACGTCTGGATGACGCTGCTCACCGCCATCTTCCTCGTCGGAGCCAATGCCTG
>CAJCCF010000126.1 GCA_903960845.1 uncultured Verrucomicrobiota bacterium | reverse complement strand
TCTCGACACAGCGAGGCTGTGGCGGCGCATGTTTATCACCGGCAGGCACGGGATCAAACGCCATGGCGCGAATGTCCGACGCAGGAGTTCCCTGACCGACGAGAAAGGACACGACCCGGTCCGCACGCTGCCGGGCCAGCTGGGCCTCCAGCTTCATGTTGGCACCCGGTTCGGGATAACCACCGACGACCAGCCGCAGGGCCGGTCCGGCAGCGATGAGTGCCGGGAGAATTCCCGTCAAACGCGCCTGCTCCTCGGCAGACAGCGTCGTGCTGCCGGCGCCAAATTGGATGAACTCGCCACTGATCAGATCACGCACACTCTGAAGCACGTATTCTGGCAGCTCCGTCTCGATCCGGCGGCCGGGGAAATGGTAGATGGATGGGTGCCAGGTCAGGTCCATCTCCACCCGCGCCCCCTTGGTGACCGGCCGGAGATAACCCAGCCACAAGCTTTCCAAAGTGCGCGTCGTGTCGGCCTTCAGACGCGGGTTTTCTTCCGAGCGGATGCTGAAATCACCCGGGGACGGCGTGCCATAAAAACTGGTTAGGAAGGGCACGATCGCCTCTCCCTGAATGAAGGACGCTGGCAGCAGGTGGCTGCTGACACGCAGTTTGGACACATCCACAGCCAGCCCGTGAATGCGCTGACCGAGCGCGGTGGCCACCGCCTCCTTGAGTTCCTGCGTGGAGACAATGCCGGACGCGGTCAGCCTGCCGTCCTGCCGGACGACCGCCAGCACCGCAGGCACACGCAGCGCTTTAAGAATGGGCTCCAGCATCAAACTATCTTCACCGAGCGGCAGTTTTTCACCCTCAGGCCAGCGGGCGAGTGGTGAAATTTTCAAGCCCTCGGTCACCACGTTGAGATCCGGGCGCACCTTGAGCAGCAGCCCGCGCAGCGAGTCCGCCGTGTCCTGGTCAGGCAGCCAGCCATCGACGGTCAGCGTGTCCTTGTCCAACACCGCGCGCACATTCGCCAGGATGGTGAGCCGGTTGCTCACCAGTCGCAGGGGTCCCAGTGACGAGAGTTCGCGCTGGGCCCTCCTGAAAGAAGCCATGTTTGGCGCGTCACCCGTCACGCTGAGATCCAGGTAGCTCAGGTTCACTGTCCCGCCGCGCACGCCGCAGTCCTTGAGGATGTCCCGAGCCTGCTGCACCAGCCGTGACTGGTGATTTTCCGTGTAGTCCCAGAGGTGGGCAATCATCATCACGGGCAAAAGCACGATCGCGGTGAGGATGATCAGGAAACGCATGGCTTTGGTTTTGAATCAGCTGAAATGGGAGATGGTATCGGGCATTGACACAATAAGGAGGAATCGGATACTCCGCGCCCCTGTTGCCAGCGGCTATTTCCGCCAGCCTGCGGGGCACAATCAAGCAGTATTACCACTTACCTCACCCTCCTATGTCAGTCACCATCGCCGGAACCGTCGCCCTGGACAATGTCAAAACCACAAAGGACTCCCAGGAGAACCTGCTCGGCGGCTCCGCGGCCTATGCCGCCCTCGCCGCCAGCATCTTTTGTCAGCCGGTGCATCTGGTCGGTATCATCGGTCACGATTTCCCTGAGGCTCACCTCACGCTCCTCGGCAGCAAAGGCATCACGCTGGATGGCCTGGAGCGCAGCAGCGGAGCATCCTTCACATGGAGCGGTGAGTATCATGAAGACATGAACAACCGCACCACGCACGCCGTCGGCATCAACGTGCTGGAAAGCTGGCTGCCCAAGCTCAACGCCACCGCCAGCGCCGCCAAGATCGCTGTGCTCGCCAACATGAGCCCCGACAATCAGATGCAGACTCTGGAGCAGTTCTCCGGCGCCGATTTCGTCATCGCGGACACCATGGATCTCTGGATCAGCATCGCCAATGAGCGCCTGCATGACGTGATGAAAAAGATCGACCTGCTCGTCATCAATGACAGCGAGGCCAAGGAATTTGCCAAAACCACCAACCTCGTCGAAGCCGGTCGCAAGCTCCAGGCCAAGGGCCCGCGGTTCGTCGTCGTGAAGCGCGGCGAGCATGGCAGCTATCTCTTTGGCGAGAAGCCCGAGGACTTCTTCTCCTGCTCGGCCTACCCTCTCGATTCCGTCTTTGACCCCACCGGCGCCGGTGACTCCTTCCTTGGCGGCATGGCCGGCTGGCTCTTCGCCAATGGCAAAACCAAACCCACCTTTGCCGACCTGCGTCAGGCCGTCGTCCACGGCAGCGTCACCGCCAGCTTCACCTGCGAAGCCTTCAGCACCCACAAGCTGCAAAAGGTCACCAAGGCCGACATCGCCACCCGCCTGAGCGAGTTGCAGACCTACACCAGCTTTCAGGCCTAAGACCGGCTGAAATCTCAAATCGCGAAATTCAAACCGGAGCTCAGCGACCATGTGGACCACCATCCAGACCTTTCAAGACATCAAGCTCGAGAAGACCGCCGACGGCATCGGCAAGCTCACCATCAACCGGCCGGAAGTGCGCAACGCCTTCCGCCCGCAGACCGTGAAGGAGATGCTCGTCGCGCTCGACCTGCTGCATGAAGACCGGGATGTCGGAGTCATCATCCTTTGTGGCGAAGGCCCCCTCGCCTTCTGCTCCGGCGGCGATCAAAAGGTGCGTGGCGATGCCGGTTACATCGGCGATGACGGCGTGCCGCGTCTGAACATCCTCGATGTCCAGCGCAAGATCCGCACCCTGCCAAAACCCGTGGTCGCCATGGTCGCCGGCTACGCCATCGGCGGCGGTCATGTGCTGCATGTCGTGTGTGATCTCACCATCGCTGCGGACAACGCCAAGTTTGGCCAGACCGGCCCCAAAGTCGGCAGCTTCGACGGCGGCCTCGGCAGCAGCTACCTCGCCCGCATCGTCGGTCAAAAGAAAGCCCGCGAGATCTGGTACCTCTGCCGTCAATACGACGCCCAGCAGGCCCTCGACATGGGCCTCGTCAATCACGTCGTCCCCCTGGCCGAGCTCGAAACCGAGACCCTGAAATGGTGCCGTGAAATGCTCGAGCACAGCCCCCTCTCCCTCCGCTGCCTCAAAGCCGCACTCAATGCCGACTGCGACGGCCAGATGGGCCTCCTTGACCTCGCCGGCAATGCCACCCTGCTCTACTACATGAGCGAAGAAGCCAAGGAAGGCAAAAACGCCTTCGTCGAAAAACGAAAGCCCGACTTCAAGAAGTTCAAACGGGTGCCGTGAGCGGCGGATAGATCAGTCGCCGTAACCGAGGCGTAACAAACTTTCAATGGTCAGGTCTTCATCCACACGCGGCCAGTGCAGACTGAATGGCAGCAGTTCGATTTCTGCAAGTTCGGCAGGGGCAACGGAAAGCATGAACGAAGCAAAGTGATTGACCTACAAACACATAAACGGCGCTAAGGGACGGACCCTTTATGGCACAGATCCAACCAGCCTTTAAAGCGGATGATTTAACCGGGCTGTAGCGCGGAGTATCGGTGCAGGGTGCGGTATCATTTGGTTTGTATCTTGGGCCTCTCCGTCACGAATTACTCAATGACCGTGATCGTTGCGATCTCTGACGAAAATCTAATATCCGTAAACATTGATTCTTCCATCGATGTTGTGGTTCACAGTTCCATTTATGTTAACATTAACAGGCTGTTGAAGAACTCGGGTGCGTTCATTGTAGGCTTGTACTTCTTGCTGACGTTGGTGCGTATTGGAGAGGTGTTGAAGGACCATTGTGGCTTGCTGTTGCTGCAGTTCCCGCTCCCTCATCTCAAGGTCGAAACGCTGTGCCGGTGTCAGTGAAGCTAACCATTGCCGGCGCTGTTCAGCAAGACGCTGTTGCTCTCTCTGGTTGGCTGCAATCTGTTCTTCTTGTTCCTTATTTTTGACTGCCCATGCCTCAGTCCAAGCATTGCGGGTAATGCCATTAATTTTGCCTTCCTGTTCAAGTTTGATGTAG
>CAJCCF010000125.1 GCA_903960845.1 uncultured Verrucomicrobiota bacterium | reverse complement strand
GTGGACGATGCCTCCTTTGACGCCGCCGCCGGCCATCCACATGCAGAAGTTTCTTGGATGATGGTCGCGTCCGTAGTTGTCCCTGGTCAGCGTGCCCTGTGAATAGACCGTGCGTCCGAACTCACCGCCCCAGACGACCAGCGTGTCATCCAGAAGACCGCGCTCCTTCAAATCCATGACGAGGGCGGCGCAGGCCTGGTCGGTGTCCTGGATCTGGCCGCGCAGCAGCTTCGGCAGGCTGTTGTGCTGGTCCCAGCCGCGATGCAAAATTTGAACCACCCGTGTGCCGCGCTCAATGAGCCGGCGCGCCATGATGGCGCTGTGAGTGAAGCTTCCAGAGCGGTTCACATCCGGACCATACATCTCCAGCGTGGCTTTGCTTTCCCTGCTCAAGTCCGTGAGTTCCGGCACGCTGGTTTGCATCCGGAAAGCCATCTCATACTGCGCGATGCGCGTCTGGATCTCAGGATCACCGATGCGTGCATGATGGATCTGATTGAGCTGATTCAGCGCATCCAGCATGGTGCGGCGATCGCCCGCAGCGACACCGGGCGGGTTCTTCACATAGAGCACCGGATCACCCTGGCCGCGCAGGGCCACACCCGTGTACTTGGTCTGGAGAAAGCCGCTGCTCCACATGCGGGTGAAGAGCGCCTGCGCCTGACTGGCTGCCGGAAACGAGGGAGTGAAGACGACAAAGGCCGGCAGGTCATTGCTCTCGCTTCCCAGTCCGTAGGCAAGCCATGAACCGATGCTTGGCTTGCCGGGCACTTCACTGCCAGTCATCACAAAGGTGCAGGCCGGATCGTGATTGATGGCGGTGGTGTTGACGGTGCGGAGCAGCGCCAGCTCATCCACGATTTTCGCCGTGTGCGGCATCAGCTCACTCACCCACATCCCGCTTTTGCCATGCTGCTGGAAATTGAACATCGACGGGGCCACGGCCAGCCTCGATTGCCCGCTCGTCATCGTGGTGATGCGCTGGCCGTTGCGCACGCTCTCAGGCAGGTCCTTGTCAAAATGCGCGCGCAACTGCGGCTTGTAGTCCCACAGGTCGATCTGTGAAGGCGCGCCGTTCATGTGCAGGTAGATCAGTCGCTTTGCCTTGGCGGCGAAATGAGGCAATGCCGGCAGCGGTGGATGCACCTGCCCCACAGCCGGTGCCGCCTGGAGTTCACGTCCCATCATGGAAGCCAGCGCGATGCCGCCGACGCGCAATCCCGTGTCCCCGAAGAACTGGCGGCGTGTCTGATGGCGATGGTATTCGAGCAGGGGATTCATGAGTGTGGAATTACGTCTGTGACTGCGCGGAGCTATCCTTTTGAAGGAGCGCAAAAAAAGTATTTGAGCAAAGTATGGCATGCATGCCATACTTTAATCATGAAAATGACCATGCACATTGATGAAGACACTTTGGCCAGTGTCATGGAGATCACCGGCAGCACCAGCAAAACGGGGGCTGTTGAGAAGGCTTTGACGGAAATGGTCAGGAGGCACCGGTTGAAATCCATCTTGAAGGAAGGCATGGGAATGACCCCCGAGGAGATCAAGGACAGCTTCGATTTCGCCAGCTACGACGCATCCGACACGTCTGCCAAAATCACTAAAAAAGCCGCCTCTTACCGTCATGCAAGGAAGCCTTCTCGTTGACAGCAGCTTCTACATCAGCCGGCTGAGGCAGGGGACTGACCCGTTGCAGGAGCTCGCCGCCATCTCAGAGGAATGGGAGATCGTGACGTGCGGCGTGGTGATGGTGGAAGTGTGCCGCGGTTTCAAGATTGAAAAGGCACGGGAGCGCTTTGCCCGTGCATTCTCCACCATGATCATGGTGCCGACGCCGCCCAGGATGTGGCACAAAGTCATGGACCTGGCCTGGCGGATGGAGCGGCAGGGCAGGACTATGCAAGTCACTGACATGACCATCGCCACCTGTGCGCTTGAAATCGATGCCACGTTGCTGACTCTGGACAGCGATTTTCTCCGTGTGCCTGGCCTGGTCGTCACCAGTGAGCTGCCTTCATAGCCGCATCTCCAGCGCTTCCAGCACACCCGCCAGATCCTCTGGCAGCGGAGCCTCGATGCACAGCCGGTTTCCTGAGGCCGGGTGCTTGAATTCAAGCTGCCGCGCATGCAGGCACAACCTCTTGATGCCGAGTTGCTGCCGCAGGCGGCGATTCATGTCGAAGTCGCCATACACATCATCTCCGGCCAGCGGGTGCTGGCGTGAGGAGGCCTGAACGCGGATTTGATGCGTGCGTCCGGTGATCAGTTCGATGTCCATCAGCGTCAGTCGCTGCCCGGCATGATGGCCCTTCACCGCATAGCGCAGTTCGGCATTCGGTGGCCTGCCTTTCAGCGCGGTGGTGCGCACGCGGCCGGCGACGCGGGTCGTCGTCAGGTGATCCAGCCAGATGTCCTTTGGCGGCAAGGTGCCCCGCACCAGGGCGAGGTAGTGTTTCCGCACCGCATCCGCCTCAAAGAGCGCCCGGCACTTCTCAGCGGTCTGTTCATCGAGCGCCGCGAGCAGCACCCCCGAGGTATCCTGATCGAGCCGGTGGATCAGCCACACCTTGCCCGCAGGCCCGTCGAAGCATTTTCGGTCCAGATCGTACCTGCCTTCAAATGCCGCGCGATTTTTTGGATCGATCCGCGCCGAGTTGGGATGTGAAAGCACACCCGCAGGCTTGTTGACCAGCACAATGAAACGATCCCGGTGAAGGATCGGGCATTGGGTGATGAGAGGTGCGGTGTCAGACATCAGTTCGGTATCTTCAAAAAGCCTCCGAAGTCTTCCACCCCCTGATTCGATTGCCAATCTTATCTCATAGAGCCTTATTTTCGCGAAGGAAAAGCTCCTCAAAGCTCACATAATCAAGGGGTTACGGGCATGGTATCGCCGGAGGTTGACACCTCATCCGGCGGTATGCAGGACAAAATTATGACAACTACGAGAGGCACTCGGAAACGGGGGC
>CAJCCF010000124.1 GCA_903960845.1 uncultured Verrucomicrobiota bacterium | reverse complement strand
CATGACCGGGGCGGAAGTGGCTCAGCGTATTCTGGATCTCAACGGCATTCGTGATGTGACCATTCACGCGACGCCCGGACATTTATCGGACCATTACGATCCCTCGAATCGTCGCCTCGTTCTCTCTGAAGAGAACTACTATGGCCAGTCGGTGGCGGCGCTGGGGGTCTCTGCCCATGAGTGCGGGCATGCCATCCAGCACAAGCAACTCTATGCGCCTCTGCAATGGCGCATGGCAGCCGTTGGCATCACGACGATGGCCGGGAACATCATCCCGATTGTGGGCCTCATCGGTTTCTATGTCGCACCGAAGCTTGCGATCCCGATTTTGGCGGCGGCCTTTGGCATTGTGATGGTTTTTCAACTGGTGACTCTGCCGGTGGAGTTCGATGCCACGGCACGAGCCAAAAAGATTCTGACCAGCACCGGCGCTGTTGCCCCGGGGGCTGAGTTTGATGCGATGAGCAAGGTGCTCGATGCGGCGGCATTGACTTATGTGGCTGCCTTTCTCAGCGCGCTGGCCCAGTTTCTGCATTATGCGATGATGCTAATGGGGCAGCGTCGTGACGATGATTGAGGGAGAGCAAACTTTGTCCGGCGGGCAATGTGGCCGTGCATTTCCTGTCCGGCTCGGGATTGCGAAGGTTGAAAATGGCGTTTTGATGCGGCGATGAATGTTCAACCGCGTTATTCCCCCGTCATGCTGCGCCACTGTCTGCCTGTTTTGATCCTGAGTATTCTGAGTCTTCAGGCTCAGGAGGCTCCCGCACCGAATCCAGCGAAGGACATGGCGGCCGCCCAGCAGCGCATCAAGAAGCTGTCGGCCACGGAGTATGACCTCGACGGGATCAAGATCAATGCAGCGACACGCGAGGTGCGCATCCCCACTCAGGTCTGCCTGAAGAAAGCGCCCATCGAGTTCATGCTGACCACGGATACAGGCAAAACGCATGAAACCGTTTTGACCACGACGATTGCGCCCACCGCCATCCAGGTGGCCATGCTGCTGGTCAACTATCAGCCCGCGACCGAGGGCCTTCTCGCCAAAGTGCCAGCCGATGAACGTCCAAAGGTCTGGAAGGAAGAGCCCCCGAAGAGCAAAGGCGCGAACCGGGTCAAGATCAGTGTCGAGTGGAAGGTGGGCACGGAGACCAAGACATCCCCGCTTTCCCAGTGGGTGCAAAATGCTGATGTGCGCCGGCCTCCGCCGGATCTGGATACCTGGATTTTCAATGGGTCCTACATCGATGAGCGTGGTTTCATCGCCCAGCATGAAGGTTCGATCATCGGGATCTGGCTGGATCGCGGCGCGATCTTCAACTCGCCTGCTGAAGGCAACTGGCGCGACGATCTCTGGATTTCCCTCCCTGCCAACATCCCTGATGAAGGCACGCCCGTGACTCTAATCATTAGCCCAGCCAATCCATGAAACTACATTCCGCATTCCCCTTGTTGCTCGCAGTTCCCCAGATCGTTTTTTCCCAGGCTGCCACACAGCCCGCCCGTCATGAGTCTTTGAAGCAGGAGATACGCCTCGCATACGATCGCGGTCTGACTTTTCTCAAAGCGAAACAGAATAGCGCAACCGGCCAGTGGGGCGATGCCGAGCCGGTGGCTTTCACGGGACTTGCGATCACCAGCCTGCTGCTCGCTCCGGATCGCCGGCCCGCAGATGCGCTTCCACCAGAGGTCGAGAAAGGGATATCCTTCCTGATGAAGAACGTGCAGCCTGATGGCGGCATCTATGTGAAGGCCCGCGCAAACTACAACACCGCACTCGCTCTCACCGCCCTGTTGCTGGCGCCAAGCGTGGAGCGTGAAGCAGCATTGCTCGCCGCGCGCCGGTTCATCATCGGCCAGCAGAATGACTTTGATGAAAAGGGCAGGCAGGACAATCCTTTTGACGGTGGAGTTGGTTATGGCACGCCAAAACCAAACAACCCAGCCCATGCGGATCTCTCCAACACCCACTTCGCGCTGGAGGCTCTTTATTATGCTCAAAGTTTGTTAGCGGATAAGGGGGACGCCGGGAAGGGCGAGCCGCAGCTTAACTATGGCGCGGCCATTCAGTTCATCCAGAACTGCCAAAACCGCCCGGAGACCAACAAGGCAAGCTGGGTCAGCACCGACGCCAAAGACGCCGGCGGGTTCATCTACAGTCCTGGCGAGACTCGCGGTGGTGAAGTGAAGACCAAGGATGGACGAACCGCTCTGCGCAGTTACGGCAGCATCAGCTACGCGGGCATGCTCAGCTTCATTTATGCCGGGCTCGATAAAAATGATCCACGCGTGAAGGCGGTGATTCAGTGGATCACGGAAAACTACACCCTGGATGAAAACCCGGGTCTGGGTGCCGAGGGTCTCTACTATTACTACCACACCATGGCCAAAGGCTTGTCGATCGCTGGGGTCGACTTTCTGAAGACCAAGGATGGCAAGATCATTGATTGGCGCGTTGATCTGTCCAGGAAGCTGCTGAACCTGCAAAAGGGGGATGGTTCGTGGGGGAACAGCGCCGGTCGCTGGATGGAGAGCGACTCCACTCTGACCACCGCCTACATGCTCATGGCCCTGGGCCGGGTGTATAGCACTCTCTAGAGCGGTTCCCGGTTCCCGGCCTGTTCTCCCCGAGTGCAAGATCTCCTGTCACAAACCAGGCGGCCAGGACTCGGTGTTGCACCAAAGGTTCGGCTTTCCGGGCGCTGTTTTCGCCAAAAACCTCAATTTTGAGAGACACGAAACTCGCTCTTGACCCTAAAATCCGCCTCCCGTAGGATTTCACTGGTTAGAAATCTAAGACTGGCGCTGCTTTTTGCGACTATCAAAAGAGTCGGTGTTCTCCGTCGTCATTCTGGATTCCTGTTTCCTCCACCTTTAATTCATTTTTTGCTCCACACATGTTCGGTAAATTTTTCGGCTTCGTCGCCAAAGACATTGGTATTGATCTCGGCACCGCCAACACCCTCGTTTACGTCAAAGATCACGGAATTGTCCTCCGTGAACCATCCGTTGTAGCCGTAAAAACCGGCACCAATGAAGTGGTCGCCGTGGGCGATGACGCTAAACGGATGCTTGGGCGCACCCCTGGCGGCATCACAGCCATCCGCCCCCTGAAAGATGGAGTGATTGCCGACTTCCGCGTCACTGAGGCAATGCTGCGACATTTCATCCGCAAGGTGAACAACAACCGCCGTGCCATGCGCGGTCCCCGTGTCGTCATCGCTGTGCCCTCCGGAATCACGGAAGTCGAAAAGCGTGCGGTGAAAGAAAGTGCCGAGCAGGCAGGCGCCCGCGAAGTCTACCTGATCGAGGAGCCTATGGCTGCCGCCATCGGCGTGGGTTTGCCGGTGCAGGAAGCTGCAGGCAACATGATCGTGGACATCGGCGGGGGCACGACAGAGGTGGCCATCATCTCGCTCAGCGGCATCGTCTACAGCCGCAGTGTGCGCGTGGCTGGCGACGAGCTCGACGAGTCGATCATTAACTACATGAAGCGTGCTTACAATCTGATGATTGGTGAGCGCACCGCTGAAGAGATCAAGCTGCGCATTGGATCGGCTTTCCCGCTGGGTAAGGAGACCACGATGGAGGTCAAAGGCCGTGACATGGTGGCAGGTCTGCCAAAAACCATCACCATCACCAGCCAGGAAGTGCGTGAAGCGATGCTGGAGCCCCTGAATGCGATTATTGACGCAGTGCGCACGACTTTGGAGCGCTGCCCGCCGGAACTTGCCGCTGACTTGGTGGACCGGGGAATCATGCTTGCCGGTGGTGGTGCCCTGCTGAGGGGCTTGGACAAACTTCTTCAGGAGGAAACAGCGTTGCCTGTGCACATCGCCGAAGATCCACTGAGCGCAGTGGGTGAAGGTGCTGGTCGTGTATTGAATGAACTCGAGTTCCTGAAGAAGGTCAGCACGACGGAGGTCTGATCTAACCACTGATGTGATCATCCATCCCTGTTGGGACAGAGACGTCTCTGAACTGATGATCTTGGAGACCACGCATCCATGAAAAAACTCAACCTCCTCGCGTTGCTGATGTTCGCCGTGGCCGTCATTTCGGTTTTCACGCTCAATACGCCGACGACACGCATGATCCAGGGGAAGGTGATGGCAGTATTGTCCCCCTTCATTCACTCAAGCGCCGCCATTGAGCATGGAGTGTCTGAGGCTCTTGCTTCACCGGACGACCCAGCCGAGATAAAGCGCGAGAAAGAGCGGTTGCAGATCGAGGTGGAGAGTCTGCGGATCATTCGCCAAAAGTACTCGCAGGCACTTGAAGAGAACAACCATTTGCGCAGCCTCATTGAGCTGAAAAAAAATTCCCCTTTCAAAATGAGTGTCGCGCGGGTCATCAAGCGCGTTTCCGCAACCTGGTGGAATACAATGATCATCGACAAAGGTCTGCTTGATGGACTGGCAACCGACACGCCTGTGATCAGCGCCAATGGACTGATCGGCAAAACGGGCAAAATGGCGCCGCACATGGCTGAAGTGATTCTTCTGACTGATGAGATGTGCCGCGTTTCATCCAAAATCGAGGGTACATTGGAGCAGGGAATCATCGCCGGCGAGCGTGCCGGACTGGATCTGCGCCCGGATCTCCGGCTGCGTTTTCTCAACAGAAACGCCGTGATCAATCCCGGCAGCAATGTGGTCTCCACGGGTGAAGGGGGCGTATTCCCTGCCGGCCTGCTCATCGGGCGGGTCAAGCGTTTCGAAAACAAGGACATCACCGGCGAGGCGGTGGTGGAACCCGCCGTGGATTTCTCGATGCTTGAATATGTGTTTGTGCTCGACCTGCAGTCTGCGGTCGAGGCGCAAAAGTGATGATGATCCGCCCCTATGATCTTCTATCCCGCCACTTTCCTGCTTTTGCTGATCACCTTCGTGCTTCAGGAGTTCATCCCCGGGGTTCCCATGGCTCACTATGCGACATTGTTGCTGCCTCCGGTGTTCTTCTTTGCGGCAGCAGTGGCGGTGCCGTTTCCAATGATGCTGCTACTGGCCTTCATCACAGGTTTCCTCTGGGATGCACGCTATCTGCCGGGGGCTCCAGAGGCGGTGAAAAGTGTTTCCGAGAGTTTGATCAACGGACCTCTTGCCACGCCGGAATTGGCTTCGGTGGGCGGGTTCGGATTTGGCTTGTCCATTCTTGTGTTTGGATTGATGGGCACATTTTTGCAGGGCGTTCGACCCCTGTTCAAACGGGGCCGGATGGAACTCCCTGTATTGCTGGTGGGTTGCACCACCTTCCTTTGGCTGCTGCTGGAGTACCTGTTGATGACTTTTTTAAGGGGAAGTTTCCATTTTACGACAGCCGTGTGGTCAAAGATGATCACGGACACCCTGCTGGCCATGCTGGCATCACCACTGATTTTTCTTTTGCTCTATTCACTGGCTGAACTGTCTCGTTATGAAATCAAATATGATGGACTGAGGTACTCATTCGATGGTCGTTAAATATCGATTCAGGCTTTATCTGTTCACCCTCGCCATGCTGTGCGGGTTTTGTATGCTCGTGTACAGGCTCTGGTGGCTGCAGATCGAGCATCATCAGGAGTTCGTGGACAAGGTGCCCGAGGCCAAACGTGAGCGCGCACGCATCCCGGGCGTCCGGGGTGAGATCAAGGACCGCAACGGCATCGTTCTGGCCACCAGCCGCGCCACTTTTGAAGTGCGTGTGAATTTGCGTGAGGTCTTGGACGAGTACGTTCGCCAGTGCCGCATCAAAAACACTCCGGTTCCGACCCTGAAGGTGCAGTTTACCGACCGGGGAATCATCCGCCAAAAGGATGAGCCTGACATTGTGACCATGTTTAAAGAGTTGATCGAGGCAAGGCTTGCAGAAATGGGCCTCTCGGTGGCTTTCAACGCAGAGCGGGACTTGCGCGTGCATTACCGCAGCTTTGGCGGGGTTATTCCCTGGGTTTACCGGGACAATCTCACATTCCCTGAATTCAGCCGCTTCGCCGAGCACAATCTCTCCCTGCCGGGAGTCACCGTGGCGGAGCGCGGCAGCCGGGTGTATCCGCTCGGGGCCCTGGCTTGTCATATTCTTGGTTATGTCCGCCTGCCGGATGACCAGCGCGCTTCCGAGGAGGAGCGTAAAGGCTGGGATTATTATGTTCCGGATGACTTTGGCGGCGCGGGCGTCGAAAAGAGTTTTGATAAATTTCTCCGTGGCCGGCCCGGCGTGCGGACCATGCAGAAGAATGAACGCGGCCGTATTGTTGGTGAGGTGAAGGGAAGTTACGAGCCGCCACGCAAAGGCAATGATGTGTATTTAACCCTTGATGCGCGCATCCAATACATCGCCGAAAAAGCGCTCAGGGAAGGCGGCATCGGGCGCGGTTCGGTGGTTGTACTGAATCCGCAGTCTGGCGAAGTACTCGCGATGGCCTCCGTGCCCAGCTACGACCCGAATCGTTTCATTCCAAGCATCAAGCAGGCGGACTGGGATACCCTGCTGGCAAACAAAACCGTGCCACTCCTGAATCGTGCCATCCGTGGTTTCGTGCCCGGTTCGACTTACAAAGTGCCCATCGCGCTTGCGGGCTGCCTTGGTCACATTCAGGGACAACGCTTCAATTGCAGTGGCAGTGTGACTTATGGCACCAATGCGATGCAGTGCTGGATTCAGCGTCAGAGCGGCGGATCCCACGGCACGCTAAATTTGAGTGATGCGCTGATGCGCTCCTGCAACTGCTTCTTCTATCAGTATGGCAATGCTGCCGGGATCGATAACATCAGCAAGGTCGGCAAGTTGCTCGGGTTGGGCGAGAAGACGGGCATCGAACTTGATGAGGAGGACACAGGCATCCTGCCGAATCCTCAATGGCTTCGCATTCACAGTCCGGCGGAGCGCTGGAGCTCCGGCTACACTGCGAACACGTCCATCGGCCAGGGGTCAGTGCTTGCCTCGCCATTGCAGATGGCCAGTGTGTCCGGGGCTGTGGCTTCGGGTAAATCCTATAAGCCGCATCTGCTCTATCAGGTCAAAGATGGTGATGAAATGGTGGAGCCTCACAAGCAGGTCCTGCGCGCCAATCTCAGCCAGTATTTCTCGGACACTGAACTTGAACTCGTGCGCAAAGGCATGTGGAAAGTCGTCAATGATGCCAGTGGCACCGCAAAGGCCGCCCGCATCACGGGAGTGGAGGTTGCGGGCAAGACTGGCACTGCCCAGAACTGGCGGCGTAACGAGAAGGGGGTTCGGGTCGAGGACAATCACACGCTTTTCATCAGCTTCGCGCCCTATTTGAATGCCAAGTTATCCGTCTGCATCCTGGTCCAGGGAGGGAAATCGGGAGGTGGTTGTGCCGCACCCGTGGCGCAGCGCGTTATGGAGCAGGCGCTCGCCCTGGACAATGGCTACGATCCGCATGTCCAGCCTCTGGAGGAAGTACCTGGGAACTTTAACAAAGTCGAATCCGTCAGTTACGCGGACAACCCGCTGACCGCACTTGCTGCCGCCGCTGATGAGGATGGCGACACCGGCACCAACGCCCCTGAACGCGAGGCAACCGACGCGGCACCGCGCCCGCGCAACGTTCCCAACATTCGCAAAGAGGCTGATTCCGAGGGGTCAGCCGGCACGGCTTCCAGTCGTGCCGCACCGAAGCCTGCCGGCCGCCGCGCAGGTATCTTCAGCCGTGGTGAGCGCTCTTCCGAATCCTCATCACCTGCAGCCCCCCCGACCGGCGGCTTTTTCCGCAGACTGTTCCGTTCCCCGCAATAACAAACTTTCAAACCATCACCCCAATACCCAACTAACTTTATGGCACTCGGCATCGTTCAACGTATCAAGGAATTCATCACCGGGAAAAAAGACATCAAAAGCGGCACGCGCCTGGTCATCAACTGTGAAAAGCTGGAGAACCGCGTCGCCCTTCTCGACAATGGCGTGCTTGAGGAGTACACCGTCGAGCGCGTGGGTACGAGCACCATTGTCGGATCGATCTACAAGGGACGCGTGAAGAACATTGAGCAGGGTTTGAAGGCAATGTTCATTGATGTCGGGCTCGATAAAAATGCCTTCCTGCATTTTTGGGATGCCATTCCTGAAGCTCTCTCCAATCAGGGCATGGAAGAAGTCAGTCGCGGCGGCGCACCCAAAAAGCAGAAGCGCATCAAGGCGGAGGATATCCCCAGCCTGTATCCTGTCGGCTCTGAAATCATGGTTCAGGTGACCAAGGGCCCCATCGGCAACAAGGGGCCACGTGTTACGACCAACATCTCCCTGGCAGGTCGTCTGCTGGTGCTGATGCCGCAGAACGATCAGTTCGGCATCTCGCGCAAGGTTGAAGACCCGAAGGAGCGCGCGCGTCTGCGAAAGATTATCGAAAAGGTCAATTTGCCGGAAGGCATGGGCCTCATCATGCGCACCGAAGCCTCAGGCAAGCGCGCCCGGCATATCATTCGCGACCTCAGCCTGCTCATTGAGGAGTGGAACGGAATCGTTGAGAAGCGAGATGCTCAAAAGGCACCCGTGTGTTGCTTCCAGGAGCCTGAACTCATCGAGCGCACTGTTCGCGACTTCCTCACGGAGGATATCGACGAAGTCGCCTGCGATGATGCCGAAACTGTCGAGCGCATGCAGAAGCTCGCCGTGCAGATCTCCCGCCGGGCCAAGAGCCGCATCACCTTTTACCAGGGGCAGGTGGCCCTGTTTGAGCATTACGGCATCCAGAAGCAGATCGACAATGCCTTTTACCGCCAGGTGTGGCTGCCGTGTGGTGGCTACATCGTCATTGATCAGACGGAAGCACTCGTTTCCATCGATGTTAACACCGGTCGTAACAAAGGATCCAAAGATCAGGACCGGGTCATTGTCGAAACCAACATCGAAGCCGCGCAGGAAGTCGCCCGTCAGCTCCGGTTGCGCAACATGGGCGGCCTGATCGTTGTGGACTTTATTGACATGAAGCACCGCCGGGATCAGCAGGCTGTTTCCAAGGTGATGCAGGATCATTTGAAGCGGGACAAGGCCAAGACCCAGATTCTGCCGATCAGCCAGTTTGGTCTCATGGAAATGACCCGTCAGCGCCTGCACGAGAGCCTGAGCAGCGCCCTCTATGAGCCCTGCCCGTATTGCAAAGGCCACGGTCAGGTCAAAACCACCACCACCATGAGTGTCGAGCTTCAGCGCAGTCTCAGCTCCATCCTTGGACGCGGGAAACCTGAGCAAAAAAGTCTCGTTGTCGTGGTTCATCCCGAAGTCATGCAGCGTCTCAAGACCGAGGACGGCGAACTGCTCGTCGCCCTGGAGCGCAAATATGAGGCCCGACTCACTTTCCGCAGTGATCCCACGCTTCACCGTGAAGAGATCAAGATCAGCAGTTCCCAGACCGGCGAAGAAGTTCGTCCCTGACCGCCCATGGCCGGCGGGTGATGCGTCCATGACCATCGCCTGTCGGCACCAGAGAAAACTTATGTCGTCCGTTTGAACACATCCTGTGTTATGCCTTGTCCCAAGCAGTCATGAATTCTCCCTCTTCTCGTAAGCGCCTGCTTCTCATTGGCAGCGGTATAACATTTGTGGTGGCCCTCTATTTTGGCTGGCAGTGGGCCGGTCAGGACAGCAGTCGCCCTGCAGTTGCCCCGAAGAAGGAGGCTTCCTCCACCAAGGCGGAGCCCATCAAGGCACCGGGACCCGGTGCGCCGACACTCTCCCCTCCCATGGCAGGTGCCGCCAATCAGCTCACCACCGTCGAAGATGGTGACCTTAAAATCGATGAGATTCTGCGTTCCGGAAAAGAGATTCCAGCCATGGCGCGCGACCTCCATGAACTCGTGAAAAAACTCAACAGTGAGGCCCAGGTGAATGCCAGCCGCCACCTTGTGAACCTCACCAGTGACGAAGACTACGGACTCATTGCTGGTTATCTCGTGGATGCCAAAATGAATCCTGATGTCATTGAGGTGCTTTTTTCCGACCTCATGAACCGCAAGCGTGAACTTCAGATCCCGCTTTTCATGAACATCCTCCGCAATCCTCAGCACCCGCAGAACGAGCAGGTCCGCAATGTCATGACCATCCTCGCCGGCCAGGACTTCGGCCAGGATTTCAATGCCTGGGACAAGTGGTCAAATGACGAGATTAAGAAGCAGCAGAGCGGGCAGTGAATTCAGGGTTTTCATTGGGTCGCTTTGTTGCCTTGGCGGCGAATCTGAAACCCGGTGCTGATTGCCCTGAGATCACTGGTTTGTGAGCCTTTGCTGAAAATCGGCATTTCGTGCCGTTCTTTGACCTGATCCGGATTGATTAAGATTGATTCGATAACCATCCAAAATTAATAATCAGGCCTTCACGCTCTAGTCGCTCCCGCATGCCTTATTTGGCTTTCAACCTCAATGACGAAAATGAGTTCGTCTTCGACATCCTCGAAGAGCGTCTTTCCATCGGTGGAGACGCAAAGAATGACATCGTCATTGCCGGTTCCCACATCGCAAGTTTTCATGCCGAGTTCGTCCGGTTGGAGGATGGGACCTATGAGTTGCAGGACCTGAATTCAGGCAGCGGCACCTATGTCAACGGGCAGCGGATTGAGCGCACGCAGTTGAAGGCCGGGGATCGGATCCGTTTTGGTCAGCTTGATTCATGGTTCCGCGAGCGCCCGGCAAGCACTAAAGTTTCCGATCTGGAGCCGGAGTCTGATGCGGCTGGTAAAGTGCCTGGGCCAAAGCGGAAATCCTCCCGTAAAACCACCGACCCAGCGGGAACAGTGTCGGGAGAAAGCGACAACGCGGGCAGGGAAATCCAAACTCTGGAGGCGCAAAAAACAGAGTTGATCACAGCCGTCACGCAACTCACTCAGGAGCGGAATGCCCTTTTACTGGCGTCCTCCAGCGCTGAGGAGGCTAAGAGAATCAAGGAGCGGACGCTCGATGAATCCATTCTGGTGAAAGCAGGCGTCCTAGCCGCGCTGGAGTCGCAGGTGGCCCAACTTGAGGTCAAAGCCGCCGGTCTGACGAACAAAGTGGATGATCTTACGCAGAGAGATGCACAGCTCAGCGGTGCCGCTGAAGATCATTTAATAGCCGCCGGGTCGCAAAGGGACGAATTGGCTGAATCCATCACCAGGATGGAGATGGAGCGTGATGTCTTGATTCGCGATCTCCAATCTGCCACAGGCAAGGGCAGGGCGCAGCACGCGCTCAACCAGACATTGATGGCACGTCAGGAAGCCGCCTTCAGGGCGGCGCTGGATAGTGAGGACAGGCAGGCGAAACTGTCCGCTGAACTCGGCAGGGTGCGCGAAGATTTGCGCGCGGCAGAGAGCGCTCTTGAGGCCAGGCAAAAAATGCTTGGAGAGGGAAGTGAGACAACGTTCAACCCGCTTGAATCACATCAATATCCCACTGCCGAATTGTTGGATGAAAGGCAGCAGGAGATCATGGCAGCCGAGGCACGTCTCGCTGAATTGCGCGCGCTGAATGCGGGCTTTGAAGAACGGGTGGCTGAATTTTCCGCGAGGGAGAAAAGCATCAATGCCGCCAAGAGTGTCCTGATGAAAGCCAATCATGACATGGAAAAGGCGCAGTCTGAGGCAAGGAGACTCCATGAAGAGCGTGTGGACCACGAGCGGCGCCTTCCAACGCTGCGTGATGAGATGGCGCAACTGCAGCATGATCTCGCGGTGAAACACAAGGAGCTGGAGATGTGTGAGTCACGCCTCATCGATCTCAGGTACCAGGTTCGGGATATGGATGCTCTTCTGAAAGAGCTGAAGGATGCAGAGGCAACGCTGGAAAAAGTGCGTCTGGAAGTGACCCGTTTGACGGACGAGAAGGATGCTCTCTATGTCCTGGTCAGCGCACTGCATTCGGAGCGTGAGAATCACGAGCAAGTTCTACCCGGCCTGCGTGCCGATGTGAATGCACTGAGAACCGAGTGCCACCGACTGACTCAAGATAGTGAGTCGGCCGCAAGCGCGCTGGAGAAGGCGCACAAAAATTTGACGATGCTCGAAGAGAGCATCAAGGCAAGTCAGGCGCAGATATCTGAACTGGTCAAAAAGGCAAAGGCTGAGGAGCTGCGCCATGCTGAGGCCGTGTCACAGCTCGAAAAGTCGGGCAGGGAACTCCAGTCCGTGGAGTTGAAGCGGGCTGAGGCTGGCGAAGCGCTGATGAAAGCGCGGGAGGAAGAGAAGAGCCTGCGCAAAATCATCCCGGCCCTGAACATGGAGACTGCCGGTCTGAAAGCATCTCTGATGACACTGGCGCGGGATCGCGAGGAAGTTTCCCAGTATGTCTCGCGGCTCAATGGCACGATCGATGTCTCCAATCGCAAGCTTGCCGAATTGCAGCAGCAAATTTCACAACTCGAAGCAGCGCACCGCCTGCGTGAAGAGCGCGTGATGGCTGCCCAGAAGGAAGTTGACAACGAGAGTGCACGTTTGAAAACGGCTCAGGAACTGACACGCGCCGCCGAGTCCGTTCTGCAGGAGCTGGAGCGTCAGGTCAAAGAAGGCCGTCAAAAGGCGGACGCTGTGCGTGCCCAGGTGACGAGTCAGGATACCGAACTCAGTTCACGGCTGGACCGCGTGCAATCGTTGAAAGCTGATGAAGAACGGTTGAACAGGGAACTCGCAGCAAAGCAGTTGGAAATCCAATATGCCCGGACCAGCCTTGCTGATTTGAATGCCAAAATTGTATCAGAGGAGAAGCGCGTTATGGAATATACCCACATTGGCGATCAAGTGCTGACTCTCGGCACGGCATTGACGAGCCTCGAAACACGACAGGCAGAAACTGTCAGATCGCTTGGCGAAGCGACGGAACTCGAGCATGATTTGCGGATGAAAATCGATGCTCTTCAGGAGGCTTACAATCGTGAACTTGCGCGAGTGGAGGAGGTGCGGACGAGCCGGATCAGCGCTGAGTCAGAACTGGCATCACTCATTGAAAAAATGCAGAAGCAGGCCGCGAGCCTCAAGTCTGCGGAAACCAAGCAGCAAAAGCGCATTGCCGAGATGGAGAGTCACCTGCGCGAGCAGACCGCCCAGGCTGAGCAGGTGAAGTCCGAGTTGGCCGGCTTGCAAGACCGCCGGGCCGAGTTTGCCCAGGCTGAAACACAGCTGCGTCACTGGCAGGAGATTGATGCACGTCTTCGCGGCCAGCTCATTGAATTGGAAGAGAAGCACGAAATCATGCGCCGCGGACTTTCCACGCATGAGGCCACGGTCATCATGTTTGCCAATGACCTGATCAAACGCATCGATTTGATTGACGCCCTCACTGTGCGCTACTTCGCTCACGATGGCGGGGATGTTGCCGCGCAGCTTGGCAAACTCCGAGCCTCGTTTGAGGATATCCTGCATCAGCATGGTGTCACCGAGTTCGATGTCGACGCCGAGACCAAGGTCGATGCACAACTCCGTAAACGCATCGCCGTCGTGGACAGTCTCCCCGGCAAAGATAAAGCGCGCGTCATTGAAACCTGCCGCTCCGGCTTTATGTACTCGCGTGACGATGGTCATGAGGTCATTCTACGCAAGGTGGAGGTCCGGACCTCCAGTCAATCACTTCCCCTATAATCACTCTCACCCTCTCCTACTATGGCTGAATACGTTGGCATTGACCTTGGCACCACGCTCTCCGGGCTGGCCTACCTGAAATCTGATGGCAATCCGGAAATCGTCCCGAATTCCGACGGTGAGCGGCTGACGCCATCCGTGGTGTTCTTTGAGGGGCATGAGGATGTGAAACTGGTCGGCAGTGCCGCCCGTGATGGTGGTGAGCCGGACCGGACCATTTTTCAGATCAAGCGCCACATGGATGATCCTGATTATCTGGTCAAGATCGACGGCAAGAACTGGACTCCGGCGGAAATCTCCGCGCTCATTCTTTCCAAACTCAAACGCGACTGCTCCAAGATCATCGGTGACATCAATGAGGTGGTCATCACGGTGCCGGCAAATTTCAATGAACTGGCCCGCAAGAGCACCATCGCCGCCGCTGAAATGGCGGGCATGAAGGTGAAGCACCTCGTCAATGAGCCCACGGCTGCCGCCGTCTATTACGCGCACAGCCAGGGCGTGCAGGGACGCATCCTTGTTTATGATCTCGGCGGCGGGACGCTGGATGTCACGATCCTGAATGTGGAGGGTGACAACATTCGAATCCTCACCAGTGAGGGCGCCCGCCACCTCGGCGGCAGTAACTTTGACGAACTCTTGCTCGATGCCTACGCCGAGCAGTATGACAAGCAGACTGGAGCCAAGCTTTATACGGATGAACGTCACCGCCGCCGGGTGCTGCAGACCACTGAGGATGCCAAGAAAATGCTGTCCAAGTTGCAGCGTGTGAATGACACGGTGGCCAACGACAAGAACGACGGCATCGCGCGCATTGACCTCACGCGTGATGGGTTTGAAAAAATCATCCGCCACATGCTGACCCGCACCGTGATGCTGGTGGAGCAGGCGCTGGACTCCGCCAATCTGAAGGCGGGTGACATTGACCATGTCGTTCTCGTCGGCGGTTCGACCCGTATTCCAAAGGTGGTTAGTGTCATTGAAAAGATGTTTGGCAAAACGCCGAAATCCTGCGGTAACGTGGACGAGTGCGTCGCCCTCGGTGCAGCGCTGTTTGCCAAAAAATCGGCCCGCATCCAGGAGGTCTGCAATGCCAGTTATGGGACCGTGGCGATGGTTTACAATGCCGCTACAGGTGAGGAAAAGATGATGAACTCAATCGTCATTCCCAAGAACACGCCCATCCCATGCTCACACACGCAGGTGTATCAAACGAGTGAGAACAATGAGCGGGTCATCGAGGTGGACATCACGCAAGGTGAGGATGAAGACACCAGATTCGTGGACATCATTGGCCGGATCACCCTCGAAGTGCCACCAAACCGGCCCAAGGGTTGCGAGATCGCCGTCACATTCAGCTACGACGAAAATCAGCGTGTGCGCGCCCTTGTCGTCGACAAGTTGTCGGGTCGCCGCAGTGAAGTGGCTGTCAGCTACAAGGGGGCTGGCGTGCTCTCTGCCGAAGATCTCAAGAAAAAGAGCGCCAGTCTCAGGACCATGAGAATTGAGTAGTTCCAAGAGACCTTTTCACCCCGCCACCTCCAAAACGATGAATCCAATGTTCAAGAAAATCCTCCAATCGCTGTCCAGGTCGCAGAGCGCCAAGAGTGAGGCCCCCAAGTACCTGACGCCTGTCACGACAAGCTCCGGCAAAGGAGCAGGGAGCGTGCTCAACAGGATCGCCAAACCCGCTGCGGCTGCGCCTGCAGTCTCAACGGCTCCAAAGACACCGGAGGAGTTGTGTGAGGTCACCCCGAAAATGTCCAAGGATCAGATTCAAGCGCGACTCAAATTGCTCTACCGCCGCTACAACCGCAGCGCTTCCAGTCTCAATGCCAAGGTTCGGAGTGAAGCCGATGAAATGCTGAGCGCCATCGTTCAGGTGCGTGAGAAGAATTTCGGCGAAATTTGAAATCCGAAGGAGCTGCTTTTCTGAGTCGCAGCCTTTGCGCTAATCATGGCAGTGCTGGGCGCTGAGCCTGGAATCCTGTTTCAAGTTTCAGGTTCAAAGTTTCGCGACGTGAAAGCCCACGATTTGTGACCACTGCATCCCTCACCTTTTGAGTGTGCTGGCAGTGTCTCGTAATGCCTGGGCTCAGAGAACTTGAAAGTTGAAAGTTGAAACTTGAAACTTGAAACTTGAAACTTGAAACGTGAAACCTGGATTTAAGTTGAGCGCTGAGGTCACAACAAGCACTCATTTTTGAGTGGATGAATCGCTCCACCACTCCCGCAGTAAGAGCCTGCTGCCGACTCTCGTTTGTCTTCGATGTTCCTCTCTCGAACCGTCATCGCCGCCCTTTTTTCCCTGACCTCTGCCGCGTTGGCTGATGGGTCAGGCTCGCAAACTTTCTCCGGAGAAGTCACGCTCAAAGTTGGCTACCACTACCTGCTCTCACTGCCCGAGGGCTATGAAGCGGACACGGCAAAAAAATGGCCGTTGCTGGTTTTCCTTCACGGCTCGGGTGAGCGTGGAGACAATCTTGAACTGCTGAACAAGCACGGGCCTCCCAAGCTGATCGCGGCCGGGAAGAAATTCGAAGCCATTGTGGTCAGCCCGCAGGTGCCTGACAAAAACATTTGGAATGCCCATGGCGTGAAAGCCTTGATTGATGACCTGGCGAAAAAGCAGCGCGTGGACACGAGCCGCATTTACCTCACCGGCATCAGCATGGGCGGCTTCGGCACCTGGGACACGGCACTGGCCTATCCGGACACCTTTGCCGCCATCGTGCCGATCTGCGGCGGTGCCGGCGTGGGGTTTGTCATGGCTGACCGCATCAAGGATCTGCCATGCTGGATCTTTCATGGAGACAAGGATGGTGCGGTGTCCGTGGATTTTTCCATCCGCATGCACAACGCCCTGCAGAAAGCCGGCAGTCAGGCCAGGCTCACCATCTATCCCGGGGTCGGGCACGACAGCTGGACCCAGTCGTATGACAATCCGGAACTGTGGACCTGGCTGTTTGCGCAAAAGCGCAGTTGATCATCAGCCTAACCATTCGTTGATCGCGGCGATGACTTCGTTGCGCTGGGCTTCGTTGAGTTCCCCGTAGATCGGGATGCTCAAGACCTCGCCGGCAAGCCGGTGCGACACGTCACATCCGGTGCGTGAGCTTTCAGGCAGTCCGGTGAAGCACTGCTGCTGATCGAGCGTGACCGGGTAGTAAATGTCACAGCCGATATTTTTTGCCACCAGATGGTCGCGCAGGGAATCGCGCTGATTGTCGAGAACCCGGAGCGTGAACTGATTCCAAATGTGGGTGTTGTGCGCGTAGCTGACGGGAAGCACGATCCTGGCATTTTGCGCCGCCAGCCAGCTGTCCTGGGCGCTCACGCACTTGCAGTGAGCGGGATCAGCCTGGACCACACCGGGGAGTTTGGACAGCTCTGTGATGTAGTGAGCGGCATTGAATTGACGCTGTGCGGTGTATTGGGCATAGCGCTTCACTTTCACGCTTAGCAGCGCGCATTGCAGGGTGTCCATGCGGAAGTTTCCACCGACGTAGTGGTGATAGTACTTCGGCTTCGATCCGTGATTGCGCAGCACTTTGGCAAACTCGGCGAGCGCATCGTCATTGGTCACCAGCATGCCGCCGTCACCAAAGCCGCCGAGGTTCTTGCTGGGGAAGAAGCTGTAAGTGCCGAAGTCGCCCATCGTGCCGCTGTCACGGTTTTTATACTTCGAGCCGATCGATTGCGCCGCATCTTCGACCACACGGAGCCCGTTCTCTTTGGCCAGGGCCAGGATCGGATCCATGTCCGCGCACTGGCCGAACAGGTGAACCGGAATGATCGCCCTGGTTCTGGCCGTGATCTTTTTCCGCGCATCGTTCACATCCATGTTGAAGCAGATCGGGCAGATGTCTGTGAAGACCGGCACGGCCCCCAGGCGTGACACCGCACCCGCGGTGGCAAAGAAGGTGAAGGCTGGACACAACACCTCATCACCAGGCCGGATGTCCAGGGCCATCAGCGCCAGCAGCAGCGCATCGGTGCCGGATGAAACCGACAGCGCATGCTTCACCCCAACCATCGCCGCGATTTCTTTTTCAAACGTCTCCATCTCCGGCCCCATGATGAAGCGTCCGTGCTTGAGCACTTGGTTGAAGGCCGCCTGGAGTTCGGATTCGAGCGGATGATTCTGGGCGTTGACGTCGAGAAGGGGGACAGACATGGGCCTTGAGATTCAAGCGTGCGACGGCTTGGTCAAGCGGCAAGGTCATGAAAGCATGCGCGCTTCGCAATGCACACGCCATGGGTGGCAGGAATGACATGGTTGATCGGTTTTGATTGGCACTGCTTTTGCTGCGATAGACAGGCATGGGAAAACTTCTGTGGATTGGCTTGATGATGCTGGTGGCGGTCATGCCGGCGCGTGCGGATGAGTGGTGGGCCTGGACTTGGCTGGAAGTCTGGAAACGGGAGAAAAACAGCGCCGGACTTTTCCTGGTCAATCGCATGGACACGGAGGATGGATCAATCGTGCAGCTCGCCAGTCCACGATTCAAACGCGAGATGCTGCCATGGATGGATGGCGGCATCGGGCTTTCATTGCTCCAGATCGAGAATTTAAAAACCGGTGACCGCTATCTGCAGGGCCGCCCCGAGCTCGAATTGAATCCGCACTTCGATCTCACGCCACATCTGCGACTCGACTGGCGCAATCGAATGGAATGGCGCTGGAATGAGGAGGAGGCTTTCACCACCAACCGCTTGCGGCACCGGCTGCAACTCGGCTGGACTTTGCCTGATTCCATCGGTCCGTGGACCCGTGTTTTTGCCAGCAATGAATGGCTCATCAACATGCACCGCAGTCAATTGACGGAGAATCGCCTTGTCCCGCTCGGCCTCAGTTTCAAGGCCGGCAGGCATGCGGACCTGGACCTTTTTTACATGATCGTTTCCACCAAAACGCGGACGGAGTGGCAGCATGAATCGGTTCTCGGCACGTATCTGCGCGTGCGTTTTTAAATCGCACTTACATCCGCTCAGTCGTCTGGATGCCGAGCAGGCCGAGACCTGTTTTCAGCACGCGGCTGGTGGCTTCGCAGAGGGTGAGGCGGGTGTTGCGGACGATGCCTTCAGCGCGCAGCACGTTGCAGGCTTCGTAGAAACCATGGTAGGTGTTGGCGAGTTCATAAAGGTAGTTGGCCAGCAGGTTCGGGCGATGATCATCGAGGACATCGTGCGCGTTTTCGGCAAACTGAGCCAGCTTCATCGCGAGGGCGCGTTCGGCGGGTTCGGTGATGGCGAGTTCGGGGGTGAGCTCGACAGCTCCCTCCAGCTTTCTGAAAATGGACCGCGTGCGCACATAGGCATTGAGCAGGTAGGGCGCGGTGTTGCCTTGCAGTGAAAGCATCTTGTCCCAGCTGAACTTGTAATCGGTCAGGCGGTTCTGGCTCAGCTCGGCATACTTCACGGATCCACCGCCGACGATGCGGGCGATCTCATTTTTATCGGCATCGCTGAATCCCTGCTCTTTTTCCTCGGCGGCCGCACGGGCGCGCTCGATGGCTTCCTCGATGACTTCAAGCAGGCCCACGGTCTCGCCGCTGCGGGTTTTGAACATCTTGCCGTCGGGCCCCAGAATGCTGCCAAAGACAATGTGGACCATCTTCGTGGTGATGCCCCGCCGCTGCGCCGCCGCGAAGACCTGGCGGAAGTGCAGCTGCTGTGGTGCGCCGACGACATACCAGATCTCATCCGCGCTCCATTCCTTCACGCGGTAGTCGATCGTGGCCAGATCCGTGGTGGCGTAAAGGAAACCGCCGTCGGTTTTCCGAATGATGCATGGCGCCGCCTTCCATTCGTCCTTGTCACGGATGAGGAAGGGATCGCTCTCCGGTGGCACGCTGCCGTCGCTGAAGATCGCCGTGGCGCCCTCGCTGATGGTGGCGATTCCCTTGTCCACCATGTCGGTCACCAGCGGTGCCAGGGCGTCGTTGTAGAAGCTCTCGCCGAGATAGTGATCAAATTTCACATCCAGGGTGCCATAGACTTTCTCGAGCTGTTCGAGCGTCAGGCGCACACACTCTTTCCAGATGGCGAGGTTTTCAGCATCGCCCTGCTGCAGTTTCACCAGCTCGTTTTTGCACAGGGTGAGCACCGATTCGTCCGCCTTGGCTTCAGCGTTGACGGCTTTGTAAACGCTGACCAGCGCATGGATCGGGTCCTGCTTCAGTTTCGCCTGATCCAGCCGGGTTTTCCAACCATGGATGATCATGCCGAACTGCGTGCCCCAGTCGCCGACATGATTGTCGGTGATGACCGTGTGACCGATGAAGCGGGCCACCCGGGCCAGCGCGTCACCGATGAAGGTGCTGCGGATGTGTCCCACATGCATGGGCTTGGCGATGTTGGGGGCGGAGAAATCGATGACGATGCGCCTGGGTTTCGACACCGGAGGCACGCCGGCATGGTCATCCTGAACGATCAGCGACAGCCGCTGGATCAGCGCCGCGGTGCCCAGGGTGAAGTTGAGGAAGCCGGGGCCGTCGATGCTGATCTTCTCGCAGAGGTCCGTCACTTCCAGCTTGTCCACGATCTGCTGGGCCAGGGCGCGCGGGTTCATTTTGAGCTGCTTGCTCAGAATCATCGCCGCATTGCTCTGGTAGTCGCCAAATCGCGTGTCCGCCGCAATGACGACATTCGGGGTGAAGCCTTCCGGCAGGGAAATGCCGGCGGCGGTGAAAGCAGCCTGCAGACGGTCAGTGAGAACAGCGCGAAACATGGGGCCGCGAAGATACCGACGATTGGCAATTGTCGAATCACCATTTGCCGCATAGCGCCGGGGCTGGGGTGAAGCGATCCAGTCAAACAAGCACTGACAATTCGAGTGAATGAACCCGGCAGGTTCAAAGGGTGGAGTTTCAATCACTCAATTCGATTCGCGGCTTCGCAGCTGGACCCTGAGCGCTTAACTCCGGTTTGAACTTCAGTTCTTGGGGACCAGCTTCTTCAGATCGTCTGGCAACCATGCACGGAGCATGGGGCCGGTGGTGGCGGTCGTGAGCAGGCACATGATGATGAACATGGTGAAGAGCTTGTCGTTGAGCAGGCCCAGATCTTTTCCGACATTGATGGCGATCAGACCCATGAGCGCGCGGGTGTTCATTAAAGCGCCAATCGAGAGGCCCTCGCGCCAGTTCGCGCCGGCCCAGCGTGCACCAAGGGTGCAGCCGCCGAGTTTGCCGAGGATGGCCGTGGCGGAAACGAGGATGCAGCCGATCCAGGCCGTGGTGTTGTCAAAGGAACCTATTCGGGTGTTGAGGCCGGTGTTGGTGAAGAAGATGGGCACCAGGGCCACGATGACAAAGTCAGCAAAGCGTTCACGCCAGGCTTTGACCAGTGAAGGTTCTGAATGCAGTGCCACGCCGAGCGCGAAGGCTCCGAAGATGGCAAAGATGCCGAGTTTGCTCGTGATGAGCGCGGAGATGAAAAGCGCGCAGAGCAGCAGGGCAAGAAAGCCAGGTGTGAAGGTCTCAGTCTGATGGGCCAGACACTGCCTGCGCCAGGCTCTGATGATGAAGGGCCCCACGATTTTCATCAGCGCGGCGAAGTAGAGAATGATCAGGGCTGACTGGCCCAGAAAGGGCAGCCAGGTGAAATTGTCACCCTGCTTGATGATGGCGGTGGCAATGCCGAGAAAGACCCAACCCACCGCATCGTCAATGGCGGCAGCGCTGATGGCCGTGGCTCCGAGGGCGGTGCGCTCCAGTTTCATTTCGAGCAAAATGCGGCCCATGATCGGCAGCGCTGTAATGGAAAGGGCAATGCAGACAAACATCTTGAAACCAAACACGGGCAACTCGGGTGCAAAGGTGCTGTGCAGCCACGGCGCAATCGCCAGACCACCCGCCAGCGGCGCGAGGATGCCCATGAGAGAGGAGGCGATGACCACCTTTGATTTGTGCTTCAGATGCGAAAAATCAAATTCCATGCCGACCTGAAAAAGCATCAGCAAAAGCCCGATTTTGGCCAGGAGAGCCAGCGGGCCCTTGATCTCGTCAGGGAAGATGAAGCTGACAAACTCCGGGGCAAACAAGCCGAGAAAGGAAGGCCCCAGCAGCAGGCCGGCGGCGATCTCACCCACGGCGGGCGGCTGGCCGATTTTACGGCAGAGCCGCCCCATCAGCCAGGCTGCGGCGATGATCACGATCCATCCGACAAGGACGAGTTTGAGAGTTTCTTCAATTTTGGCAGGATTCATGTCGGGAGAAAAACGGTCAGCGCTATGGCGCGCGCCATGTTTCAACGGTCACGAGTCAAAACAAAAATAGACTCTCGCGATGGCCGTCATCGCGGTTCGGCATATCTGAAGGCCGCTCAGTTCACGCAAAAACGTCGGGAATCACCTGGCCTTTGTCACCCACGGTGAAGGGACGGTTGCTTGGCGACATGACAACCTCATCGACAGGAAGCCCGAGGCTCCAGCCGATGGTGCTGAGGAAGTCCTGCACGCCGACCTGCTTGTCGGCCACCGCCATGCCTTCCTTGTCACTGGATCCGTAAATGTAGCCGCCTTTGACTCCGCCGCCGGCGAGCAAGGTTGAGAACACCTTCGGGTGATGGTCGCGTCCATCGTTGCCATTGATCTTGGGGCCGCGCCCGAATTCTGAACAGAGCACGACGAGCGTGGTTTCGAGCAGGCCGCGTTCCTTGAGATCCTCGAGGAGGGCTGCGAGGGCCACATCGAGCTCGGTCCCATGTTCTTCCAGGCCTTCTTCGATGTTGTTGTGCATGTCCCAGCCACCCTTCGCCACTTCGATGTAACGGATGCCTTTTTCCACAAGGCGACGTGCCAGCAGGCAGCCCTGCCCGAATTTGTTCCGGCCGTATTTCTCACGCAACGCATCCGGCTCTTCGCTGAGCCGGAAGGCCTCCAGGTCCGTGCTGGACATGATGCTCACGGTCTTGTCGTAGAACTGGGTGTAGCTTTGCACGCTCGCGGTCTGGAATCGCTCGCGGAAGCCTGCGTCGAGCTTGTCGAGCATGGCCAGGCGTTTGGTCAGCACCTCGGGACTGGCTTCACTCTGCGAGTATTGCAGCCCGGCATCGGGATCGAGAATGGGCAGCGGGGCAAAGCTGGAGGGGAAGAATCCATTGCCATTCTGCGGCTGGCGGTTCACGCAGACATTCGAGGGCAGGGTTTTGTGGCTGGGGCCTTTGAAATGCTGTGCCCAGGCTCCGATGTTCGGATGCTTGATCGTGCCGCGCTGCTCGTAACCGCTGCGGATCAGGTACTGACCGCTGGCATGCACACCGGTCTTGGAAGTCATGCTGCGGATGATGCTGATCTTGTCCGCCTGTTTGGCGAGATTCTCCATCGTGCCGCCGAGCTGGAAGTCCGCCTTGGTTTTGATCGGAGCCTTTGGACCCTGGGTCGGCCCGTCTTTCGGATCAAGCGTGTCGATGTGCGTCATGCCACCGATCATCTGCAGGAAGATCACGTTTTTGGCCTT
>CAJCCF010000123.1 GCA_903960845.1 uncultured Verrucomicrobiota bacterium | reverse complement strand
GAGCCGTCGGGGGGATTGCCGGATCCATCTTCATTTTCTTCGGCCTTCTTTTTCTCAACAATCTCTGCCTGAATCTCGGCAACGGTTCGCATCTGCCCGCCTGGTTCAGTCCCTGGATCCCTCATCTTCTCTTTGGTGCACTGGGTCTCGTGCTCTTGCATTACCGCTCTGAAAACAAAGACCTGCCCAAGATTTCCCTGCCGGGTTTTTTCAAAAAACAGGTGCAGATCAGACGCCCAAAAAACAGGCAGGCCGCGTAGTCATCCGTCATTCTTCCTTTTCCGTTCGTCATGATTCAAAACTGGTCCATCCGCTCCCGCTCCCATCAATGCGCGCTCTCAGGCCGTGCTTTTGTTGAAGGAGAAACGTTTCACACGGCCATCTACTTTGACCCTGAGACGGGTGATTACATGAGGCGTGACATCGCGCCTGAAGCATGGTCTCAGGAACTCAGCGAACGCAAGCCCATCGCCGATTGGAAGACCACGTATTCACCCACCATCACTGAAGCGAAACCGGAAGTGACGAGCAAGGAGAGCGCCGCAGCCCTGCTTCAGCGCTTCGTTGAGGAAGATGAGCCGTCGACTGAAAATGCACGCTACATCCTGGCGCTCATGCTTGAGCGGAAGCGCATTCTCAGCCCCACCGCCACCAAGGATACCGAGACCGGGCGCATGCTCTTTTACGAGAACAAAAAGACCGGTGAAGTATTCATCATCCGCGACCCGGAGCTCCGTCTCGACGAGTTGGCGCAGATGCAGGATGAAGTGGCCATGCTCCTGGGTTTTGGCGGCCCTGCGGCTGAGGCGGCGAAAGTGGCCGGCATGAAATTCACTCCGGACGGCAAGCTGGTGAAAGAGGATGCCAAAGGCGGCAAATCCGAGCCTGAACCAGTTGTTGAAACAGCCGCCGAACCGGCACAGGGGACGGTCACGGGCGACCCTGAGACTGAAACGGCTGAAGAGACTCCAGCAGATGTCGAATCCAGCCAGAGCGAAGAGACAGCCGTCGATTCGCAGATCACCGGCACCGGGTCGGAAGACCAGCTGCCGGACGGGACTGAAGCCTAACCAAAACCTTGGGAATCACCGGTCCAGGGCGGGCATGGGAAAGGAGGCGCTGGGTGAGTGCTGCGTTTTCATGATCGCTTCCATTTTGGCGATGATCTCGGGGTGCTTTGTCGCCAGGTTTTGACTCTCGGCGGGATCGCTGGCCAGATCGTAGAGTTGTACCGGCTCGCTTTTGAATTTGGACTTTGCCTTGCCTTTGCCCGGAGTGAGGCCGGTTTTGATCAGCTTCCAGTCTGCCATGCGCAGGCATTGCTGGCCGCCGTAACTGGGAAACTCACGATAGATGAATTCGCGCTCCGGCTGCTTTTCACCCAGCAGGGTGGGGGCAAAGCTGATGCCGTCGAGCTTTGCGGGCGTCTTGTCTTTGGCGCCGGCGAGTTCGAGCAGGGTGGGCATCCAGTCTTCAAATCCAGTGACCCGGTTTGAAATGACGCCGGCCTTAATGTGGCCCTTCCAGCGCACGATTCCGGGTGCACGGATGCCGCCTTCGTAAAGCGTGCCCTTGCCATCGCGCAGACCCATGGCGGAGTTGAAAAATGCGGCGTCGGTTCCTGCCAGGCCGGCGTGGGTTCCGTTGAGGGATCCATTGTCCGAGGTGAAGACAAAGAGGGTGTCTTCATCCAGCCCCAGTTCATTGATCAGCTTCATGAGCCGGCCGATTTCGCGATCCATGCGCGTGACCATCGCGGCGTAGGCTGCACGCGGGGCGAAGTGCGGCAGATAGCCTTTGCCGCCCTTGTATGGCGGGTCTTCCCAGAGACCTTGATACTCGCTCAGCGAGTCGTCAGGCACTTGCAGGGCCAGATGTGGAACCGTCGTGGGCCAGTAGAGGAAGAAAGGCCTGTCCTTGTTGTCCCGGGCAAAACGCAATGCTTGTTCGGCGATCAAATCGGCCGAGTACTCCGTGCCCTGAAAACGCTTGTAGCTCGAGGGTTTCGACGGGTCTTCGCCGGGCTTGAACGTGTCGTTTGACGGAAAGGCCGAGTTCTTGAGTTCAATGATCTTGTCATTGTCCCAGAGATAGGTGGGATAAAAGTTGTGCGCCACGCTCTGGCAATTGTAGCCGAACCAGCGCTGGAAGCCCTGTTTCAAGGGGGCGCCCGTGCTTTCCGGGCCGCCGAGACCCCATTTGCCAAAGCCGCCGGTGACGTAGTTTTGAGCCGCAAAAGCTTCCGCGAGCGTGTAGGTCTCAGGGGTGATTGGAAATTGTCCTTCCGTCGCGGGCCGGCCGCCTTCGGCCTTGGCCTTGGCGTTCTCTCCGGCGCCCCGGTTGTCGCGGATAAATGCATGGCCTGGATGCATCCCGCTCATCAGCACGCAGCGCGATGGCGCACAGACGGCATTGCCTGAATAATGTTGCGTGAACCGCATCCCCTCCGCTGCCATGCGGTCCAGATTGGGGGTCTTGATTTTCGTTTGCCCATAGCAGCCGAGATCGCCGATGCCGAGATCATCGGCCAGAATGAAAACGACGTTGGGTTGCCGTGCCCAGGCAGGCGAGAGGGCGAGCATGGCTAAGGCGGTCAGGAGGGTGGACTTCATGGTCCTAGCTCAACGCTGCATGCGGCATGATCTTCCCGAAAATGAAGGGTGGATTGGGCGGGCCAAAGTCGGGTCAGGAGCCGCTTGCAGGAGCACCGCGACGCCGGGAGTGTGCCGGACACGAATCATGAGCGCCTCTCCGCCATCGCAACGCACCGACAAGTGGCTGCATCACCTCCGCATTTTCAAAACACGCAGCCTCGCCACCCAGGCCTGCACCCGCGGGAAAGTCACTCTCGATGGCCAGAGCCTCAAGCCTGCGCGTGATTTGAAGCCGGGGGATGTGATCGAATTCGTGCGTCTGGATCTGCGGTTGCGTCTGCGTGTGCTGGGCTTTCCTGCGCAGCGGTTGAGCGCCTCACGTGTGCCGGAGTTTTGCGAGAACCTCACCCCTGAGGAATGGATTCAAAAAGCGGCAGATTTGCGCCGGATGCGCGAACTCGAATCGCCGGGCACGCATGAAAAAGCGGCGCGGCCTAACAAACAGCAGCTCAGGCAACTGCGCGAGTGGTGGGATCAGGAGTCGTAGGCCGGCTCACTTCTTCCGGCCCTTCTTTTTGGGCTGTGGCGTGGCGTCGGGCTCAAACTCGGGCGCGGAGCCGGTGAGGTCGGAGAGCAGGCGTGACACGTAGCTGTTGAAGCGGCCATCAGGAGTCTCACCTTTTTTTGGGAGCTGCTTCAAGGCTTCAGCGATGGGTTTGGCCTTGTCACCGAGATCGCCGATGGCATTCAGGGCGCTCATCGCGGTGAAAACATTGTGCTGGCTCCAGTTCGCGAGCTGCACCAGGGCGGGCAGGGAAGCGGTGCGGTCGGCGTCGCTGCCATACTTTGCCAGAGTCCAGTGAGCCACGACCTGGACATAGGTGGAGCTGTCCTTCGTCGCCTTCACGAGTTCATCATGCGCTGCGGTCACGGCATCGCTTCCGCGCATGAGCAGACCCATCGCGGACCAGTAGCGCACCGCATTGTCCGGGTCGGCAAAGCCGGCTTTGAGCGCGGCGATTTTGTCCGGCTTCATGGATGAGGCATCGCCTGCGGCTTTCAGGATGCGGGCCACGGGAAAGAGCTGGTCATCATGCCCCATGTCATAGGGTGTGGTGCCTTCCGAGCGCTGATGCATTTCACCTTCAGGCAGCAGGCCGACATCGCGGATCTTCAAGGCCAGCTCTTCCTGGGCCTGCCGCATCTTCTCCAGTGTCGCCGCATGTTCAGATTTGGCGGCCAGATTATGCACCTCGTCGCGATCACTTTGCAGGTCGTAGAGTTCTTCGGCGGCCTTGGGTTCCTGCCAGAAGATGGACTGCTCAGGTGTGGTCTTGCCCTCATCGAAAAGCTTCCGCCAAACCCGCGTCGAGGGCGTTTCAAACTGATAGGCCACATGCTGGCCCTGGGAGAGATGCGACATGTAGTTCCGCACATAAACAAAGCGCCCGTCAGTCACGCTGCGCACCGAGTCATAGCGCTCATCCATGCGCCCCCGGAAGCCGTAGACAAAGGGTTGCGGCTCCGTCTGAAACTTGCCCGCAAAGGCGTGTCCCTGCATCCAATCAGGCGGCTGCACACCGATGATGCTGAGCAGCGTGGGTGCCAGATCGACAAAGCTGACCAGCCGGTCGGACTTGCCGCCGGCGCTGTATTCTTTGGGGGCCAGATGCTGCCATTTTGCCGGGAAATAAACAACCATCGGCACCTGCAGGCCGCTGTTGCAGGGCCAGCGTTTGTTGCGCGGCATGCCGCTGCCGTGATCGGCGTAGTAGAAAACGATGGTGTCTTCGGCCAGGCCTGCGGCTTCGAGCTCGGTTAGGCGCTGGCCAGCAGAGGCGTCGGCCTCGGTGACGGTGTCATAGTACTGCGCCCAATCCTGGCGGACCTCGGGTGTGTCAGGGTGGTAGGCTGGAACGCGGACTTTCGCGGGATCATGGATGGCGGTGTGCGGGCGTTTTCTGAGCTGGCTTTCGTGGCTGCACGTCTCATTGAAGATGGCGAAGAAAGGCTGCCCGCCGGGCCGCTGCTTCCAGTGCGCTTTGCCGGAGGATTCATCCCACACACCTTCGGGCTTTTGGAGATTGTAGTCCTCCTTGCTGTTGTTCGTGCAGTAGTAGCCGGCGGCGCGGAGGAACTGCGGGTACATCTGCTTGCCCTTCGGCAGCCCGACCATGCTGCGCATGTGCTCGCCGCCGGTGGATGCCGGATACATGCCGGCGATGATGGTGGTTCGGGCTGCGGCGCAGACCGGGCCGTTTGACCAGGCATGTTTGAAAAGCATGCCCCGGGCGGCAAGGGCATCGACGTTCGGAGTCGTGGCAAAGTTGTCGCCATAGCAGCCCATGTGCGGGCCGTGATCTTCACTCGTGAGCCAGAGGATGTTTGGTCGCTCCGCAGCCAGGGATGCAGGGTGAAGGATGAAGGATGAAAGGCAGGCGAAGGCGAGGAGGAGACAATTCATGAGCCTGCCCGAAACGTGGGCGCCATCGCTGATCCTTCAGGAAGATCACCTGGCCCGCAGATCACCTGACCCGCACCATGGCAGGTTCAGGGTACTCAAAGGTCCGGCCTTCAAAGTTGCGGATCACCGTGCGCTGCTCGTCACGGATGAGCACGTAATCGGGATTCACCGGCACCTTGCCACCGCCGCCGGGGGCATCGATGACAAACTGCGGCACGCCATAACCTGTGGTGTGACCACGCAGTTGCTCGATGATCTCCACGCCGGCACTCACGCTGGCCCGCAGATGCGAGCTGCCCTGGATCAGGTCGCACTGATACAGATAATAAGGCCGCACCCGGCACATGAGAAGCTTTTGCACCAGGCTCTTCATCACCTCGGCATCGTCATTCACGCCGCGCAGCAGCACGCTTTGATTGCCCAGCGGCACTCCATGATTGGCCAGACGTTCCAGAGCTTCCTTGACCTCCAGGGTCAGCTCGCGCGGATGATTGGTGTGAATGCTCAGCCAGAGCGGATGATAGCGCGCCAGCATCTCACACAGGGCGGGAGTGATGCGCTGCGGCAGAAAGATTGGCACGCGGCTGCCGATGCGCAGAAATTCAATGTGCTTGATCGAGCGCAGGCGCTTCAGGATCGACTCCAGCTTGCCATCGGAAAAGAGCAGGGGATCACCGCCGCTGAGCAGCACGTCACGCACCTCCTCATGCCTTTCCAGATAGCGGAAAGCCGCTTCATAATCCGTGTGCAGCTCCTGCTCGCCCACCCCGCTGACCACCCGGCTGCGGGTGCAGTAGCGGCAGTAGCTGGCGCAGCGGTCGGTCACCAGAAACAGCACGCGGTCCGGGTAGCGGTGCACCAGTCCGGGCACCGGCATGTGGCTGTCCTCACCGCAGGGATCGGCCATCTCATCGGGGTTTTCCCAGGTCTCCTCGATGCGCGGGATCACCTGCCGGCGGATCGGGCACTCGGGATCCACGGCGTCGATCAAATTGAAATAGTGCGGCGTGATCGACATCGCCAGCTTGTTGCCGCTGAGCAGCACGCCCGCCCGCTCCGCATCGCAGAGTTCCAGATGCTCCTCCAGCCCGGCCAGCGTCGTCACCCGGTTGCGCAGCTGCCACGCGGCGGAGTTCCAGTCTTCGGGGGAGACGTTCTTGTCTTTCCAGTAACCCGGAGCATGGGCGCGGAAAGCTTTCTCCGGGAGCTGTGATGGCGGCGTGCGCATGAATGGGCGCGACCATACGTCTGTGATTTTCCCGGTGTCAAAACTTTTGCAGACAATCGCCAGGAGAGAAGCCCGGTCAGGAAGCGGATTGTTGTGAGGAATTGCCCATCCCTTGGTGCCTTTTTCACATTTTAATCGCCTATCACCGCCAAAGTCCGTGATATTCCCAAAAACCATGGGCTATAAAGCTGCTGACAAACCTCACGATTTGTGAATGATCGACAAGTTAACCTCCGAAACGGAATTACCATCATGAGCAATCTCGCATTCATCGACAGTGATACTGAAATCATCGACAGTGCCACCATGATGGAGCGCTGGCTCAACTATCCCGGCAAAGCTTTTGATTGGCAGGAGTGTGACAGCCCCATTGAAGATGGCTTCTTTCATGATCTGTTTAAGTTTGCGAATGACCAGTTGGCTGTCAGGGGGCAGCACAAGATCGATACCGACGCAGGCACCTTCAGGCTGGATTTCCACCTCAGTCACCGCACCACGGGCCGAGCGATCGGGATTGAGTGCGACGGTAAGCCATATCATTCTGTCCTGCGTGATTCCAAGCGAGACCAAGCCATTATACGAACAGGTGACGTGGCGGAGATTTACCGTCTTACTGGAAAGGATATTAATTATTGTTCAGGGGATTTGATTCATTTGTTGAGATTGCGCGAGCCTTGGATTTTCAGTGATTGTTACCACGCCCTTGCTGAGACTCTCGCCACTTGGTCGACACTGCGGCAAGACGATAATATTACCCATATGGAGGGAGGTTATTGCGCGATAAGAAGAACCTATTTTGAGTATGATGACGAGAATTTGCCGCTTGATGACAGAGAGATCATTGAGAGCCATGTGCGGACACCAACTATACTAAAGTTCATGAGCGGTCGCGGACATCCTAGTGCTTATGAACGCCCAGAACATCTTATCCCAGTTCCGATGCCCGAATGGAAAATATGCATGAAGGAGGCGCACCATGAGAACAACAAGGCCTAACATTAAAGGGTGCATTGCCGCGAGGAACGAGCCAGCCAATGCCCCTCTGGTTGAACACTGCCTTGCCGCGATGAGCGGCATCACTCAAGCGCAGCCATCCCGCAGAGCCTGCGCCGCAGGATCACCCCGGCTTGAACACACTTGGCTTCTGGAGTGATCATGTGTCTGTCCCTTCGCATTCATCGAAGTG
>CAJCCF010000122.1 GCA_903960845.1 uncultured Verrucomicrobiota bacterium | reverse complement strand
GTGCCGTCGCCTTCACGCAGGCTGGCCATCTTCTTCACCATGTAGGCGAACTGGTCGATGTTGAACTTCGTGATCGCGGCGACTTTGCGGACCTTCTCGGCCTCGTTGTTGTGGTGCGTGGGGCCGTGGTGCGTGTCGCTGAAGCCGAGTTCGGGATAGGAAACGCCGTTCGGTGTGGAGCCGATGTAGGTGCTCACGCGAGTCGTGTCGGTCTGGAAGGCCAGCACGGTGAGGTCGCACATCACCTGCATGTATTCGCTGCGCTTGTCGCCCTCGGGGATTTTGATCTCGATGGGCGGCGAATCGCTGGCCCTGCGCTTGCTTGCGGCCACACCAGCCTTCTCCATCGCGGCGTCTTTCTGCCGATACTCGATGGCCGCGATGCGGCGCTCGACGGAGCGCACGCTGTCGAGGTATTCATCGAGTTTCTGCTGGTCGCCATGGGGAAGGTTGCGTCGCAGGTCTTTCGCGCCGCCGATGACGAGATCAAGCATCTGGCGGTCGAGCGGGTCGGTGGCCGTCGTTTTGCCGCCCTGGTCGGTTTTGCCGAACAAACGATTCAACACGCTGCGCGGATTGATCTCCGCCGGCATCGCCTGCGTGGGCGAGCGGAAGCTGCAATGTGAGTAGTAGCCCTCGTTGAGCCCTTCCTGGTTCTCCTTGTGCGTCTGCGGCATCGTGGCGAGTTCCAGTGATGGCAGCGCGGTAAGCGCCCCGTGGTAGTTCGCGAAAATCTGGTCCGCCGAGATGGCAATGTGAATCTGCGCCCGCTTCGCCGCGTCCGGCAGGGAGGCGGTGAGCCACGTCGAAAGCTCCAGCGCATGCGGCGCCCCGTTGAACGGCGAAATCGATACACCGGAGATGCCCTTCACCATGAGACACTGGTCCAAAATCGGCCGCAACGACTCCAGCGCGGGCGGCGGTGACTTCAGGAAGTTCTCAGGCGTCGCAGGCCAGAACTGATCCATGATCACGCCATGCGGCATGTACATGAACCCCAGCCGCACCGGTGGTTTGGTTGCCTTTCCTTTGACGGCTTCGGCCCAGCCCATGGTTTCGAAAAGCGGCAGAGCCAGGGAGGCTCCGATGCCTTTCAAACAGGTGCGGCGGTCGATGAAGTGCTTTGGGTTCATGGGGGGAGGGGCGTGCAACGAAGAAACGGGGCAATTGGAGGGCTCGTTGCAAATGGAATTGATAAACAAGGAAGCCTCATGATGCAGGTTCGACAGCATGCCTGCACTGAAGTCTGAGCGCAGCACAGCCCTGCCGCGAAGATGCGCTTCAGGATGCCATGTTCACCATTGCGGTTGGTGGCTTCATTTTACCGGCGGTGTTTCGTCGGGTGCAATGTAGCGGTAGTTGAAACGGGCATTGGGTGCGGTGTCGCCTTGATCAAGGAGGTCGATGCCATCGGCGCTGGCGGGGACGTTGTCGGTCCATTTGAAATCGAAGCGCAGAGGTTTGCCGGGAGCCATGCCGAGCGCCGTTCGCTCAGCGGCGAGATGCATCTCTTTGACGCTGCTTTGTCGTTTTACTGTGCCAGCGGACTCCCAGGCTTTGCCATTCCAGTGCTCGATGCTGCCGATGTCTGGAGCGCTTCTTGCGTGGTTGAGGCGGTAGTCGTAACCGAGTTGCCCGGTCTTGGCATTTTGATCGGTATCGAGCAGCAGGATCATCCAATCGGCATCGGTGGCGGGTGTGAGCGGTTCATGCGTGGTGACGTGAAAGAATAGATGTGTGGCATCATGCGCGACCTGCATCCTGCCGAAGTCGTTGCGTCCAGTCTTGTTCGTGTAGCGGCCTGCGCCGGGGACGCCATCGTGATCGCGGTGAATCGTGTCGTTCAGGTCATCGAGATAGACGGGTTTCACGCCGGCCCACTGCGCGAAGTCGCCGGGGATGGCGATGGTCTTTGCGGGTGCGGCAGCGGGCACTGGACGTGCGCCTTTGTAGCGGCGGATATTGGCGGCCATTTGCCAGTAGTAGTTGTCGCTGAACCCTCCGCGCATGGGTTCGATGTCGCGGCTGAATTCGGGGTCGTAAAGATCGACAAAGAATGTCCCGCCCGCGGGCAGCACGCGGCCTTGAAATGCCATGCTGCCATCGGAGAGAAAGCGCTGGGCCACCCATTCATTCCAGCCGGTGATGAAGATGAATTCGGGATCATGCGGCATCGCATGCTTCCACTGCTCATCAAAGTAGAGGCCTTCCGCAGGCCGGCACTCCGCGGGCAATGGCTGGCGGCTGCCGTGAAAACTTCGACCGATGTTGCTGGTGATGTGCTGGCTCACGCCAACAGGCACGCACTCGGCTTTGTTCGGCGCGTCATGCCAGCCCGGCACTTGCGGGGCGAAGTCCAGCCACGGCCATTTGTCCCTGCCATCACCGAACCACGCATGACCGCGCGTCCAGGCCCAGGATGTGCGGATGGTGAAGAAGGATTTCACTTCTTCACTGAGTCCCTCTGATGGCGTGAGAATGAGCGGCTTGCCTTTCCACTGAAACCATAGATCCCGATGCTTGCCCGCCTTGTAAAAGGTCTCCCACAAATGCTGCACCACCGCGTGGTGCTGCGCATAGGCAAACAGGGCGATCTGCGGCCCGCGCTGGCCTTCCGCTTTCATTTGCTCAAGCACCACGCACAAGGCCTCGCGTTCGGTGTCATAAGTGAAACCGTTCGTGGCGTCGAGAATGATCATGTCAACACCTGCATCGGTGAACATCTGCATGTGCTTGCGGATCACCCACGGATCATCCGGCCGGTAGTAACCAAAGCGCGGTTCGCTCCAGTAATGCGGTGCCTGCACGGGCCCCCATGGCGGCGCAGCGGGATTCGCCGTGAGGATCTTCGCGATGTCATGAACCTCCTTGTTTCCAAACGCCGCATGCCAGTTGAAGTAAAAGATGCCCACCGTGCGATTCGGCTTCGGCAAACCAACTTCACCACTCATTGGCAGCACACGCCCCAGCGCATCCACGGCAGTCCAGGTGTCCGGCATGGTATCACGTGGCTCAGCGCCATGGAGTGTCATCAGCAGATGACTGAGCAAGTAGGAGATGAAAATGGAGAACCTCATGGGAGTGGCATCACGGACAACAGCAAACGCAACGGTGCATCTCCTTGAGTCTTGCCATTCAGGTTCCCTCTCAGGACTGTTTGAAAGACACACGCAACACCCCTCAATGCTCGCCTAACATCGTATTGCGGATCGCTGCATTCACGGACATCAGTTCAGGATCCGCCGATTCGTGAAGGGATAGCTCGTCACAATCTCGCTGATGAGCGTCTGCATCTTGTAGCCGTCGGCGGCGATCGTTTTGAGCATCTGGTCCACGATGATGTGGTCGAAGCCGTCGAGTTGGCGGCAGAGGGCGTAGGCGAGGAGCTTTTCGGTGAGGTTGCGGGCGAGTTCGTCTTTGCGGGCGGCAATGATCGCTTTCAATTCCTTCGGGGATGAGAAACGCTTGCCGCCGGGGAGTTCGCCAACGGCGTCGATGGGGCCGCCGGACTCGTCTTTGTCGCGCCAGCGACCGATGGCGTCGAAGTTCTCCAGGCCGAAGCCGATGGGGTCGAGGATCTTGTGGCAATTGGCGCAGACGGCGTTCGTGCGATGCAATTCGGTGCGCTGCCGCAAGGTCAGATTGGCGACTTTACGTTTGTCCTGCTTTTCGAGCGCAGGCACGTTTGGTGGTGCGGGCGGCACGCGCTGGCCGAGCACCTGCTCCAGCACCCACACGCCGCGTTTCACGGCGCTGGTGCGCGTGGCGAATGAGGTGGTGGCGAGGATGCCGGGCATGCTGAGGATACCGCCACGGTTGGCGTTGGTGAGCGACACCTTTTGCAGGTCGGCGCCGGTGATTTTCTTTTCGAGACCGTAGAGGCTGGCGAGCGTGCGATTGAGGAAGGTGTAGTCGGCGCTGACGAAAGTGACGACGCTGTGGTTCTCACGCACGATGCTGTCAAAGAGCAGTCGTGCTTCGTCATACATGGCGCTGCGCATGTCAGGCGTCATTTGCGGAAACTTCTGCGCATCAAAGGTCTTCGTGGCGAGTGTGTCGAGGCCGAGCCACTGCGCCCCGAAGCCATCAAAGAGCGCGCGCGAGCGTTGGTCGGACAAGAGGCGCTTTGTTTGCGCCTTGAGCACGGCGGGCTCGTGCAGCTTGCCTTCGTCGGCGAGCTTCGACAGCTCGGCATCAGGCAAGGTGGCCCAGAGAAGATACGAGAGGCGGCTGGCGAGCTGGTAATCATCCAGCGGCACGATCTTTTCGCTGGAAAGGGAGTCTTTGGATGGCGTGATGAACAGGAACTGCGGCGAGACGAGCACCGCTTTCAGCATGAGGCGGAGCGAGTCGGGTCGGTCGAGTTTGTTTGCTTGGCCGAGGTTGAAGACCTTCACGAGCACGTCGAGTTCGGCCTCGGAGGGTGGCCGGCGATACGCGGTGCGCGTCAACTTGCGGGCCACGTCGCGGACATCGGCGTCTGTGTTTCCAAACAAGCGCTTCCGGGCCTCGGCGGACATCTTTTGGAGCGCAGCGTTCGCGATGCCGAGATACTGCTCGGTCTGCATGGGTGAGAGGGAATTGAGGTAGCCCTCGCCGGGAACTTCATCGGGCAATTCCTTTGCGATGGACGCATCGACGCCGAGAAAATCGTGCAGCGTGTTGCCATACTCGAACTTCGTGAGGCGGCGGATCACGAAGGGCCCGGGATCGCGTGCGGCGAGGTATTTGATCTGCGCGATGGCATCAAGGAAGCGCTTCCTCTCGTCCTCGGATGGCTGGTCCGCATCGTCGGGCGGCATGTCGTGCGCGTTGACGTTGGCGATGCACTCCATCCACTTGCGTGAAAGGCCCGGTTCACCGGGCTTGCGTATGGCGATTTCGAGATTGAGGCCCGCCTTCGAACGCCGGTTGCCATGACATTCGAAGCAGTATTTTGCCGCGAACTTCTCCACGTTCAACTTGAAGGCCTTCTGCGCCGCGGACTGCATCGCTGCGAGTTCCTTGTTTTCCTCGGCGGCCAGGCAAGGCAGGCCGAGGAGGGCGATAACAATGACCACCAGGGCATTCAGGTGGATGGGATGGTTTGTTATGGCTTTGAGCTTCAAAATCGGAACAAAGAATGACGGGAGCAGAGGCGTGGCTCTATCCCCGATGCAGAAGCGACCATGAGGCCGATGCAGGCACAACTCACTCAGCGTCCACCCAGAATTTGAATCAATTCGACCTGGAAAATCAAATCACTGTTAGGCTGAATTTTGCTGCCGACGGCACGGTTGCCATAGGCAAGTCTGGCGGGAATGTACAGCATCCATTTGTCACCCGGCTTCATTAGCCGAAGCGCCTCTGTCCAGCCGGGAATCACTTCACCAACACCAAAGGTCGCGGGCATGCCGCGGTCGATGGAGCTGTCGAAGACCGTGCCATCAGTGAGTGTGCCGCGGTAGTGAACCATGACCGAGTCGAAATAGGTGGGTGAGCGTCCGCCGGCGGGGCCGGAGGCGAGCACCTGGTATTGCAAACCGCTGGCGGTGGTCACTCGGCCTGAACTGTCCGGAGTGGCGGGTAAAGCTGGAGCGGGAGTGCTCAAAGCGGCCGCAGGGTTCTCCGGAATCTGAGGCGGTGGCGCTGCAGGCAGAGGGACCGCAGCGATCTTGGGTTCTGTCTGGCAGCCCGTGATAAACAAAAGCAGAGCAGAGGACAGGGTAATAGACTTCATGGTGATCACGATGGGGCGACTGGTGGTTCAGGGGTGAGCGCGCTGGCTGATGGAAGTGGGCGAGAACCTCCTCAGGCGCAACTGCCGATCTTTTGTTCAGCATCGTTTTCGATGCCCGTTACCGGCGGGTTGCCGGATGTGCAAACAGTCTCGCCATCTGACAGATTCAGCGCAGCGGGGCAGGGAATCATCAATGGCGCCGAGACTTCAAAGATCTGACTTCAGACTGAAACGGAGCTCCGGGCAAACGCTCAAAGTTGCAGGCCATCCAGTTGATCATGGATGTGGTTCAGCCAGATTTTCACGCGTTGACGCTCCAGAATGCCAAGTCCTGCTCCATCTGCGGCACTCCTGTTTTTGGCTGCCCAAAAGCTGCTGCTGCCGGCATCGATCTTGTTGATCACGGTTTCATGCAAACGCCGCAAGGCCACGAAGCGCGCATTCAGAGACAGGGCATGCTCCTTCTCACCGGACTTTTCAAAGATGTCGAAATTGTCGCCGCGCATTTGGTTAAGCGCGAGGACGTAACCAAGTCTTGAACCAAAGCGATCCAGGACTTTCTTGAGCAGATCCACCGAGTCCCGGCCTGTATCCATCACATGCCAGTAGGTGATGTTGATGCCCGCTTCGCCTGCCATTTCCAGCACCCCTGAATCATCCATCCACTTCACCAGCGGCCCATGAGTCTGAGCTGCCAGATCGACCAGGATGCGCTTGTCGGGCTGTTCGCAGGCCGCTTCGACAATGGCATCCAGGCTTTCGTATTGATCGACAATCACGGGCGATGCGTAGTCAGAATAGAAGCGCGTGAAGGTGCTGTGCGAGCGGTCGGTGTCGAAACCGAGGAAGGGTTGTCCGCGGTCGATGAAATATTGGGCCATCACACGGGCCACCACGGATTTGCCAACGCCGCCTTTTTCCCCGCCGATGAAATGAATGTTTGCCATGAAGTGAGAGTGAAAATGAATGGGTTATGTGTTCAGCGCGGTGGGTGATGTATTGAAAATACCCGGCATCCAAGAGCAGCCTGCGCACCATGTTTGCCGGTATTTTTGGCGGAATGCGTGTGACGCTGAGTATCAACAGGGATGTCTGTTGCCGCTCGGCCGGTCGTGCTTCTCTGCGTGCTCAATCGCGAGATTGCAGCAAGGTCGATCTATTCCAACTCATCTTCGATGCGCCGGAGAAAGGGTCCGGCGGTTTTGATCGACGTCTTGGGCATGCCCGAATAGACTCCTATCGAACTTGCCCACTCCCATGACCAGAAAGACTACATCTCTCGCTGTTGCAGCGCTGCTCAGTTGTTTCTCAGCCTTCGGCGAGACACCGCGCAGCGATGACAAACTGGCTACTTTGCGCGCCTTGAAGATCGATGCGGCGACCATCACCAGCGTGGAGCGCGATTCATCGGCGACGAAGACCGTCGTGAAGCTCGTTCTGAATCCGGCGAAGGGCTCGAACATCCACGTCGAAGTCTGGCTACCTGATGCTGATCAATGGAACGCCCGCTTTCTCGGTCTGGGCAATGGCGGTGCGGCGGGAAGGATCAATCCAGGCGGCCTCGCGGCATCGAGCGCTGCGGGATATGCGGTGGCGACGACGGACATGGGCACGGCTCCGAATTCCGACTCCGGCATCGGCAATCCGGAAGTGTGGAAGGATTTTGGATTTCGCGCCACGCATCTCATGACCGTGGTGGCGAAGCAGATCATACGGGCGCATTACGGCAGAGCGCCGGAGCTTTCGTATTTCAGCGGCGGCTCCACCGGCGGTCAGCAGGCATTGCAGGAGGCCCAGCGTTATCCCGAGGACTACGATGGCATCGCGGCTGCGGTCGCTGCGCACTGCCGCACGCCGCTGCACGCTTACTTCCTGTGGAACGATCAGATTTTGAAAAAGTGCCCCTTCACGAAATCGCAGGATTCCAGTGTCATCGCTGCGGCGAATGAGTTCATGGCCTCACGGGAAATCCCAATCGCAGCAGGCAAGTTCGTCTCCGATCCGCGCTGCACCGCGCAGGACATTGAGGCCGTCATCGCTCTGGCGCGGAAGAAGGACTCGACGCTCACCGATGAACACGCGGCGGCATTGAGAAAACTGTTCGATGGACCACGTCATGCGGTAACCGGCGAACGCCTCTTCAATGGCATCCCGCTTGGCAGTTCCATCGAAGCCTCGCACGGGCACCTGTATCTTTTCCACTGGGTCTTCGGCAAGGACAAGAAACTGGAGGACATCAACTTCGGCGCGGACATCGACACCTACACCGCCAGACTCGCGCCTTATCTCAATGCCGAGAACCCCGATCTCAGCGCCTTTGCCAAGCGCGGCGGCAAGCTCATCATGACGCTCGGCACCGCGGATTCCGTCGTGCCTTACCACGCCTCCATCGATTACTACGAGCGCGTGATCGATCGCCTCGGTGGACTTGAGAAAGCGCAGTCTTTCTTCCGCTTTTACGTCGTCCCCGGCCTCGCTCACGGCGGTGGCCCCGGCATCAATCAAGCGCCGAATCTTCTTGATGCCGTGCGTGCCTGGCGCGAGACCGGCACCGCGCCCTTCGCTTTGACTGGTCGGCATGTGGAGAACGGCAAATCGTTGTGGGAGATGACGATTTATCCGTATCCGACGCAGACGGGATGGAATGCGGCAACCAAGAGCTTCGAACCTGCCGATGGCAAACGCGGTGGCGTGGAGCGGATCGCTGAGCGCTTTCGTCCGGCTGCGGCGGAGTAGGCTGAAGGCGTCCCCGCCATGATTTCTGCGCACGCCTGCCAAATGGGCTGGCAGGAATCGCTCACCCTCCTCGCCCCGACCAGCCTTGAGCATCACCGAAGAAGGCCTGCTCCTCTCTGCGGCTTCACTGCAGGCGGTGTGATGAGAAACGAGAGGTCTTCAGTTAATGATTTACACCCCTGCCCCGGTTCCATCTTGAAACGCTGATTTGTTCCGTAGTAAAGGCGGCCAACGCTGAAGGGTCGTTCTTGAAAAGGAAAACCTGCTCTCTCGTCACTGTGGTTACCCCGCAGCCTTTGACCGACGGCAGTTTTCCATCGGCGACCGAGGCTACGTGAGATGAGTATCCACCCACGCACTTCGCCGCTGCATTTATTGACTCAAACAATAGACCAGTGCGAGGGACCTTCTGACCAGCGGATTCGCTCAGGG
>CAJCCF010000121.1 GCA_903960845.1 uncultured Verrucomicrobiota bacterium | reverse complement strand
GCCACCACGAACACCCTGCGCTTCAACACAGCTCAGGCGACCACACTCACTCTGACCGGCACCCTGAGTCTCCAGTCCTCCGGTATTTTGGTTACTCCGAACGTGGGTGCTTTCCCAACAATCATCACGGGTGCGGCCATCCAGAATGCGACAAACACGGCAAGCCTTGATGCCGTTCTCATTCACCAGCACAACACGGCTGGAGCTCTCCAGATCGATTCGATCATTCAAAACAATACGAATGCACAGCAAATCACCAAATCAGGGGCGGGTAAGGTCTTCTTAACTGCGCTGAATACGCAGACAGGTGCGCTGAACCTGAACGAGGGGGAACTCCAGATCGGCGGAACAGCCGCTGCCCCGACGACGGCAACTGCCGCTGCTCTGGGCGGGGCCAATGTGGCCATCAACATGAGCCAGGGTTCGACGCTCACTTTCCTTTCAAGCAATGCCACCGTTCAGGATTTGTCCACGATTGTGGGTGGTGGAACCATCGTGATGGCTGTTGGTAATACCATGCCGCTGTTGATGGATACGGATAACGGCAACTTCTTTGGTGAAATGGTGCTGAGCGGCGGCACCCTCCGCGCTGCCGCTGCCAATGCGCTCGGTTCAAATCGTGGGATCACCACGGTCAACAGTGGCGCAACCCTGCAAATTGACACCAGCGTCACCATTCCCGAGCTGATCACCTTCAATCAAGGAACCACGCTGGGGACCCTGGCTGCCGCAGTTTCCGCTTTAAGCGGCAAGCAGACTTTCGCCAACACCACGCCTGGCGGTCTAACCATCAACATCCCGGCTCCTGCGGTGACAGGGTCCGTGGGCCTGAACATCACCGGCATTATCTATGCGCAGAACGGCTTCACCAAAACTGGCAATGGTATCCTGCAGCTCAGCGCCAGCCAGTTCACCAATGTGCTGGATGGATTCACCGTAGCCAATACGGGGGCTTCTCTCTCGGGGCAGATCCTGGTCAATGCCGGTGAACTTCGTGTCGGTAATCCGCGAGCCCTGGGGGCCACGGGTGTTGGCAACGAAACGATCGTCGCCTCGGGTGCTACGATTGATCTGCGTGGTCAGGCACTGAACTACGGCGACGACAGCGATCCATCCCGTGAGATCATCCAGATCAACGGCAATGGCGTCGGTGGCACGGGTGCCCTGCGTAACACCTCCGGCACTGGCCAGATTTCACACCTGGTGTTAAACGGCAATTCCACCATCAGCAGTGGAGGGTTTGCCACCAGCTCAGCGCTCCGTCTGGCGACCTATGATACTGAAACTGCCAACGGCAGCGTGCTCGCGGGTGCCTTCACCCGCAATCAGCCCACCCTCGCAGGCAATGGGTTTGACCTCACCATTCTTGGCAGCCGTGGCGGCTTTGATGGCGGAACCGTTTTCCATCAGGTCAAATTCACCAGTGCGCTCAACAGCATTCTGATCAAGGAAGGCCAGTTGCGCATCGAGCAGGACACCGGGCCAAACCCGCTCACTGCATGGACTGGCATCAGTGCCGCCAACGTGACCAATGGCATTACCATCGCTTATGGCGGCGCCTCCCTGATCGACCAAACCAATGCCGCACTCGGCAACGGCCCCAATGTAGGCGCCCGTTTGAATTTCTTCCGCAACTGGGACATCCACCACACGGTGAACATCGCCATGAACGGTGTCACTGCCAAAGGAACCGCAGTGGATGCTACAGGCGGCGGCTACAACTACATCGACACCGGCACGGACACCATCCCCAGCCCGCGCATGTATCTGGACGGGACTCTCACCTTGTCTGGTGATGCCAGCCGCAACATCATTCACAATGAATCGGCCACCACCACGGCCAACATTATTGATCAAGCCAACCTGACGACCTCGCTGCAGACAAAACTGATAGTAGGAGGGAAGGTAACAGGCGCGGGTGGATTCACCAAGACTGGCACTCGTGAATTGCGGCTGACCAATGACAATGACTTCACTGGTGGTGTGAATATTCTGCGCTTCGGCAGCGCTGCCGTCGGTTGGCAGGGCAACACCGTCATGTTGAATGGGGTCGCTTACCAAACCTATGGCGATGCCGAAGGCTGGGCTGAGTATGGATTGACCCTTGCCGGGGCAAATGCCCGCCTTTCCGGCACCAGTGACATCACTCTCCAGCGCCGCGGGATGCTGACTCTGGACAACACCAACCGCCTGGATGCCAGCAACAATTCCGGTGGCGTGGCACCGGTCCTCGGGGGCAACCATGATGACCGCATCAACAATGCGGCCAGCATCAAGCTGGATCACGGCTGGCTGCGCATTCATGGCGGCGCGACTGCGAACAATGAAAGCCTTGCCACGACTGGTGGTGCTGCCATGGAAGTCAGGTCCGGCACCAACATCCTTGATCTCTGGCCGACAGATGGAGCCAATCAGCCCATGACGCTGACCATCGGGCGTATCAATCGCAGCCCAGGCGCTGTTTTGCGCATCACCGATCTGGATGCCACCTCCACTTTCGCCAGTGCGGTCCCGGCCGAAATGACGGACAGCGTTCGCGTGGCTTTGACGAGTTCAGCCGGGCTTGATACGAGCGGCTCCGGAACGGGCGCCACCAACCGCGCCGTCGTCATAGGCATTCTCGGCGGCATCATCCCTCACGGCTACTTGGAGGACATGCGCGAACTCGGCTACAACAATGCCAACACTTCAGATCTCTACAATCAGGGGCGCAACCAGCAGTTCCTTGCAGGCAGTCATTTCATGACACTGGACAATGGTTTCCTGCGCCCCCTGGATGATTCGGAGTACTTCACCCCTGCGGATGGGGTCATGGATGCCACCAGCGGTGCCGCCGGTCAGAACGTCAACCTGACCGATGTTTTCAGCATCGTGAGACAGGACATGAGCATCAACTCGCTGCGCATGGGGCCGGCGGCAGACAACAATGGATCAGGTGGCAGCATCAACAATGGCACCACACTCACCAGCTATCTCGGCTCCTACAATCCCACGCTGATCGTTGACGGCACACTGCGCATCGCCTCAGGCATGGTCAGCAGCGCCTTCTTTGCTGCCGGGAATAGTACAACGACTGACACACTCATTCAGGGCGGCACACTCGACTTCGGCAGCCGCGAGGCCATCATCAACAATCAGAACGGTTTTGTCCGGTTCACGGATGGCATTGTGGTCGGCGGCAATCTTCAGATCCGGTCGAACATTGCCGGCACCGGGGGTCTTTTGAAAACAGGGTTCTCACAGGTGGTGTTGGACGGCATGAACACCTACTCCGGCCTCACGACTGTGTCGGACGGAAATCTGCTCGTGCGCAACGGGCGCATGTCCGGCGGTGCAGGTGGCCCGGGCAACGGTTACAAGGTTGAAGGCAATGGTCAGTTGCTCACCAGCAGCGGCATCATCCTCGGAACTGCCGCAGCGCCAGAGGACATCCTGGTGGGTGTCCTTCAGGGCGGTCAGGTCATTCTTCAGGCGCAGAACGATCTCACGAGCTACTTTGGCGACATCACGGTGGACAACGTCGATGCCGCAGGCCAGACCCTCTTCACTCCGCTCATCAGCGCGAGCGGCGGAAATTCCACCCTCATCATCAATGGCGACATCTATGGGGGTGACACGCCTATTTCCAATGATGTGTTGGCCATCGATTCACGAATCCTGAGCACCGCCGGTTCGGCCAACAGCCAGATCATCCTG
>CAJCCF010000120.1 GCA_903960845.1 uncultured Verrucomicrobiota bacterium | reverse complement strand
TTGTCATTGGTGGTGACGACGACCTCGCTGACATCAGCGATGACATGATAGTTGGTGATGATGTGGCCTTCCTTGGAAATGATGGCTCCAGAACCCAGTCCTGGAATGACCTGCGGCCGACCGCTAACGAGGCCGAAAAAGGGATGCCATGCGGTCTGGCCCTGACGGACGGTTTTGGTATTGATGCTGACGACACTGGGCAGCACCGCTGCGGAAAGTTTCGAAAATTCATCATTCATCGCCGAGAGAATGCTCACGTCGTTGAGATTCAGTTTCGGCGCAGGTGGTGGCGTGAATTTTTCTGCCTTTGGTGATTCACCTTTGAGCAAATTGATCAGGCCATAACCCTCCTGCCCGCGACGCCAGAAGGAAAAGGCGAGCGAGGCGAGAACGAAGACAGTGATGGCGAAGACGAGACGACGGAGAGTATCCATAAGAATGAATGGCGTATGATCCAAGTGGGCAAAATGCCGGAAAGGCTGCTCTATGATGCGCTTGGCATCATGGTTGGCAAGGCATCAGAAGTTCTCGGTCTCCGACATGCTCACTTCTTTGCCGGAGGTGGTTTGCCTTGAATGTAAAACTCATGCAAAACCCGTCCCAGCAGGAGTTGCAGTTGGTCATTCGTGGGAACGGCAGAATACATCACCACTTCAGCCAGCCAGCCTGTGAATTGCTCAGCGGGCGGAGCCAGGGATTTGTCGTCGTTTTGCACCTTGCCGAGTTGGAGTCGGTAGAGCGGACTGGTTGGAGCGTTGAGTTGCACGCCGTTTTTGAATGTTTTGCCGGGGGCATCTTTGGCGCGTAACTCGACCTTCCCGGTGGCTTTATCCCAGGTGACCATGGCGGTGCATGGTGTTGTGGGATCGATTTCCTTGGAGGTGATGCTGACATTTGAATTGCCGTTATGGATTTCAGCGATCAATTTTTTATCGGCTGTCACTTTGAGGGAGACGCTTGCATTGCCCTCACCGCTGAGTGTCAGGACTCGTGTGGGCAGTTGCTTGGCATCGGCCTGAAAGACGATGGCAAGAGTCAGGCCGCGTGCACTGTGCGTCTTGGCGCTGCCAAACGGGAATTTTGTTATTTGTCCTGCTGGATCGGTGAGGTTTAGCGCCATGGTTTTGCCCTCGCGCGGATGAAAATCAAGCACGCTGCGGTTTGGTCTTACCCCTTCTGTTTTTGCCGGTGCCGGAGTCCAGAGGATGCTTTTGGGACTGTGGGCTTGTGCAGCCTGAAAAGCGCGGACGAAGTTGTCATTGGCCAGTTGTGAAAGGTCGTGCCACTGAGTCACGACATCGCCTGCTCTGGCGGTTTTATCATCACTCTTCCGGATGCCTACACCGCCTACAAGTTGCAGGCAGATGTCCATATCCACCGGCGGAAACAAGCGATCCGGCGGCAGTTCAAAAGATACTTTCTCGGGTCCGCCGGAGCTCAATATGGATGTGCTGGCGGCACCTCCACTGCTGGCCGATTTGCCGGTCTTCCTGTCGCCGAGGAAGACGTAACCAATGACGAGAACAAGCACAGCCGCGGCGATACCTGCGTAAAGTTTAATCTGCGGAATGCGGGTGAATCCTTTGTTCGCGACTGTTGCTGCCGGCTTTGAGGGAGTTCGTGCGGGGGCCGTGGGTTGTCTTCTTTTTGGTTGTGCGCTGGTTAATTGAGCCGTGTGCGCAGCCATTTCGATTTGTGCCCGAGCCTGGTGTGCCATTTCACCAGGGGTAGCGTCATGCCTGACTGGCTGCATCGGTTCGGCCTGACGATAGACTTGCTGAACCGGCACATTGCAGGTCGTGTCCTCATTCGGCACTTGCGCTACACTGCCTGCGCCGGGGTAAATGGACTGGGCGTAACTCCCCTGCATTTGCACGTAGCCTGTCGGCATCCATGGCATCATCTGCGGGGCGGCGGATAGTTTTTCCCAGGCGCGAAATTCTTCAATCGCCTGCTGGGCGTTGGTTGGCCTGTCCTCCGGCTTCTGTGCCATCAGACGGAGCACCCAGAATCCAAGCCAGGGCGGAACGTGTGGTGCCACGACATGGAGCGGAAGGATGTCGTGATTGATGTGCTTGTCGATCACTGCTGACACAGTATCGCCGTCAAAGGCCTTGCGGCCTGACAGCGCCTCATAAAAGACGCAACCCAGGGAATATAGGTCGGTGCGCTCATCAATTGGCTGCCGTGTCAGTTGCTCCGGGGCCATGTAGAAGATGGAACCCATCACACTGCCGGATTGGTCCTCAGTTTGTTTTCGCGCCCTCAGGCTTGTCCTGGCGAGACCGAAGTCGATGAGTTTTGATTGCATTCGCCCGCCTGGCAGACGCTCCACCTTGATGTTTTCCGGCTTGATATCACGGTGCAAAATGTGGTGTTGATGTGCGGACAACAGTGCCTCCACCGTCTGGGAGGCCAGTTCTTTGAAGTCATCGTAATGCAGCGGACCGCGTGCCACCACATCAGCCAGATCTTCGCCTGTCAGCAACTCCATCACGATGAAGAGTCCCTCGGTATCACTGGCCACGTCAAAGATGGTGACAACATTCGGATTGCGCATCGCGGCGAGTGCATCCGCTTCCCTGCGCAGATCGTTAGCGAGTTTTTGATCACCCCCGATTTCGGAGTTCGTCATCAGGCGTTTGATGGCAACCCAGCGTTTCAGCTCATTGTCGTAGGCACGATAAACAGCCCCAACGCCACCCGCGCCGAGTTGTTCATAAATTTTGTATCGTTCCACCATGCTGATTCACTTCTCAATTCCTACCTAGGAGAACCCGATAGCATGCTCTTTGGCAAGAGGGATGTTCAGGAAAACACAGTAGACGCATTTAAAAGGATGAAGGATAAACCATGCCAAAAGTGCGATGAAAAAGGAGGGCATGGGAGTGCTTTTGGTTGAAAGGGGCTCGCAACCATCGGGCAGGAGAAGTGCGAAACGGTTGATGTTCAGAGCATCTCGCATGATTTGGATAGAAAAGCAGGTTCAGCCCCTTGCCAAGGAGGTGAGCCATGCAAGAATGAAATCATGACCCCACGATTTTCTTCTTTGCTTCTTCTTGCCGGTATCATTCTGTCAGAATCTTGCTCTCCGGAAGCTCCGCCAGCTACGCCCTCTGCGGCAACTCCTGCAACATCAACCGCAGACCCGCTCCTTGAATTGCGAGCCAAGGCTGAGAAGGGGGATGCCAAAGCGCAGAATAAACTGGCCCTTTGCTATGAGGAAGGTGACGGCGTGACCAAGGATGTCGTGGAGGCAGCTAAATGGTATGGCAAAGCGGCTGAGTCAGGTTATGCAGACGCACAATACAATCTGGGTCTATGCTACAGAGACGGGGTGGGGGTGACAAAAAATGCGGCTGATGCCGTGAAGTGGTTTCAAAAAGCGGCTGAGCAGAACTTTGCCGAGGCG
>CAJCCF010000119.1 GCA_903960845.1 uncultured Verrucomicrobiota bacterium | reverse complement strand
TGGCCTCTGCAATTAAAGAAATTGGACAGCTTGAAGAACAAATTATGCGAATACGCATTGAAATTGAGGCGTTGTAATCCTCTTCATGTAATTCAGCGAGTTTGTAGAGGTCGAATAGCTGTTGAGGATCCAGATCCCTATTCTCAATGAGATAAGTGACAGTTCGATACCTCCAGTGCTCTGGATGGGGATCCTCATCAAAAGACATGGTTTTGAGAACTTCAGCCACGGCTTCGTTATCCAATAGTCCAGATTTCATCCACGCCGCATCGAATTGACCAAGCGTGAATAACTGCTCAAGAGGGTTGTTTGTAGTCTCATTCATTCCAGAAGTTGAACCATCTCTGAATCCCATGAACGGCCCTGCGAATCAACCCCTTATTGCTTTCAATGACAGCTTTCTGAGAGGCACTTAATTCTGGGCAATGAGTCAATGGCTTGCCGTTTTGTCCGATCTTTGTCGCCGCACCTTGTCCTTCTACATGAAGATGAGCTGGACCATGGTCTCCACTCCGGTAATAATGCTTAATTGTAACACCCTTTTCATTCACGATTGTTTTGGGTGGAAGTTTTGGCTCAGTTCTGCTCCCACGTTGAACCTGAACTGGCCCCCTGCCAGCAGAACTAAATGTGCATCCAGCTCTGCCTCCGAGATTCCCCAATGAATGTGTTCCGCTTCCTCCCCCAGCACCGCCAGCGCCCTCAGGCAAGTGGTCCTCGTTGGAATCAGCCAACCCCAGCGGATCCACACCCATCAACGGCGAGTTCCCGACATACCCATACAGGTTCAGTCCGCCTTCCTCGCCCAGCGGATCTTCACTGATCCACCTCCCCAGTTCCGGATCATACGCGCGATACAGCGCCAACTGCAGACCGCTCCCGACGTGGTTCTGGTAGCGGCCGATCACCAGCAGGCTCGCATTCACCGTTGTGCCGCTCACGCGCACTGGCTTCTGGTAGGCACTGTAATCCCAGCGCTCCACGATGTCCTTGCCGTTGGCGTAGGTGTAGTTCGTGCCCAGCACTTCCCGCACGTTCCCCAGATGATCCTTCAGCGGCAGCAGGATGCTCACAGTGGCGGCCGCACTGGCCGTGGCAGCAATTTGATCCACAAAGGCATGCGTGTAATGCGTGCGCTGCACCGTTCCGTCGATGGCACTGGTGCCTGTGCGCTCCCGCACGATCTGGCTCCCCTCCCAGATGTATTGCTTGCTCGGGATGGCCGGCCTGACCGCTGTCACGGCGTACTGATACTCACGCACCCGGCGGTCCTGCCAGTCGTAGTCCCACTCATACGTGGTGCCTGCCACGGTGACTTTTTTCAGCCGGTCCTTCGCATCCCAAATGAAGCTGCGCGTGCCGTCACTGAGCATGCTGCCGTTGAGATCATAGGTGTACGTTTTCCCGGTGGCCGCGGCGGTGAACTGCCAGTTCTGATTGGTCACTTCACGATCCTGGTCGGTGGCCTGCACGGTCACGCTGTTGGCCCCCGCTTTCACCGGCACCCTGGCACGGAAGCGGAACCCGCCACCAGCGGCATCTCCCACCAGAGGCACGGAAACCGAGTTCACCTTCACGTCGGCATATTCATTGACGTTCCCCTCCACCATTGTGAACCCGTCACCACCACTGCGGGTGAGCCGGTTCATCAGGTCATGGCTGCGCGTGGTCATGCTGCTTGGACTACCGGCTGAGAGCCAGTTCCCAGCAGCATCATAGCTCCAGCTATTCTGGTCAAGCACAGCTTGGCTGTCCGCGCTCTTCTTCATCTGGCTGGTGACTTCATCACTGAGATTGTAGCCGTAATTCTCATTCACCGCCGTCATCCCCCGCCCTGCCTTTTGCCAGCTGGTCAGCCTGCCTGCCACGTCATAATCATAGCTGTGACTGGCGGCCACCGCCGGGGTGGCTCCAGGCGTGGTGTGGGTGATGCTTTGCAGGCGCTGTGCGCGGGCCCCAGTGGCGCTGTTTGGGAAGTAGCCAAAGCTGGTCGTTAAGAGGCTGCCATAGCTGAGGCTCGCGGGGCGGGAGGAAAGATCGTTATACGTGTAATCAAAGGTGCCTGCGACTGGACTGGTGATGGACTTCACCCGGCCTAACACGTCCAGCACGGCGGTTTCCGTGCGGGCAATGGTGCCACTGAGAGTGCTGCCGACCCGGCGGCCCCGCCAGTCGTAGATCAGAGTGAACTCATCAGACGTCAGGGCCCCCGTGATGGTATTGATCTGGCCGACATTGTCTGCCGTGGCACTGGTGGGCGTGATGGTGGAGAAGGCGTTGTAAGTGATGGTGTTGGTGCCAATGCCATCCACGATGTTGATCAGACGACCGGGGGCGGCTGCCTCATAGGTGTAGGTCACGTCCGGCGTCATCGTGCCGATGTAATCCTCCTTTTTCAGGGCTCCATTCAGATCGTAACTGTTGGTGGCCGTGGGGACAGTGCCAGACTTCTCGTTAGGCCGCGTCATGGTGGCCAGGCGGCCACTGCGGGGCTGATAAATGTACGTGGTTTTGGTTTTCCGATCGGGCATGAGTTTTTCAGTCGGGCGGCCCAGGATGTCGAGCTTCCACTCCGTCACCCGGTTGGCAGAATCGGTGAGTTTGTAGAGCTTCCCGCAGCGGCACCAGTCGTAGCGCGTGGTTTTACCATCCGAGGCGATTTGAATCACTGGCTGGCGCAGGCTGTTATAGATGCTGCGACTCCAGCGGCCTGCGCGGTCCTTCGTCGCGGTCAGGTCCAGCAGGGTGTAGGCAAACTGCTCGGTCGTGTTGTCCGGGTGCGTGACCAGGGTCGGACGGTCAAAGACGTCGTAATCCACAGTGACGGTGTAACCTGTCTCGTCAGTCTGTGAGGCCACCCGGCCATGACCATCATAAGTGAACTGGGCGGTGGTCACCCAATTGGCCGCATTGTCCGAGTTGGCGCTTGGGTGCGTGGTCAGGCTGGGATTGGTCTTCTCCACCTTCATCAGGTAGCCCGGCTGCCCGTCAGGCACGCCCTGACCATCCAGATCATAGGTGTAGCGGGTGCGCACGGCGTTGCCGCCTTTGCTGACCACCACCTCCACCTCCTGATCGCGGGCATTGCGCATGTAGGTCGTCACCACTCCGTTGGCTTCAGTGACGGTGCCCGGCAGGTGCCGGACATAATTCCCAAACGCCTGCATGATGCCGCCCCCTGCCGAGCCGACTCTGACAGAGGTGATGTCCATGTTATTGGCCGCATAGGTGGCGGCATAAATGCGCCCCATCTCGTCCTTGTAAGTCAATGGCAGGCCGAGGGGATTGTAGCTCATTTCCTGCATGACCCATTTCAGGGCACCAGCGCTGTTCTCGATCTGACGCGCCGCTTTGACAGGACTGTCGTCGGTGCCCAAACGGAAGGCAGTGGTCGCCGTCTGCCCGGGGTAATTGTACCACTCCATGGCCAGACCGGGCAGCTTATGGGCATGAGGCACCGCCGAACTGTAGCCGTTGGCATTCATCAGCCAGAGCGTGGCCTCAGCGTAGGCGTAAGGGTTGGCGTCCGGTTTAACGGCTTTGTCCTTCACATATTCACGCCAGTATTTTTTGGTCCACTTCAACGTCACATGGAAGTGATCATCCTGTAACACGGTGGGGAAAAAGTCGGTTGCCGGAGCCACCACATTGATGTTTGACGGCGGCCGGAGTTCAGAAGCGGTGGGCCAGATGTTCCCGTCATGATAAACGTACAGTGAGCGCTGCTCATCCCCCTGGGGATCCACGGCAACACGCGCCACGCCACCCGCGGTCATCTCACCTGCATCGGTGGTCGTTGTGACGCTCATGCTTTCATCTCGGAAAAGGTGTTTGCCATAAGGTGTTACCAGTTCAGTGACCTGATTGCCGGAGTAAGCAAAGCTGCTGGTCAACCCCAGCGTGTCTGTCACTGACTGCAATCTGCCCGATTCGTCATACGTAAAAACCGCCTCTCTTAAATAGGGGTCCTTGATCTTGCGAATGAGACGTGTCGTGTCGAGGTATTCAAAGGTTGAAATCCTGTCGGTGGCGTCCGTGATGTTGGTCAGCCGCAGATAGGCGTCATAAGTCAGGGACAAGCTCAGGCCTTGAGAATCGGTGATTTTGGAGAGGTAAAACCTGGTGATGACCGAGCCATTCGGCTGGGTGAATTCCATGGTTGAATCATCCGGGAAAGTCAGCCGGTAACCTTGATTGTTAGGCAGCACCGAGAGTGCCGGGCGGCTCGCAAACCTTGAAACGAACTTGGAGCCATCCCAGTCGTAGAGGTAGTAACTGCCATCGCTCAGCTTCCACTTGAGTGTCGTTGAAGCAGGCAGGCGCACCATGTTCTCTGCCGTGATGTAGGATAGCAGCCCGTGAGACCATCCGGGGCCGTAGTTTGAGGTTTCATCGGTGATGTCATCGAAGTCCGAGGCCACCTCATTGTAGGTCAACGTGAAATCAATCCACGGTCCATAAGCAGGCTGGTAGGTCAGCGGGCGGTCATTGAACACGAGGTTGTTACTCAGGCTGCCAAACTGATAGGCCGGCATGCCGCATGTAGCCGGACAGGTGTCTTTTTTGGGGTCGGCACTTGCTGGCGCACTGCCGCAGCCTTCATGGCTTGTGCCATTCGGACAACTGGTGCGTCCGCGCACAAGGAAAGTCTCATCATCCGTAGCGGCCACAAAACCATCCGGCAGCTTGATGTTTGCCTTCACAAGGAAAAAACCGGAGGCCATTTGGTTGAGCACGTCATTTTCCATGATGCCGTCAAAGCGCAGATGAGGATCTCTCACCAGAGTTCCCTCTGCATTGCCTGACAACAGGGCTGAATAGTGACCCGTGTCTTCACCAAACTTGAAATGAACCACGGATGGCAGTGGAATGGCGGTGCCCTTGACCCGCTTGATGAGCTTGAACTCCGTTCCCGCGTTCACAATGCGGTCCAGAAGATCTGCAGCAGAAAGGCCTTTTTCAATGAGTTCCCGGTTCGCCGCAACATCAGCGGCAGCCTCTGCTTCACTCTCACCCCACGCCACGCCATGTTTGGAGAGGCGCGGCAGGTCTGCCTGCTCCGCCAGGAAATTATAGGCCGTCACACCGCACTCCAAGCTGGCCAGAGGATCTTTTTCCCAGCGCGCCAGGGCCTCGCCTGCTTCTTTGAGCATCTGAACCGAGTATGGATGCGCCGGACGCGAAACAGCCTCCGCCAGCAGAGCTTTGAGCGCCTGTTTCTGGCCTGTGCGGGCATACACCACGGCCAGGTTCCCAAGAGCCATTTCTGCCTGCTTGATCAGATCCGCGCGCACGGTCTCGCCTTTCAACAACTGCCATGCCGCCAGGTAACTGCTGGCGGCTAAAATGTAATCTCCAGACGCTGCGGCCAAGAGAGCCACATCCAGGTGAAGGGATGCCGCCAGACCACTGTCCGGGTGGTCATCCAAAAACCGTTTGAGATTCTTCAGCCGCTCTGACTGGGAAGACGCGGCATCCTCGGCGAAACGTTTCAATTCGCGTGCCAGATCCTCTTTGTCCTTCCTGGAAACACTCCTGCCGGCAACCGTGCGCAGCGGTGTCTTCAAGGCACGGGTGTCATTCAACTCATCCAACGTCGTATTCGCCAAAGAAGCCGCTTGAAAGGCGGGAGGTGAGACCTTTTTACCCAAATTCTGACGGGCAGGCGCGCTCTTCACCGCAGGCGGAGGCACCCAGCCATCATTGGCCATCAGGGGCTTCACGGAGAGGTCCTGAGCCACCAGAACGGGTGCGGTCAATCCACTGGCATAGGCAAGCAATACCACACCAGCGGTGAATCGATGAAACAGAGAAAAGGTCTTCATAGAGGAGAGTGAAAAAATTAAAATGAAGGTGAATCACGGCTGCAATTGAATGCCGACAGGCAACAGCAGCTTGACGATGGGCGCTCCGGCGATGCCAACTGGCCGCTCAGATAAAGCTGGATCCAGAGGGAAAACGTCGTTGAGATCCGACACACCATCGTTGTCCGAATCCGCGAGGAACGGACTGGTTCCAAGCTCTGCTTCGGCCGCGTCATACAGGCCATCTCCATCAGAGTCACCGTTGAACTTGAAACCCAAACGGATCATGAGGGCGTCTCCGAAGCCAAGCCCGGCGGTATCAGAATTCGCCGGATTGCTGCCAAGCTCATTCATTTCCTGACTGTTCGTTAGACCGTCACCATCGGCATCTCCGGATGCGCTTTGGTCGCAGTTGCCGAAAATCAGCATTTCCGATTGATCGTTGAGGCCATCCTGATCCCAATCCAAGTCCTTGTTTTTTGGATTTGAGTTGCGAATATACTCCTGAAGGTTGGTTATACCATCGCCGTCGGGATCATCGTTTGCATCGTTGACAGCGGGATCCAGCCCGTAGGCAATCTCCCAGTTAAACGGCATCCCGTCACGGTCTTTCCCGTCATCAGTGCTATCGGCAACAAGAGGATTGTACTTTTCTTTCTGTTCTCTGAGATTGTCCCAACCATCACCATCAGGATCGCCGGTGGGTGATGCCGCTAAATAGCCTGCGCCGAGAGTCGCCTCGAAATATTGCTTTTCCCAGACGTCGAACAGCTTGTCTCCATCCTTATCGCAATCATCGTCCATCTGCTTGGGATCGCACAGGTGATTGAAATCCCGCCATTGGATCCACTCCTGCATGTTCGTCCTCATATCACCGTCAAGATCAACATCCGGCAGACACTCGTTGAGGGTGGCGAAGTATTTCAGTTCCCACCAATCTGCAAAGAGGTCTCCATCACCATCCCAATTGTAATCGGGCTGAGTTGCATAGCCGCGATACTCCGGATTGCTGTCAATGGTCTGCTCAGTTAAATTGGGACAACCATCCCGGTCTGGATCGCCATTGGGGGTTCCGCGACCATCACTTCCAGGCACAATGGATTTCCAATAGTAGATCTCCCAACCATCTCTCAACCCATCAGCATCAGCGTCTGTGGTCGATGTGAAATCGATAATCGTTGGATCCCGATCCTTCCGTGGATTGTAATTATTTGGAAAATCACCGCGGAGAAGGTACTCCTGGTAATTGTTCAGCTCATCATTATCCGGGTTATCGGTTTTCCCTTGGGATTTATTTCCAAAAGCCCTCAACTCCCACCAATCCGGCAAGTCGTCCTTATCGCCATCCCAGGACGCATCCAAGGTCCATGGTTCCATGTTATAGTGTCGTTCCTCCAAATTGGTGGCACCATCTCGATCCGGATCATCACTGCCCGTGTAGTAGGTTAGTGATCCAAACTTAGAGTATTCCCAATTATCTGGTAACCAGTCTGCATCGCTGTCTCCTGTGTAATCGGTATCAACCCGTGTTGGATCCGTTTGCAGGCCACTCAAGCCACCCTTGTTAAATTCCGCCGCGTTGTTTCGGGCATCGTTATCAGGGTTTCCGAGACCATCTTGAAATGCAATGGTCTCGTCAGGCCAATAACGCAACTCCCAGTCATTATCCAGAAAGTCTCCGTCCTGATCTTTTGTCGGAGGTGTTGCCAGAAAGTATTCAGCAGGGTTAAGGGAGGAATCTCCGTCCAAGTCGCCGGTCGAAGTTTGCGCTAAATTCCCGAACCAAAATTGCTCCCACCAATCGGCCAGCGTGTCTGCATCCGTATCCACCCATTCAGCGGCTCCGATCTCGGCTCCAGCAGCAAGCGTGCTGCGCGCGACCCCGTGGATGTCCGACTTCATCCAAGCATTGGAAACTTTGTTCAGGCAGGCGGTCGACGTTGAGCGCAAATAACCACCTGCAGTTAAAAGTGGATTGGTGTTAACACCGCCCAAGAGGCCACCCTGAATCACACAATTTGTGGCCACCATGCCTGAAGTGCCGCTCACAGCAAATGGCCCGGCATTCGAGTCATCCCAAAATACCGAGTTCATCAAGCGCAGTATTCCACTGCGATTTTCGACCAGAGATAAGTCAATACTTGAATTGACCACACGGGAACAGCTTCCCCACAGGGTACAATGCACCAACCACACTTCACCTCCTGCATTCAGCACAGCACCAGGGCCGGCAAGCTGAGCGGGATAGGTCGGACGCCAGTTTCTGATGATGCAGTTCGACAAGCGCAACTCTGGCAGTGTGCCCGCCACTGCCGGGTCAGGCAGCAAACTGATCGCTGGTTTGGTGAGTTGAGATGAGTCGGAACCATTATAAAACGCGGTTAAAAAGTGCGGCGGGTGCGCTGGGTGGCGTGGTGGTTTAAAAGTGCGGCATCTCTGGTTAAACCAGGAGGATGTTCACGAATATGGAGCAATGGAACGAGATACGACGCCGGGTATTGGTTGAGGGA
>CAJCCF010000118.1 GCA_903960845.1 uncultured Verrucomicrobiota bacterium | reverse complement strand
GGTCTCCGCATTAGCTGCCTCAAGGCGAACGCCACCGGTTTCCATCAGAGCGACAGGAGTCTTGCCGACGCGAACTGGGACAAATGTCTCCACCACACCCGCCACACCTTTGCGGGTGATGACTTGTTCAACAAACTCTTCGTCTTCCTGAGCACGCAAACTCAGGGGCAAACCTGTGAGCGTATGGAAGGCGTGCTGATACTGCTGAAAGAGATCGCTCTCCGCGAGTGTTTCAATGAAGCGCTGCTGACCGTTGTGCTTGGAGGAGGTGGTTTGCATAAGGGTTTGGTGTTGTTGACGCACCAATCCTAAACCGCCACTCACTCACCCTCTATTGTCGTCGACTACGGCACAATTCATGAGAACCCACCGCAATTCAGGCATAGTGGATTCCATTAGCCAAACCTCATCACTTTTTCTCGCGGGCCTTGCGCAGGTCTTTCTCACAGTCCGCATCCGGCGCGCCGGGCGTGCCCGTGGCATCGACGGGATGCGTGTAAAGATAGCGCCAGACGGCTTCATGAAGGAATTTGCCATCGGCATCTTTGGCTGAGGCTCCACCGGGAATCACACTGGAGTGGGCGCGCCCGGCATCGCCCTTCACATCGGCGTGAGTGATGAGACGGCGACTGTTGCCAAAGGGCGACATGGTGTCATCGACATCCACAACAGGACCGAACCGGGCAAGTCCGAGCAACTCCCAGGAGCGGCAGTAATGATCGCCCGACCAGCCGCCATCAAGGACATGACTGAAGCCGAAGTAGCGATTGGCCGGGGTGGCGGATGGCAGTGCCTGCCAGGTCTCATACTGGTCACGCGGACCGCAGAGCATGACAACGCGATCCACTTTCTGATGCTTGGCAAAACGGGCGGCGGTGGTGCTGCCATGCGAGGCACCGGAGACGATGACGCGATCCCAGCGCAGTCTTTGGCCATCAGTGCTGATGAAGTGGTCCCAGCGGCCCTGGGGATTTTCTTTGGCCAGCCATTTCACGAACTGAAAGGCGCGCTCCATCATGCCGTCACGCTTGGGAATGCTGACCACATCGCTAAAGTCCTGACCGGTGGCGGCTTCGAGACGAATCTTGCCGAGGAATTGATCATCTGCAGGAGCGGGCTCTTTGCCAAATTTACCGAACCAGCCATTGGCATAATGGACCTGGATGGCATGCAACCCGTAGCTGTTGAGTCGTTCAAAAAGGCCGCTGCTGTTGCCCATGAGCCAGATGACCAGCTTGCCCTGTGGAGCAACGCGGGTGTCGACTGCGGCGTTTTCCTCGTCAGCAGGCTTGCCCTTCTTCTCGAAGACAAATTCAATCTCGGGATGCGGCCTGGCGAGCGGATCGATCTGGCTGGCGCGCGCCTTGAGCAGATACCTCTGGGGCTTTGGATCGCTGAATTGAAGAGCATCCTCTCCGCGCGACAGAAGAGGCAGGAGAGCGAGCATGGCGATGGTGTGATATTTCATGATGAAGGGGTCTAACAAACGAGAATGAGCGACTCGACAGGACCAGCGCCGGAAGGCGCGTCAGTCCCCGAGGTAGGCGGCGCGGACCTGCGGGTTCTTGAGCAAGGCGGAGGCATTGTCTTCAAGGATCACCCGGCCGGCTTCCAGCACATAGCCGTAATGGGAGATGCCGAGGGCGAGGTTGGCGTTTTGCTCGACGAGCAGGATGGTCAGGCCGCGCTCTTTGTTGATGGCGACGATTTGATCAAAAATGGAACGCACAAGGATCGGCGCGATGCCGAGGGATGGCTCATCAAGCATGAGACAGCGAGGCTGACTCATCAGGGCGCGGGCGATGGCGAGCATCTGCTGTTCACCTCCGGACATGGTGCCCGCAGCCTGATGGATGCGCTCCTTCAGCCGGGGAAAAATGGTGAAGGCATAGTCCATGTCCTCGGCGATCCCCGCCTTGTCGCTGCGCAGGTAGGCTCCCATCTTCAAATTTTCGACCACGGTCAGATTGGCAAAAACCATGCGCCCCTCCGGCACATGACAAAGATGCCTGGCGACGATTTGATGCGCAGGCTGATTCGTGATGTTTTCGCCATTGTAGGTCACCGTTCCAGACCGCGTTTTGATCAGACCGCTGACTGCGCGAAGCGTCGTGGACTTGCCGGCACCATTCGCACCGATCAGCGTGACAATGCTCTTCTCCGGCACCTTCAAGGAAACGCCGTGCAAGGCCTTGATGGAGCCGTAACTGACTTCAAGATTATTGATCTCAAGCATCGCAGATGGGGGTGAAAGTTGAATGTTGAGAGTTGAGAGAACAGAATTCAAACCCCGGTCTCCAAAAGAGAGCGGCGCAGACCGCTAAGCATCCGACTTTGCTCCTCTGCCAAGACGTAAATCTTTTGATAATTTACTTCGTCGAGAAAGCCCTGTCGTTTTCCAATGCAGGATTGAGAGACCACCTCAAATAACGAGCCGACAGCAATCTCGATGAAGTGGGCAAAATCTTTTCTGGAAACCCTCGAACTGCCTTCGGCAATATTGGATGAGATGGAAACAGCAGCACGCCGCATCTGTTTGGTCAGACCAAATCTCTCATCGCCAGGAAACTCCCTTGTCAGTCCATAGATCACATCAGCGAATTCAATGGCCTTGTGCCAGACTTCTAGTTTTTCACAGTTAAACATCGGCGGTGGTATCTTGGCATTTTTAGACTCTCAACTCTCAACTAGGTGCTCTCAACCTGCTCCCCCTCGACGCCCAGATAAGCCGCAATCACTTTGGGGTCGCGCTGGATGTGCTGCGGTGTGCCTTCGGCAATTTTAATGCCGTACTCAAGCACGGCGATGCGCTCGCAAATACCCATGACGACGGTCATGTCATGCTCCACAAGCATGACGGCGATTTGGAACTTGTCTTTGATGAAGCGGATCAGACGCATCAGTTCTTCCTTCTCCGTGGGATTCATTCCGGCGGCGGGTTCATCCAGCAGGAGCAGCCTGGGCCTGGTGGCCAGGGCCCGGACGATCTCCAACCGGCGCTGATCGCCGTATGGCAGGCTTTTTGCCTCCTCATGCCGCACAGAGCCGAGCTTGAAGATGTCGAGCAACTCCATGGCCTGCATTTCCACCTGCTTCTCCAGGGACTTGAAACTGGCACCACGCCAGAGGGCGGCACGCACGCCGTGTTTGCAGTGCAGCTGCATGGCGGCACGGACGTTATCGAGAACGCTGAGCGATCCAAAGAGGCGGATGTTTTGAAAGGTGCGGGCGATGCCCTGGCGCGTGAGATCGTGAGGCTTCACTCCTGCGATGCTGCGGCCATTGAGGTGAATGTGGCCCTCGGTTGGCTGATAGACGCCCGTGATCATGTTGAAGGCCGTGGTCTTGCCCGCCCCATTGGGACCGATGAGACCGATCAACTCGCAGGGCTGCACTTCGAGATTGAGTTTCGACACAGCCGTGAGTCCGCCAAAGCGGATGGTGGCGTGATCGAGTTTAAGCAGCGGATGACTCACGCGGCACCTCCCTTCTTCCGGTTCCAGGTGAACAGGCCCTGAGGCCTAACCATCATGAGCACAATGATGAGCAGCGAATAGATGATCATGCGGTACTCGCTGAACTGGCGCAGCACTTCAGGCAGCAGTGTGAGCAGGATGGCCGCCACGATGACACCCGCCGTGCGCCCCATGCCGCCAAGGATGACCATGACGACGATGTCGATGGACTTGAGGAAGTCGAAACCCGTGGGCGAAAGGAACTGCTTGTGATGCGCATACAAACCGCCCGCGATGCCGGCAAAGAACGCCCC
>CAJCCF010000117.1 GCA_903960845.1 uncultured Verrucomicrobiota bacterium | reverse complement strand
CTGAGCGTCTGAAGACGCGCGGTTACGCCACCGCGAGCATCGGCAAGTGGCATCTCGGCGGGCCTGAGTTCTTCCCGGAGAAGCAGGGCTTTGACGTGAACATCGGCGGCACGGATCGCGGCCAGCCGCCGAGCTACTTCTCACCCTATGGCATCGACACCCTGAAGGATGGGCCCAAGGATGAGTTTCTCAGCGACCGGCTCACCTCCGAGTCCGTCGGTTTCATTGAGAAAAACAAGGAGCAGCCCTTCTACATCTACCTGCCGCATTTTGCCGTCCACACCCCCATCATGGGCAAACCCGAGGTCGTGGCCAAATATCAGAAGAAGCGCGCTGCAGGCGGCCACTTCAATCCGACCTATGCAGCGCTGGTCGAAAGCGTGGACGACAGCGTGGGCCGCCTGCGCGCCCTTTTGAAAAAGCTTCAACTCACTGAGAACACCATCTTCGTCTTCACCAGCGACAACGGCGGTCTCAGCGGCACCGTCAGTGCCAAAGGCTGGTCACGCGGGCCCACGGATAACAGCCCCGCCCGCCTCGGCAAAGGCAGCGCGTATGACGGCGGCGTCCACATCCCGCTCATCGTTTCCTGGCCCGGCATCATCCCGGCGGGTGAAACGTGCGACACGCCCGTGATCAGCTACGATCATGTGCCCACTCTGCTCGAGGCTACAAGCACAGCGCTCAAGGATGGGCAGATCGTCGATGGCGAATCCCTCATGCCCCTCCTGACGCAAAAGGGGGCACTGAAGCGCGATGCCATCTACTGGCACTACCCGCATTATCATCCCGGCAGCGCCACCCCCTACAGCGCCGTGCGGGAAGGCGACTGGAAGCTCATTGAGTTCTTTGAAACCAGCCAGGCCGAACTCTACAACCTCCGTCGTGATCCGGGCGAACTCGAAAACGTCGCCGACGTGGACACCGACGTCGCCGCCGCCCTCACCGAAAAACTCCACACCTGGCGCAAGGAAGTCGGTGCCCAAGAACCCACCCTGAATCAAGACTATGATCCCGAGAAGTCCCTGGAGGGTGCAGGGAAGGGGAAGAAGAAATAGGGTTCATTTCTCATCAGGAAGGTCGCGTTTTTTTTCTGCAATATGAACTTTCCAAGTGTTTTCACCCGTCATCCCAGATTTTATTTCTCTGGAAACAAAAGCACTCGTGTCTAAGCCCGAAGCTTCGAAGGCAGTTACTTTTTTGGGAGGAACCGAAACCACAATCAAACTGTTGATGTGTCGAAGAGAACCAAGTTGTCGTCCCTTTGAATCTAAGAACACAAATTCCCCAGCAAAACCCGCAGCATATAGCCCATCTTTAAAAGACTCGTCCTGCAATCCACAGTGCCGCGCCAATTGTGAGATAACTCTTTTTGCATCTTCCTTACCGCCTTCGGCAACGGCCCAGTATACCTTTCCATCAATAAGTTCGCGGCCGAAAAACTTTACATAGGACACCTTCTCTTTGCACATCAGCAAGTCATCCAAAGTGCTCTTTGCGCGCTCTGAGTGCGCGTGAACGCATTCTGCCAGCAATAATACAGCTACAGACATGCACAAAAACCGAGACCAAAATGGCAGTATGCAATGAGCGAGTAAACTGCGGCTCATAGAGGATGTGAAAGGGATCGCGTGAGTCATTTTGCGGAATTCCAGAAGTTCAGGCTCTCTCTTCCAGAGATCTCAGATGGCAGTTTGATCAGCTTCCGTGATCGGGGCAAGGCTTTCCTGGTTCTTGCTCCGCCGCCATGGAGCCACCCATCTGCTTTCTCAATGATTTGGATGTGCCGTTACCAGTCGGGGAGGGCGAGCGCCTTCCTGAATCCAGGCGGTCAGGATGCAGGGGTTCCTTCCGTCTGGAGTCGTTAGCTG
>CAJCCF010000116.1 GCA_903960845.1 uncultured Verrucomicrobiota bacterium | reverse complement strand
CGGCTCACTTTCTTGACTCAAGAAACTCCAGGATCCCTTCAGCCAGCGTGTGGCTGATGCCCGGAACCCTGGCGATGTCTCCGGCACTCGCCTTGCGCAACCGGGTCACCGAACCAAAGGCTTTCAGCAGGCTGGCCTTCCGCGTCCGGCTGACTCCAGGGCAGTCATCAAGAAGACTCTCAGCCACACGGCGACCTAACAAAAGTTGATGATATCCATTCGCCCAGCGGTGGGCTTCATCACGGATGCGCTGAAGCAGTTTCAGCGCCCCGCGATCATGCGGAATGATCAAAGGCTCAGATTCACCCGGAAAGAAAACCTCCTCATGCTGCTTGGCCAGACCGACAACCGGCAGTCCGCCAAGGCCAAGCTTCTGCAACTCCGCCACCGCCATTCCCAACTGCCCCTTGCCGCCATCCACGATGACCAGGTCGGGCAACCTGGAAGGATGAAGGGTGAAGGATGAAGGATGAAGATCGGCACTCTGAGCACCTTCATCCTTTTCAATCCGTCGCATCGCCTCCAGCGGAGACTCCTGTGTGAAATCTGCTTCGTCACTCCCAACCGCAGCCCTGCCCTCCTTGAGGATGCGCGAGAAGCGGCGGCGGATCACTTCCGCCATGCTCGCAAAATCGTTCTGCCCACTGACGATGCGGATGCGATACCGCCGGTAGTTGGAGTTGTCTGGCACGCCATTTTTGAATCGCACCATGCTGGCCACGCAGTGCGCCATTCCGATGTTGGCAATGTCGAAGCACTCCATGACCAGCGGCGGCTTTTCCAGCCCCAGCAGTTCCTGAAGCTCCTTCACATCCGCCATCGGGTCGATGGTGGACATGACTTTGGCGCGGGCACCGCGTTCGAAACTGCGCGTGGGAATGACCGTCAGCCTTAAATCCTCGACCATGTCGCGGAGCTCGGCGGCCTTTTCAAAATCAAGCCTTGAGGCCGCCCTCTGCATCTCCGCCTCCAGCACGGTCAGCAGATCCTTCATGCCCTTGCCCTCCAGGAAACCGCAGGCCTCCTGCATGCGCTGGTGGTACTCCTCAATGGTCACCCGGCCAATGCATGGCGCACAGCAGTTTTTGATGATGTCATTGGAGCAGTGCCTGTAGTCATTCTCGCCGGGCCGGATCGGCTTGCAGACGCGCAGACCAAACTTTTTGTTGAGCCAGTTGATCGTTGTCTTCAGGGCGCTGCTGTGGGCAAAGGGACCGAAGTATCGGGCGCCGTCATCCCGCTTCATTCGCGTCAGCGTGAAGCGCGGAAAATCATCCTGAAGGTTCACCCGCACGAGCAGGAAGCGTTTATCGTCCTTGAAACTGACATTATACTTGGGCCGGAAATCCTTGATCAGTTTGCCCTCCAGCAGCAGCGACTCCGACTCGTTGCGAACCTCATGGACATCAAAATCCCAGATGCTGGCGATCAGTGCACGCGTTTTCCTGTCAGCCAGTTTCGAGCGCGCCGGGGTGAAGTAATTGCTCAGCCGCTTCCTCAAATCCCGCGCCTTGCCCACATAAATGACACTGCCCAGGCGGTCGCGCATGACATACACGCCCGGCGTGTGCGGCACATCCCGCAGCTTGGGCATCAGGTCAGGTTTGTTTCGGGGGGCGGACATCGGAGGGGAGAAGCGGCAATACGCTTCTCCGAGTCATACGCGACAGCATTCTTCCGTCAATTCAGAGCCCGCTCACAGGCGTCAGGGTGGCCTGATTAGAGTTTCATCAAATACGCGAAGAAGTCCTTCAAATCGGCGGCGCTCATGCCCGTGGTGAGGCCTTCGGGCATCAGGGAAACCGGGGAGGCTTCCATCTTCTCGATGTCGGATTGTTTGATGGCGGTTTTGTTGTTGGCCATGTCTTTGATGACGATGCCGTTTGCGTCCTGGGCATCCATGAGACCGGTGATGAACTGGCCGCTTTTCGTTTTCACAATGTAGGCTCCGAAGCCTTCACGGATTTCCAGACTTGGAGTGAAGAGATTGTCGAGCCAGAAGTCCACGTTCGCACGATCGTAACCGGTCAACTCAGGGCCGATGGATCCGCCTTCTCCGAAGAGTTTGTGGCAGATGAAGCAGCGCGCGGCGAATTGCAGCTTGCCTTTGCCGGCATCGCCCAGGCCCGTTTTGAGGATGGCCTTGATGCGCTCCGCCTCTTTCTTCTTCGCCTCGGAGGGACCTGTGGCGAGCAGTCCTTTCCAATGCCTGTCGATGGCGGCGTCGATGTCCGCATCCTTGTAAAGGCTGAGCTGGCGGACGATGTCGATGGTGAAATGCTTCACAGGCACCTTCCAGTCGTTGACGAAGCTGACCAGAATCTGCGCCCACTCCTTGCGCCCAGCCATGACGCGAAGCGCATCTTCGCGCAGGGCTTTGTCGCCAGCGATTTGACCTTCCCAACCAAGGAGCAAAGCTTCGGGGATGCGCTTGTCGTCGAATCTGGCTGCGGCCTGCAGGATGCCGCGCTTCAGGCTCGGCGCTGCGCTGGATTTCAAAATGGCGACCATGGGCATCACGGCTTCCTGTTTGCCAAGCTCGGCCAAAGTCCTGGCAATGGCGATGCGCGCGGTGTTGCTGGCCTTGGCGTCGGCGAGCAGGGCGAGCGCTTTTTTGAGCGCGTCGGCATTGCCGCTGCGCAGCGCGAGCGTGAGGTCGCCACCGCTTTGTTTCGCCATGTAGTCGTTGAGAGCCCTGGTGAGTGATTCCGGCAGCTTCGGCATCTCCGCACCTTCAAAGGCCGAGGCGATGCCTGCGATGAATTTGCCGCGCATAACTTCATCGTTTGTTAGCGCGAGCAGATCGGCGCATGACTGAAAATTCTCTTCACCTCCGGCCAGGCCGTAGCGTTTCGCAAGCTTTTCGGCGAGGTGATCGCGGAAGAGTTTGGTTTGGAGGAAGGCGGTGTCGGATTTGAGGAAGGTGAAGACCGCTGCCCGTTCTTTTTCGGCTTTGGATTCAAGCGCCCACCAGGCGAGCAATGGCAGATGGCCGCTGATGTCTTCAGCCTCGCCGCTCCAGAGGAGAGGGAGAGCCGTTTGCGCTGGAAGGCGTTTGGCGGATGCGAGCAGTTGGGCGCGGACTTCAGGATGCTTCTCTTCTTTGGCCAGGCGGACGAGCGTGTCCATGCTGCCGGAGCGGCGTTCACCCACGATTTTGACGCACCAGCGGCGGATGTAGGGATCACTGCTGGTGAATGGAAGCTCATCAGCGGCACCAAGCGCATCCAGCGCCCACAATGTCTCCAGAGTTTGCGGCATTGCCTTGAGCTTCGGTGCGAGCTCGGTGAGATGACGCCATTCAATTTCGTGAATGGCCTGCTTGCGGAACCACTCATTGGCATGACTCAAATAACCGAGCAGTTCCTCACCGCTGGCCTTGCTCAAATCAAAGGGCTTCAGCTTTGGTGCGCCGCTCGCAGGGCGGACACGGTAGATGCGGCCGCTGGTTTTGTGCCAGTCATCGACGGGGCTGACGTGGCTGAGGCGCGTGTCATACCAATCGGCCATGTAGAAGCCGCCATCAGGACCGACACCGGCCCAGACAGGGCGGAACCAGCGGTCGGTGGTGGTGATGAGCTGCTCTTCATCCTTGGTGCGGATAGTGGAGCCGTCGGCAAGGCGCTCGCTGACATAAACAAGGTTATGCAAGGCGTTCGGGGCGATGATTCTGCCCTCGTAGGCGCTGCCCAGCAGGCCGCCTTCATACACGGTGAAGGCCTGGGGAAATCGTTTGTTATCCCCCTCGTGGCGCATGTGCTCGAACCAGCCGAAGGCATAGGGATTGGTCAGCGGGCCGTGTTTGCCCCAGCCTTTGATGCCGTAACTGCCCTGCTCGTAGTGCATGCCGCGTGTGGCGCCGTTGGTGCCGGAAAAGACACGGCCCTTGCTGTCGATGTCGAGGCTGAAGGTGTTGCCGCCGCCTTCGGCATAGATTTCAAAAGTCTTCTTTTTCGGATGATAGCGCCAGATGCACTGACCTTCCCATTTCACGTTCTTGGTGTTGGCGCTGCTGACATTGCCGGTGGTGGTGCTGCCGTTGGCTCCGTAAAGCCAGCCGTCCATGCCCCATTGCAGGCTGGTGGCCACGCTGTGCGTGTCCTCAAGACCAAAGCCGCTGAGCTCAACCTCTGGGTCACCGTCCGGCAGCGCATCGCCATTGGCATCGGGATAACTGAGCAGGTAGGGCGGGTTGAGCACCCAGATGCGGTTCATGCCGTGCAGCGCCGCGCTGGCGATGTTGAGGCCGGTGATGACGTCGGTGTGCTTGTCGAAAAAGCCGTCGCCATCGGTGTCTTCAAAGACGGTGATCTTGTCCGCGCCCTTTTCGCCACGCGGCGGTGGCAGCGGGACTTTGTCGAACTTGGCGCGGAGATGTTGATCGTAGCTGATGATCTTCAATCCGGCGGGGAATTGATACTGGCGATACTGCGTGACCCACATGCGGCCTTTGCTGTCCCAGCTCACGTAGAGCGGCTGCTCGAGGTCAGGTTCGGAGGCCATGAGGTCGATGGCGACATCGCTGCGCGTTTTGAATTTTTTCACCGCATCCCGGGGCTGTGTCGGTGGCGTGTCATCGCGCATCACGCCGCGCCCGGGGCGGCTCTCCATGATTTTTTTCACGGCCTCGTTGCCGGCGACGTCATCAGTTTTGACGTTCGGGCCGACGGCATGGGCAGCAGTGACGGAAAAGGCGAGGAGGGCGGAAAGGTGGAGGCGCATCTTGGTTTGAGACTACGATGCAAAGCGTGTTTTCCTGCCAGGGCTTGTTACGGGATACGATATTCCTGTGATAAAGCTGCAGTCAGGAGGCTTGCAATTTGCCCGTGCCACCCCTTTTCTCGTTGGCTTAGCCTGTGCCAGCCAATCCCACCTCATCTTTCCGGAATCACCCGCTCTGGCTTTGGCCTCACTTGCTGAGTCTGGAGGCACCCATCGTGGCTGTGGCATGGACCCTGGGCTTGGCGCGTTTGCATCACGTGCCGG
>CAJCCF010000115.1 GCA_903960845.1 uncultured Verrucomicrobiota bacterium | reverse complement strand
TGTCGGATGTTCAGCGCGCCACTTTGAGATAGGCGATCAAGTCGGCCAGTGATTGCGGCGTGAGAGCCGCTTCGAGACCCTCAGGCATCAGGGAGGTGTTGGTGCTCTTCAGCGACGCCACATCACTGCGCAACACGGACCGGGTGAGGTTGCCTGCCATCTTCAGGGTTAGGCTGGCGCTCGTCTCGGTGGCGATGACGCCGTAAAGTTGTTCGCCATTCTTCAGGGTGCAGTGATAGGCCATGAAGCCTGGTTCAATGATGGCACTCGGGTCCAAAATGGAATTCAGAAGTTTCTCCGCTTCATGCTGCGCCACGCTGCGCAGATCCGGGCCGAGTTCGAGGCCCACGCCGTCGAGTTTGTGGCAACTGATGCACACGCTCGCGAATACGGTCTTTCCGCGTGCGGCGTCGCCTTGCAGCTTCAGCGCTGGTTTGAACTTCTCCACCACCGCTGCCCGCGTGGCGCTCGTGGAGTCCGCGAAGACCTTCTCCGCCAAGTTGGCGATGTTTTTCTTCGGATGCTTCATCAACCGCGCCCGCATCGCCGCGTCCGCAGATTTGGCTTCAGGCCGTTTCAGCAGCGCCAGCGTCCATGCTTCGTTCGAGAGCAGCGTTTCGAGGATCTGCACGCGCAGCGCCGGCGTGCGCTGGTCCCAGCCTTCGAGCAAAAACTCCACGCCACCCTGTGGTTGCAGCTTCGCGACGAGCCGCAGCACCTCTGCGTTGCCCGTCTTTGCCCAAAGCTCCGGCAGCAGTGCTTTGACGCGTTCACGATGCTCGCGATCCGAGGCCAGCAATGTCAGCGATTCCATCGTCGGAGCCGTTTGGATCGAGTCCGCAGCCTGTTGCAGCCTCGCGGCCATTTTTTCGACCGCTTCACGCGCCCTGGCATCCGTGACCTGTTTCGAAAAAGCGGCCAGCGAGAGGTTTTTCTCATCCAAAACGGCCAGAAGCTCTTCGAAGTGCATTTTGGCCTCAACCTGTGAGAGCAGAGCTGAGATAGCCTTCTGGTTGTTAGTCGCCAAAGCACAGCGGAAGAGCATTCCGATGGCTTTGTTGTTCTCCGGCTCGCCGCCTTCTGGGAAAGCGGCGCAGACGCGTTCAAGATGCGGAAGAACCGAACTCAGCGCCGCGCCTTGCAGCGGAGAATCCGCAGGAGCGGCATCCAGAAACTCCGCGAGCAAATCTCCCGCCCACTCGAATTTCAGTTCGCCGAGCGTGCAGGCGAGTTGGAGTCGCACTTTGGCATCCTTGTCGTTCACGAGCTTCGCGAGGGCCTTTTGGAGCGCGGACGCCTCGTCCGCTTTCCATTCGAGTTTTTCGGCCATTTGAAGGGCTTGTTCGCGGACATGCACAGACTCATCTTCGAGGAGCTTCATGCAGTCGGAAGTCTTCAGCTTGCCTTTTATGAGAAGCGTCCATGCTGTCTGAGCTTTGATGTTGGCTGTGCCGGTGATCGAAGCATCGCCGTCTCCACTCCATAAAGCTTTCATCTGCGCCTTGTCTCTGAGCCAGCCATTGGAGGAATCAAGCTTAATAGGGAGGTTGTCCCATTCGAAGACTGGTCGTGACCCGATTGACTCTTTGACGACTTTCCAAATCCGCCCCTTGTCATCTCCTTCGCGGTAATGCGGCAACAGCTCCTCTTTGCCATTCTGCGGCAGCCACTGCGGGTGCTCGATCATGTAGCGATACATGTCGGCGACCCACAGCGCGCCATCCGGGCCGGTGCGGACCATGACGGGGCGGCACCAGCGGTCTTCGCTGGCGAGGAAGTCCATCTTCGACTCGGCGGGATCGCGCACGGCTTTGAAGGTGACGCCGTCGTCTTCGAGGAGGTGATGCTGCACGACGTTGTGGAAGGGTTCGCAGGTGAAGGCGTGCGTTTTGCCGTCGTTGAAGAGCACCTGATCGCGATACACCTCGATTCCGCAGGCACTGGTGAAGCGGCCGGCCTGGTCAAAGCTGTGGAAGCGCTTCTCCATGCTGCTGGCGGGATAGACGGGAGGATTGCGCGGGAAGAGCTGATGGATCGGGTCTGGCGGGATGACGTGCGGATTGCGGCGCAGGTAATGATCCTGCAACACGTAGTGCCAGAGCGGAAAGCTGTTCTGCACGCCGAACCAGTGTCCCCAGTCATCCTTCGCGCGGCCGAACTGCGAGGGGCCGGTCTGCGGATCAAACTCGCCGGTGTCGGGCTTGAAACGGAAATCGCGGCTGCCGAGATCGATCTTTTCGCCGGTGAGTTTGGATTCGATCTGTGTGCCTTTGTTGTAGCCGCCGTGATGTGCGCCCGCGGCGCAATACACCCAGCCATCCATGCCCCAGCGCAGGCTATTGACGCGGAGCTGTTGATTGCCGGTGCTGAATCCGGTGAAGAGCAGCTTCTTCTCACCATTGGGTTTGATCAGAAAAATGTCAGGAGCGGCGGTGACGATCACACCATCGCGCCAGGTCAGGATGCCGGTCGGATAGCTGAGATCGGACACGATCACGGTGCGCTTGTCATAGCGCCCGTCAGCATTGCTGTCCTCCAGCATCACCACCCGGCCGCCGGCCTTGCCATTGCCATCCATGCCGAGCGGGTAGTCCGCCATTTCGATGACCCAGAGGCGCCCCTTTTCATCCCAATCAAACGCCACGGGATCAAGCACCACCGGCTCCGCCGCGACGAGTTCGATGCGGTATCCGTCGCGCACATGCCACTTCTTCGCGGAATCTTCAGGAGAGAGTGGTTGGGTCGTTGTTGGCACCTTCGACTGCTCGCCAGCGTTTTGGAGTGCGGCGGCTTTGACGCCGCTTTCGTTGGTTGGATTGGACTGCGGAGTTTTGGACGCCGTCGAAAGCGGTGTCGCGCTAACGCTTCCCACCGCACTCCAAGACGCTGCCGCGCCTTCGACAGCGGTTTTCTCAAATTCACCCTTCAGCGGTGCGAAGTCATCGCAGCGTTTGCCAAAGAACAATTCCTTCACGCCGGTCGCAGTGACGGGCAGTTCGGCATCGATCTCCACCTTGCCGTTGAGCGTGACCTTCACGCGCGAGCCGAGTCGCTCCAGTTTCACGTCATTCCACTTGCCCGGTTCGATGACCGTCGTGCCGCGCACGATTTGAGAGGCCGCATTGCCATTGAAGACAAACAACCGGCCCGGCGACGAATCTTTGAAGTTCCCGCCAATGCCGAGGTGATCGCCCGGCGCCTGATGATCGCCCTTCGGACCGCGCGAGATGAGGTAAGCGGTCACGGCACTGACGTTGTTCGCCATCGTGTTCTTGAAGCGCATCGACGCGGACCAGTTTTCATGCACCTTCAGCAAGGCGGAGCTCTGCCCCTGCGACCGCTTCTTCCGCTCCGCCCGCGAAACAGCCCGCTTCGCATTCTCCTCGCCTACTTTGGAGATGTTCCAAAGTTTCGCGATGAGCGAGGGCTCGATGACGCGATTCCAGATCGTGATCTCATCGAGTCGGCCTTCGAGTCCTTTGCCGAAAAGCATTTCGTTAGCCGCTTCCCCGGCCTTTCCGCTCAAAACGGGCTTCTCCGAGCCATCGAGATGCACGCGCACGTTTTCTTCATCGCGGATGAGTACGGCGAAGTGCCAGTCGTCGGCAAACAAAGTGGTTTTGGCTTTAGCCGAAGGTTCGTATTCGGCTAAAGCCGAAACCACTTTATCTCCCCATTCGAGCTTCACCGTGTGGTCAGGGAACTGATGCGCCTTCAAGCTGACACCCAACGCATTGATCAACTCGCCTGTTCGGTCACTCGCGCCGCTTTTGTGGCCGAGCCAGAACCAAAGGGCGGTGGAGGACTGAGTTCCAAGTTTCAGGTTCGAAGTTTCAAGATGGCCTCCGGCGAGATGAATGGCGCGGTTGATGGTTTGCGCACCAGAAAATGGCGAGGGTTTTAACGCGGACTCTTCGTCGTATCCAAGGCCAGATCCAACTCCAGGAAGATAATAGGAAATGCCGCCGGTGGGCACTAATCCAATGTTGTTTGTTTTTGGGTGAAAGCTCTTGAGATTAGAATTTGTATCGCAGCAGTGAAAGTGCGCCGTGGTCTTTGTCTGGCCGATTTCTCTCACATAATCGCCGCCTTCGAGCTTTAGATATGGTCCCATGAATTTTCCGTAGAGTTCACTTTGGGCTGCGAAAAGTTGATCGAGTATTTTTGGCTCCGCCGGAACTTCGAGCCCAGCAGTCCTCGCAGGCCAAGTCGTGTATCCCCCAAGTGTGTGTTGTTCCGGCGGAGGGATGTAACCTTCTGCGCCATTCGCCAACTCAATGTTGAAATGCATTTTGCTGAGCGACATCTCCCTCAACTTCAACCCCGTGATCGCATACACCTCGTTCGGCAGCGTGGCGATGCTCAGATCGCCGATGCGGATGGCTTGGAGCTTCACGGTGGTCTTTTGGCGCTCGTGGAGGATCAGCGCTTCTCTCGCATAGACTTCCTCTTTGTTCTTGGGCAGGTCGTTTTCGATTTTGGCGGCGATGGGCCTGGCCCAGGCGAGGCGTTTTTCGTCGGGGACGCGATACTTGAGGTCCAACGTCTTCTCGATCATGCCGAGCGGGGCGTGATCGACATACGTCACGGTTTGCAGGGCCTTCATGGCGCTGTCGGCGACCTCGGAGGCGTAGTGGTCGATGGTGATGGTCTTTTTCTCAGCGCCGTAGTCCATCCACATCTGGTCGCCGCTGGTGCCCTGGCTCATGGCGCAGACGAAGGGGCCGTTGCCATCGCCCTGCTGGCCCATTTTCGCGGCGAGGTGTTTGCAGAAGAGGCCGAAGTAGTCGGCAGAGACCGGGCCGCTGCCAAAGTAGTGCTGCGAGTAATTCGCGAGCACGCCGAGCGGTTTGCCATCGAGCGTTTGCAGCGCGATGACGCTGAGCTGCGGATCCACCGGGCCGCTGGGGCCGACGACGTCCTTGCTGAGGTAGCCGGGGTGCATGTTGGCGCGGCCCGTGGGCTGGCCGAAGGGATCGACGACCTCCTTGCCCGGCAGGCGAATCCAGCGGCGGTTGTGCGTGTGCTCCCAGTCATCGAACGAGCCCCAGCCGATGCGTGCCGGTTGCAGCGCAGCATTCGCAGCGACGATGGCCTCGGCGATCTTCGGTGTGAGGAATTTTGCATACACGCTGTCCTTCCGCGTGCCGAGGCAGCCCATCGCCGACGGCGCGGAGTGCGTGTGGGTGGCGCTGACCATCATGCGGTCCACCGGGATTCCGCATTGCTTAGCCGCAATGCCTTTGGCCTCATCGATGAGCGACTGCTCCATCATGCACGTGTCCACGATGGCGAAGGCGATCTTCATCTTCCCGTCATCGAGCACAAAACTGCGCACGAAGAGCTTGTCCGCGAGCTTTTCGCCCCGTCCTTCGAGAAAGCCGCCTGCGATGATGCGCGGGAACTCCGTCGGCGAAATGTCCACTGTGGCCACTCCGGCACGGAAAGTGGGCTGCGCGTGTGCAGCAAGAGTGAGGAACAAAGAGACTAGCAGAAGGGATCGGATAAACATGACAAGACTGCGACGGGTTAGCCCGGTCCAGTCTTTCAAGCCATGCTTGCCAGAACCGCCTCAGCGGCATGGCGGCCGCTGAGCAGCGCGCCATTGATGGAGACGTCCTCGACGTAATCACCGCAGCGATAAAGACCGGGGGCGAGGACGCTGGCGAGCGGTCCGGAACCGAGTTTGAGTTGCCGCGCTTCTGGTTGGGCGTTGCGGATCTGGTAGGTGCGCAGGTGCTTCCAGTCGCGGGCACCCGGGCCAAACCACTCCATCATCTGTTCACGCACCACTTCTTCAAGCTCCGTGCTGGAGGGGGCGCCGATGATGCTGGTGGAGATCAGATGCTGGCCGGGCGGAGCAAGGTGCGGCGAGGCGTTTGACACGACGCAGGCGTTGTTCACCGGACCGCGTCCATCGCCATCGAGATGCAGGATGGCCTCGCGCGGCAGGGCCTGGTCAGTGCTGAAATAAAGGCAGGTGGTGCTGCGGCCCGGAATGAGTTTCTCAGCGCCTGTGTCAGGCAGCAGCCGATGGGCCACCTCTTCACTTGTGGCGAGGATGATGTGATCCGCGTGGATGACCTGACCATTCGCAAATGTCACCTCACCTGACCGCACGGCGGCGACCGGGCTGTTCAGATGCAGCGACTCAGGCGGTAGAGCGACGGCGAGTTGATCCGGGATGGCCTGCATCCCGTGCGCCGGCAGCGCGGCACCCGAGCGGAGGAACATGGAGTAGAGAAAGAGAAACATCCGTGCCGATGTGCGGAGGTCTTTTTCCAGAAACACACCGCCAAAAAAGGATCTGAAGAAGCGGTCGATCATCGACTCCGTGAAACCGAAATCGCGCAGGTAGTCCTCGGTCTCCATCTCCGGGATGCCGCGCTCGATACCAAGTGTGCCGCCGACTTCCTTCCATAGGACGATCGTGTACCATTTGTCGCGCCAGGAGATGAAGTCATCACCGATGTTCCTGATGGCATCGAGCGGATGATACAAAGGATCGGCAAAGCGGTGCGGCTTGCGTTTGAAGTGCACCTCTGCACCCCGATACAGCGAGCGGAGATCGAGCCCTTCATAGTCGAGCACGCGCCGGGCTTCAGGGTAGGCAGGCAGCAGCACCTGAAAGCCGCGATCCAGGGTGAATCCGTCCACACGATCCGAGCGCACCCGACCGCCCACCGTGTCAGAGGCTTCATGGATTTGATAGGCTAGACCAGCCCGTGTCAGCAGTCGCGCGCAGGCAAGGCCTGAGAGGCCTGCTCCAATGATGACAATGGTGGGTGGTTTGGAAGCCATGGTGACTTGTAGGCCGGGATGATGGACGCATGAAACTTGATTGCAAGCTGGACGGAAGCCCCTCATCAAAGCCATGATCAAAGGCATGAAAATTTTTATCACTGGGGCCAGCGGACGACTGGGTGGCGCTCTGAACCGGCGCTATGCGGCACGCCATGAGATGCTGACGCCTTCAAGATCCGTTCTGGATCTTGCCAAACCTGATGAGGTCGCTGAGATCGTGCGCGATTTGGATTTCGATTTGTTGATCAACTGTGCAGGCATGATCAGTCCGGACGAGTGTGAGGGCGATCCATTGGGAGCGATGCGCGTGAATGCGGAATCCCCCGCAGTGCTGGCCGCCGAGTGCCAGCGGCGCGGTGCCCGGATGATTCAGATCAGCACCGATTATGTTTTTGACGGGGAAGGGGACAGCCTGCTCAGCGAGGCGGCGCCTGCGGCGCCTGCGGTGCCGGTGAATGCTTATGGGCGCTCCAAACTGGCGGGAGAGCAGGCCGTTCTGGCCGCCTGCTCACAGGTGCTTGTGGCGCGTGTTTCCTGGCTCTTCGGTCCCGACAGGCCGAGCTTTCCGGATCAAATGTTGGCGCGGGCGATCGCAGGGCAGGAAGTGGCCGCGATTGCAGACAAATGGAGCGTGCCGACAAGCACGGATGACATCGCGAGCTGGTTGGAGCATCTCTTCATTCATCGTCCGGCAGCCTCTGGATTGCTGCATGTCTGCAACAGTGGTGAGGCGACCTGGCACAGCTATGCCGAGACGACACTGGCTCTCGCGCTCGAGATCGGTTTGATTCAGGATTTGCCGCCGGTGAAACCGCAACGCATGGAAGAGTTCACCGGTTTCCTCGCACGACGCCCGCGCTACACCACGATGTCGAATGCCGCTTTGGCAGACCTGCTCGGCGAGACTCCGCAGTCCTGGGAATCGGCACTGCGCCAATCCCTGGCCGGGCGGGTGACGCGTTGAGGCCACCTGCCGCACCCACTTCATTCAGGGTGTGGAGCCTGGCCGGGAAGAAAGGGAAAGGCGATTACTTGGCTTCGGTGCCTTGAGGCGCTTCGGTCTCTTCCTTCTTCTTTTCCTTCCAGGTGCTCTGGACGTAGAGCTCGCGCAGGGACTTGAAATCGACCAGGGTCGGACTTTCGGTCATGAGGTCACAGGCTTTGTTATTCTTGGGGAAGGCGATGACTTCGCGGATGCTTTCCTCACCGCTGACGAGCATGGCGATGCGGTCGAGTCCGAGGGCCAGGCCGCCGTGCGGAGGTGCGCCAAATTTGAAGGCTTCGAGGATGTGGCTGAATTTGAGCTGCTGCTCCTCAGGTGTGACGCCGAGCACGCTGAACATTTTTGCCTGGAGATCACTTTCGTGAATTCGGATCGAGCCACCGCCGAGTTCGTAGCCGTTGAGAACGACATCGTAGGCTTCGGCGCGGACCTTGCCGTATTCACCGGCATCGAGCAGCGGCACGTCTTCGGCCTTCGGGCGGGTGAAGGGATGATGGACAGCAACCCAGCTCTGATCTTCCGGGCTGTAGGCGAGGAGGGGGAAATCAACGACCCAGAGGAAGTTCAGCGCGGTGCTGCCTTCCGTGAGCTTTTGCATGGAGGCGATCTCGAGGCGGACTTTGCCAAGGATGTTGCAGGCCTCGTCCCAGGTGCCGGCATAGAAGAAGACGATGTCGTTTTCCTCGACACCAAGCTTGGCGATCAGCGCTTTTTGTTCGTCTTCGCCAAAGAACTTCCACAGCGGGCTCTTGTATTCGAGAATGCCTTCTGCGTTGCGCTCGACCTTGATGAAGGCGAGCTGCTTCACCTTCATGCCGGCCTGGATGGCGAGTTCATTCAGACGAATCATCTGGCCGGTGGTGATGCCTGCGAAACCTTTGGCATTGATGGCGCGAACGACGCCGCCGCCTTCGAGGATGGTGCGGAAGATCTTGAAGCCACTGTTGGCGAAGACGTCGGCCATGTCCACGATCTGCAGGCCGTAACGGGTGTCGGGTTTATCCGAGCCGTAAACGTCCATGGCGTGCTGATAGGTGATGCGCTCAAAGGATGTGGGGATGTCCACGCCCTGACCGGCTTTGAACATGCTGGCGAGCAGGCCTTCGACGAGTTGAATGATGTCGTTTTGCTCGATGAAACTGGCCTCGATATCGATTTGGGTGAATTCCGGTTGGCGGTCGGCGCGCAGGTCCTCATCACGGAAGCAGCGGGCGATTTGGAAGTAACGCTCAAGACCGGCGACCATGAGGAGTTGCTTGTACTGCTGCGGAGCCTGGGGTAGCGCGAAGAACTTGCCTGGACTGAGGCGGGCAGGGACGAGGAAGTCACGCGCTCCTTCAGGTGTTGGATTGGAAAGGATGGGTGTCTCGACTTCGATGAAACCTGTCGCATCGAGGTAGTTGCGGGCGGCGGTGGTGATCTTGTGCCGTGTGCGGATGTTCCGGTTCATGCGCTCGCGGCGCAGGTCGAGGTAGCGGTACTTCATCCGCAGGTCTTCGTTCGACATCTCGCGGTCGAGGTGGAAGGGCAGGACGTCGGACTTGTTCATCACCTTGAGTTCGGTGGCGACGATTTCGACTTCGCCGGTGCCGAGCTTTGAGTTCTCGGTGCCCGTGAGGCGGGCGGCGACTTTGCCGATGACCTGGATGACATCCTCATCACGCAGTTCGTGGCTTTGCTCGGCAAGCGCGGCGTTTTCTTCCGGACGAAACACCACCTGGGTCAGGCCTTCACGGTCGCGCAGATCGATGAAGATGACGCCGCCATGGTCGCGTGCCGAATTGACCCAGCCACAGAGCGTGACGGACTGGCCGATGTGCTCAGGGCGGATGGCGTTGCAGTGGAGGGATCGGTAGGCGTTCGGAATCATGGCGGGAAAAGGGGCGCGGAAACTCGGAGGAAATCGCCAGAGTGCAAGCCGGAGTTAGGGCGCGCTGCTTTGACAAGGTCTAAGCTCCGAAGCAAGGTGGCAGCCATGCCAGACATCAAGTCCCTACTCGTCACCCAAGCTCTTGAGCTTGGCTTTGCGGACTGCCGGATCGCGGAGGCCAAGGAGGCGCCGCATGCTGAACTCTACAAGCAATGGGTGGCCGAGGGGAAGCATGGTGACATGGCCTGGATGGCCCGGAATCTGGAGCGCCGCACGGATCCTCGTGTGGTGCTGCCGGGTGCTCGCAGCGTGGTGGTGCTGGCGCTGAATTATTTTCAGGGCACACCCGCCACGACAATAAATGGTGGGACATCGCCCGGCGGCGGAGACTACCGGATTGCACGGTATGCCTGGAATGAGGACTATCACGACCTGATCGAAAGGAAGCTGAAGGCACTGGATGCGTGGATGATTCAGCAGGGTGGTGCTCAGCGGTACTATGTAGACACGGGGCCTGTGCTGGAGCGTGACTTTGCCAGTGAGGCAGGGCTCGGCTGGGGGGGCAAGAGTACCATGCAGATCCACCGCCACTTAGGCACCTGGTTCTTTCTTGCCGAATTGATCACGACGCTGGATCTGCCTGCCGACACGCCAGCAAAAGACCTGTGCGGCAAATGCACGCGCTGCATGGACGCCTGCCCGACCCGGGCCATCACGGCACCGCAGCGCATGGATGCACGCCGCTGCATCAGTTACCTGACGATCGAGAGCAAAGGCAGCATTCCCGAGGAGTTTCGCCGCGCGATGGGTGACCGGATTTATGGCTGCGATGACTGCCTGACGGCGTGCCCTTGGAACAAGTTCGCGCAGGTCTCTCACGAGGCCACTTTTCAAGCGCGCGAATCGCTGTTCAGCAAGAGCTTGCGCGATTTCCTGAGCCTGACTGATGACGAGTTCCGGACCCTCTTTGCCAAAAGCCCGATCAAGCGCATCAAACGCCCTGCTTTCATCCGCAATGTCTGCGTCGCTCTCGGAAATACGGGAACGATGGATGATTTACCCGGGTTAGAGCGGCTGACGCAAGACAATCACCCGCTCATTGCTGAGCATTCAGCTTGGGCTGTGCAGGAAATAAAGCTCAGGCATCAAGCCTAAGTCTTCAGAAGATTACGGATTGTTTCATTGCGGGCAGAGCCGCTCGATATATCGTCGTCCGGCTTGTAAGTGGCCTCTCATCAATTTCATGAAATCCCTTTTCGTCACCCTACTCATCCTTGGCGGAGCCTTCGCAGCATATGACTACTATTTGGCCAGACCCTGGGAGCGCGTGATTTTTGAAAAAGGTCCGCGGCCTGCAGCGGCAGCAAAAGCCGTGATCCCGGATCACGTCGTCGAAGATGACGGCCCTGCAGCAGTGACTGCCGCGGCATCAGCCACTGCCAAGGCTACCAAGCCTGCGGACAACTGGCAGCCCACCATTCCCAAGATCCAAAACGACGAGTTCGTCGCACCAACCATTCAGTCGGCGGAGTCGATCACCAAGAACTGGACAATGATCCCCAAGCAGGCTTTCCCAAGGTCGGTGATTTTGAAAAAGGATGTGGAGGTAAAGATGAGCGTCGGGGCTTCCACCCTGCGCGCCGGGGCCACTGCCCAGGCTTTGTCCGCTGACAATGGCGTCATCACCATCTCTCCGACTGCAACATCCACCGCGAGGGGAAATGTCGCTGTGATGGACACGGATTTTCCCGATCAAATCCATGTCAGCTATGAGAAATGGAAAGTGGCACGCATCGAGCAATCCCGTCAGGCCTGGATTGCCGGAAAAACCAAGAACACCACTCCAGGCAAGGATAACAGCACTCTCGCCAATGGTGTGGGCGTGAGCTTTGGTGCCGAAGGCAAGCCGGTGCAGAATCCTGACGGCAGTTACAACATTCTGCTGGCGGTGATCTCTTCCGGCAAAGTCAGTGACGTGGACCCGAAAAAAGTCGTGCATTGGAGCGCTCCGGAAACCAGGACGGTCGATGGCAAGCCCACTTGGGTGATTGATGTGCGCTACGAAGCGAAGACGATCTTTGGCCTCATGGAAGTGGACAGTCACGCGCATATTCGTGACGGCAGCTACGTTCGCTGGGTCTATGATTCCGGCGAGCCTCTTCCGTGATTCATCCCTCAAGGATCGATTCTGCCTGGAGGGCAGGGGCCGCCTTGTTAACATACCACCCGATTCAGCCAACTGGCTGCCTGATCAGGCCTGGAGACTCGTTTTGCTATCAAGATGAAGTATTTACTGTGCTTATTGTTAGTCAGTCTGGAATCCAAGGGCGCGCATTGGGCGCTGAATGCCGACGCCGCATCGCTGAAGATTCACGGTACGATCAAGTCTGCGTCTGGCGCGCTGGATCAGTGTTTGGTACTGGACGGTGGTTCAGTGATTGAGTTGAAGGATTCGGCGTCGCTGAATGCGGGCGCGGATGGCTTCACGTTCTCGGTTTGGTTCAATCCATATGCCACGCAGGATGGACAGCAGATGATCGCAGGAAAGAACCGTTACTCTCTCGGGGAACGGCAATGGACGCTCACGGTGGAGCCTGATGGCAGACTGAAGCTGCATGTGCAGCAGGCAGGCTGGATGACCATCGCCAGCAAGGAACCGCTGAAAGCCGGTCATTGGTATTTCGCGACTCTGGCGGTTGATTCTGGCAAGGCGGCGCTGTTTCTGAACGGAGAGCAGGTGGGAGAGGCCAGGCTGAGGAAACCCATGCCGATCACGCAGGCTCCGATCACTCTCGGTGGAATCAACGACAACGGCCGTCGCACGCAGATGTTCACCGGTGCGGTCGATGAGGCCCGATTTGAGCCTCGGGCGCTGAGCGCAGAGGAGATTACGGCGAACTACCAACCCGTCACGGCCACACATAAAATTCCCAAACCGATCTTCGCGGAGACGCCACTCTGGGATGACCACGTGAAACTGCCAAAGGCTGCGGAGGCACCTGTGCTGGATGGCGTGGCGTTTCATGTCATCAAAGCCAACGAGCCTGAACAGGACGGCTACATCTGGTTGCATGGCGTGGGTCTTGGCTGGCACAAAGGAAAGCTCTACGCATCGTTTGGTCACAACAAGGGAGAGGAGAACACGCATGGCGAAGAAGCACGCGGTCGCGTCAGCGAAGATGCTGGCAAGACCTGGGGCGCTCCCTTCACCATCGGAACCGGCGCAGGAGAGCCCGATCTGTCGATCAGTCATGGCGTGTTCCTTTCACATGGGGGCAGGCTTTGGGCATTTCACGGAGCGTTTTATGGCCGCATGCAAAAGATTCACACGCGGGCCTTTGTGCTCGATGAAACGACCGGCGTCTGGCAGTCACGGGGCGTGGTGATTGATGGTGGCTTCTGGGCACTGAATCAGCCGGTGAAGATGGCTGATGGAAACTGGATCATGCCTGGAATCAAAGCGGGTGCGTTTTCCGAGACCAGCAAGAACCCAGCTGCTGTCGCCATCAGCCATGGTGATGATTTGATGAAGTGGGATCTCGTGGTCATCCCGGCTGTCGATGGGCTCAACATGTGGGGCGAATCAGGCATCATCGCCGATGGTCCGAATGTGATGAACATCGCCCGCTTCGGAGCCAAGGCGCAGGCTCTTATCGCCGTGAGCAAGAACTATGGACGCACCTGGATCGCTTCCGCTCCTTGCAACCTGCCTATGGCCACCTCCAAGCCGGCTGCCGGAATTCTCAGCACCGGCCAGCGTTACCTCGTCTGCACCACCACCGCCGACAGTGGTGGAAGACGCACGCCACTCACCATCGCCCTCAGCAAACCGGGCGAGTCCGTGTTCAGCCGCGTCTTCATCATCCGACCCTCCATCTTTCCGCAAGGACCTGGTGATGTGGCGGACGGAGCCAGCCTCTCCTACCCATGCGCCACCGAGCACGAAGGCAAACTCTACGTCAGCTACTCCAACTCCGGTGGCCGCAAAGGCAATCACAACAGCGCCGAACTGGCGGTTATTCCGATAGAGAAGCTGAAGTGAATCAATGGTTAGTCGAATCAGGTGGTGGCGGATTCTCAAACCGGGGCTAGGCACGCACACTCGGCCCATCCACCCACTGCGGCGGGATCATGATCTGACGCGGGACATCCGGCACACCGTGCTCGTGCTGTGAAAGTTGGGTGACGATCAGATCGACTGCCGCCGCAGCGAGGTGATCGCGGCGTTGATGGATGCCGGCGAAATCCTTCATCTTTGGCGTCCAGTCATGCACGGCAAAACCGATGTCCTCCGGCACGCGCAGACCGAGTCGCTTCAGCCAGCCGGGCACATGGGTGTCAAAGGTGATCAGTGCATCGGGCCGGTGCTCGCGCATCCACTTGGCAAAGGGGTCGTAGCCGCGACTGATGTCATTGCTCGGGAATAAAAGCAGCGGAACGCGATCCTCCGGCGGCAGGCCGTGCTGCCAATGAAACAGCCCGCCACTGTAGCCAAACTGCGAGCGATTCACGATCCAGCGCGTCACTGCCACTCCGATGCGGCGGTAGCCGCGCGCGGCGAGTTGCTCTGCAGCCATGTGAATGCCCAGGGTCATGTTCCCCGCGCACATGTGCAGCGCCGGCGTGCTCATGGCATTTCCAAAGGTGACGGCGGCGAACGATGAATAATCAAGTTTGCTGCATGGCAGCTGCGTACTCTGCGGCGATACGATCACGCCCTCGATGCCTCGTGCATGCAGGATCTTCTGCAGGCGTTTCGGCGTCAGGCCGTCGCGTCCCAGCCAGAACTCCTCCACTGCGTAGCCATGCCCGTGGGCTCGACTGCGGATCGGTTCGATCGGCACATATTGATACGAGGAACTGAGCAAACCATCCTGCGGCACGTCCTCGCGAATCACGGCGATCACGGCACGTACGCGCGTTTCTTTTTTACCGCGCACCATTTGCATCATCCGCGCCAGATGCGGGTCCGGTTGATATTTCAGCCGCTGAGCCTCTTTCAGCACCAGTGCGCGCTTTTCCGCCGACACCTTCGGCGCACCGCGCAGCACGCGGGACACGGTCATCAATGACACCCCCGTGGCACTGGCGATGTCTTTAAGTTTTGCGGGGTTGCTTTCAGGCATGGTGATAACATAACACGCCAACAAGCATGTCCACCGTCGAAATGCCATGTCTGCCTACGTTTTGTCTCATCATGTCTCTTCGATCCCTTTCCTGCCTTTTCGCGATCTTGTGCAGCACGCTTCTCCATGCCGGGGACGTGCCCACCTTTGCCGGGCCTACGCCAGGCACCTTGCGCAGCATTTCCATCCCGACCGTGGACATCTCTGCCGATGCGGCACGGCATGTCGTCATCGCCCGTGGCACGGAAAAAGAATACCAAGGCCATTGCGACACGGTGTTGATGGCGGATGGCAGGACGATGTTCACCGCGTGGTGCATGAATCACGCAGGACACCTCGGCCCGCTCGCTCGCAGTGATGACGGCGGTCTCACATGGACTTCCCCTTTGTCAACGCCGCCGGATTGGCAGCTCGTGAAGACAACCACGCCAGTGCTCCATCGCCTGAGCGATCCACGAGGCATCGAGCGCCTCTTCATCTTCGGCGGCTGTGACTTCCCGGGAAATCTCCGCAGCGCGTTTTCCACGGACCTTGGCAAAACGTGGTCGCCGATGACGGAACTTGGCCTCGTCGGCGAAGTTGCGCCCAAAAGCATCCTGTCCTTCGATGGCGGAAAGCGGCTCATCATGTGGTCCGACCGTCGAGACCCAACGAACGCCAAGGATCTGCATCCCGTCGTCTGGCAGAGCGAGTCGTTCGATGGCGGCCTGACATGGAGCAAGGAACGCGTCATCCTCGTCGTCCCCGGACAGTGGGCACAGCCGAGCGTGACACGGTCCGATGATGGCAAACAGCTCGTCATGCTCATGCGAGAAAACACGCGCCAGCATCACTCCCTGTATTCCGTGAGCACAGACGACGCCCGCACTTGGAGCGAGCCCAAAGAGCTCCCCGCCGCGCTCACCGGGGATCGCCATGTCATCAAACACGCTCCCGATGGCCGTCTCGTCATCGCCTTCCGCGACATGGCAAAGACAAGCTCCACCTACGGTCACTACGTCGCTTGGGTCGGCACCTTGGATGACATCGTGAACCGCCGGGAGGGCCAGTATCGCATCAAACTCCTCCACAACACCAAGCGCAGCGCCACTGACAAGCCGGGCACCGGCAACACCGACAGCGGTTACTCCGATCTCGAACTCCTCGGCGAC
>CAJCCF010000114.1 GCA_903960845.1 uncultured Verrucomicrobiota bacterium | reverse complement strand
TTGTGGATCAGGCGCAGGCGGTTGCGGCTCAAGCTGCGGAGCTGGCCATGCCGCAAGCGCAGCCAAGCCCGCCGTTTCCACCACGGCTCCAAGCCCCTACCCACTGGCCACCCGCCCGAGCACAGAGATTCAGTCCGTGCCGCTGCCAGCACCAGCGGTGCCCATGCCCAACGCCATGCGGCCCGGCCAACCACCGATGTCAGCACGCCCCAGCCCTCCCCCGCCAGGCGTGACCAACCAGCCCGTCGCCATTTCACCCCAGGCCATGGCCGTCATCTCCGCCCAACCGCAAGTCACCGCGCCACGCCCAACACAAAATCCCTCACCAGTCCCAGCCCCGGCTGGCAAGGCCGCAGCACCAGTGAATCCTGCACCGCCCGCTGTTCCGACGGCACCGCCCGCTGAACCAGCGCCAGCGCCCGCCGTCTCGATACAAAAACCCTGAGGTGTGATGAATGCCGCAACCCGAGCCACTTGATCAGGGCTTCGGGTAAGAGTCGGCTTTTTTCAATGCCGCGCCGCTTCATCGCCCCTGGGTGGTGGTGCCTTTGAGCCGTGGCTCAGCCGCGGTGCCGGCCATCGACTCCGAGTTTGCCAAAAGTTTGAAGTGAACTAGAATCGTCGGCCCTGGCGGTTTCGCCGCGACGATTCCTTTGGACCCGAGAAGATGAGATTTGCCTCCCCCAGCACCTCCCGCGCCGCCAGCACGCTCATGCTGACGCTGGCCATTTTCGCTTCCGGCATCGGCCATGCCGATGTGACAAAACCGGATGGCAAGCCGGGTTTTCTGCGCCGCATCATTGGCGGCGGCTCCAAGGAAACACCACCGCCGCCCGCACCCGAAAAAGTCGAGCCAGCTCCCGAGGAGAAACCCGCCGCCAAGGGCTCGAAATCCAAGGGCAAAACGACCCAACCCAAACCGGACAACACCGAAAACGCTGACACCACCGGGAAGAAATCGGCACCGGAAAAGAAGGACAAGACGTCTCCCGCTAAAAAGCAGGAACCCACGGTGGAGGAGAAACCCGCCAGCGCCGAAGCCGATACCGCGAAGCCGGACGAAAAGCCGGGTTTCCTGCGCCGGATCATTGGCGGCGGCTCCAAAGATACCCCACCGCCACCCGCGCCCGAAAAAGTCGAGCCTGCAGCGGAAGAAAAGACCAGCACCACGGGGTCAAAATCCAAGACCACAGCGAGCAGGAAATCGACATCCACCCAGGATAAGAAGGACGATAAGAAGGACGAACCGTCGGCCGCCAAAAAGCCAGAGGTCACCGCGCCAGAGAAATCCGCAGTGGCCGACGCCGATGCGATGAAGCCCGAGGAAAAACCAGGGTTGCTGCGCCGCATCCTTGGTGGCGGTCCCAAGGAAACTCCGCCGCCGCCCGCTCCAGAGACTGTCGAACCGACACCTGAAGACAAGCCTGCCACGCCGGGCCCAAGACCCAAGGTCACCACGATCAAACCGAAATCAGGTGGCAGTTCCAAATCCAGCACCACCGCGAAGAAATCGGCACCGGCAGCAGAAAAAAAGACTGAACCGGCTCTCGTCAAAAAAACGGAACCCGCCGCGCCTGCGGCAGCTGAGAAGAAGATCGTCACCCTGGAAAAGAAGACCGTGCTGCCGGAGAAAAAAACGATTGAGAGTCCGGCAAAGAAAACCAAGGGCGATGGCGAATTTGGCACCGACGACGATGACAAACAGACCGCCGCAGCCAAGACGGCTCCCGCAGCGGAGACAAGGATTGAGCCCAACCATCCGCTGCCGGCCTCCCATTCCGGCGGATGGAAAATCGTGAAGGTCAATGGCCGCGACTACATCGCCGCCGAAAGCATCCATCAATTCTACCGCTTCAGCTCCATCAAGATCGAGGGCACGCATGTTTGGCTGAAATCAAACAACCTGATTCTCAAGGCCCAGATCGGCAGCCAGGAGATCCTGATCAACAACATCAAATTCATCCTCAGCTACCCCGTCATCGACTCCGGCGGCAGCGCCCTCTTTTCCAGACTGGATCTTTGCAAGCTGATCGATCCCGTCCTGCGCCCCACCTACATCACCGATGCCGAGCCGTTTGACACCGTTGTTGTCGATGCCGGCCATGGCGGTCATGATTCCGGCGCCCGCGGCGTCTATGGATACGAAAAGGATTTCGCCCTGCAAATGGCCGCATCGGTGAAGGACGCGCTGCAAAGGAAGGGCTTCAAGGTCATCCTCACCCGCAACACGGACACCTTCATCACCCTTGGCGGCCGTGTTGCCGTGGCCAATGCCACGCCACGCAGCATTTTCCTGAGCCTGCACTTCAACTCCGGGGACAGCAGCACGGCCACCGGCATCGAAACCTTTGCGCTGACACCGCAGGGCAGTTCCGCCAGCCTGGAACGTGGCGGCGGCTACAATGCCAACGGCCTGACGGGAAACTCACATGACTCCGCCAACATCGCGCTCGCCACGGCGGTTCATGCCATGGTCATCAGCAAGTTCAAGTTTGTGGACCGCGGCATCAAGCGCGCGCAGTGGAGTGTGCTGACCGGTTGCAAGCGCCCCGGCGTTCTCTTTGAAGGCGGCTTCGTGACCAATGGCAATGAGTGCCGGCTGATCGCCTCAGACACCTACCGCCAGTCTGTCTCCGCGGCGATCGCCGAAGGCATCGTGAACTACCGCACCGCCCTGCGCGGAGCGATGACGCATCGGCGCTGATTTTTTTGCGCTGCCTGTCATGCGGCCAGATCCAGCTGCTGGATGCGCTGGCTGGTGGTGATCTCAAACTCATACGCATGCTCCGCATCAAGACCCTGGGAGCGTCGTGAAACCGGTTCCCACTCGCGCGCTGAAATCACCGGGAAAGCCAGTCCTCGCCCGAGAACCTGATGCACCCGGGTGATCACCAGCCGGTGGGCATGCGGCATCGCCGCCGCATACACTTCCGCGCCGCCCAGGCAGACAAGTTCCCTTTGAGCCCGGGCCAGGCGCAGCGCTTCGGGCACTGATGACACGGCGTTTCCATGCGCCAGTTCAAACTTCGGATCGCGCGTAAGCACCAGTGGGTGATGTCCAGGCTGAAACCAGCCCTTCATCTCCTCATAAGTGCGCCGCCCGAGCAGCAGCCATTTATTCTGCGTGTAAGCCCTGAAGTGCGCGCGATCCGCCGGCAGATCCCACGGCACACCGGTTCCCGTGGAGATGAACCCGTCCGCCGAGACTGCCGCGATGAGGGTGAGAGTGGCGCTCATGGGCGCAGTGTAACCTGAGCGTCACGGTTTGTCAGCGCTGACCCGCGCCGGCTTGAAAATCTCCTCAGCTGCCGGAGCAGCCGGATTCAGCGTCAGAATGTAGCCGACGACATTCTTCATCATTTGTTCGTCCTCGATGAAGAGCGTGGCCATCTGCACCATCTTTGCCCCGTTTGCATCTCCCTTGGCGGCGCCGCGGTGCAGGTTCTTGAACTTCTTGAGCTGCGCCAGCAGATACCAGCCCTGACGACCCACCAGGGGCGGACTGCCAAAGGCCATCTCGCCGCTTGCGTTGTAGCGGTGGCACTCCATGCAGCGCTCGTAAAACAGCAACTGACCGCCGGCCACGTCCGCGCCATCAATCTCACGCTTGGCAGGCACCACCAGCGGCAGTTTTTCCACATGCTTTGCCACCGCCGCGATCTGCTCCGGTTTCAAGGATTTGGCGATGGCCGCCATCATGGCTCCCTGCGGGTCAACGGCGGTGTCGGTGCCGCGTTTGCCATTGTGAAAGTTGCTCAGCTGGGTCGTGACATACCACACCGGCAGATTCGCGATGGAGGGTGATTTCAAGTCCTCTTTACCCTCACCCTTCAGCCCGTGGCACTGCGAGCAGACGTTTTGAAACAACGTCGGCCCAACGTCCTGAGCGGAGGCAGTGGAGACCAGAATCAGGGCAAGGAAAAGGAGGCGCATCGAGCAACGAACGAACCATAACGCTCAGGTATCTCAAGCTGGACAAGATCGGCACACCGAATGCCAGCACAGGGTTCACTGAAACTCCACGGTCTGCTCGATGTCGCCGAGGAAGAGTTCCTCATAATCCTGCGTCCACGCTTTGGCGGCCGGCGGCCAGAAATTGCCGGCACGCTGACGGCGGACGATTTCAGCGGCGCAGTCCAGTG
>CAJCCF010000113.1 GCA_903960845.1 uncultured Verrucomicrobiota bacterium | reverse complement strand
GATGATGCGTCGCGGAGACGGGCAGAGTATTCCCCAAAGCGGGGACGTCAACGTGGAATTCGGGGTGGTCACCGTGCCCTCGGGCCGGGTGATCAGGAGTGGTGTCGCCGGCTAAGTGATCGAATCAATCCAATCCCAAAAACCGCACGCAGACTGAGCCGCCGACATTCACTTTCTTGCCGGTGAAGGTCAGCTTGCCGCTGTCCTGATCGACTTTGAACAGCGCCCCGGTGTTGCTGTCCTGATGGACGACGATCATCCACTTGCCGGTGGGGTCGAGGCTGAAATTGCGCGGGATCTTGCCCTCGGCGGAGGCATTCTGGATCAGTGTCAGTCTGCCGGTGGCAGGATCGCAGGTGAAGACGGCGATGGTGTCATGCGTGCGGTTGGAAACGTAGACGAACTTGCCATTCGGATGGGCCACCGTTTCCGCCGTGCTGAGACTTTTCTTGCCCCGGTCCGACTCAGGCAGTGTGGAGACGGTTTCGATCTCCGTCAGGGTGCCCTTCTCCGCATCATAGGCAAAGGAGGTCACGGTCATGAGCATCTCGTTGTTCACAAATGCATACTTGCCGCTTGGGTGAAACGCGAAGTGACGCGGTCCACTGCCGGGAGGCACGCTGCCGTGGCCGTGGGCGGTTATTTTGCCCGTGGCCGGGTCGATCCGGTAGATGAACACTTTGTCCAGGCCGAGATCACAGGCGAAACCGAAACGGTTGTCCGGACTGACATTGAAACTATGTGCATGCGGCCCTGACTGGCGCTTGGGATCTGCGCCGCTGCCTTCATGCTGCACAAAGCTGCGCGCGTCGCTCAGCCCGCCATTTTCCAGGACCGAATAACTGGCCACGCTGCCGCCGCCGTAGTTGGCGATCATGGCCATCCTGCCTGTTTTATCGACCGACACATGACAAGGTCCGGCGCCGACGGATGAGACTTGATTGATCAGACTGAGTTTGCCGTCCGACAGCGAAAGGGTGAAGGCGCTCACGCCACCGCCTTTTTGTCCGGGCGTGCCCATCTCACCGACTGCGTAGAGATATTTTTTTGAAGGATGTATCGCCAGAAAACTCGGGCTGCTCGTTGCCACTGCAAGATCTGGATCACTCAGTTCACCACTGCTGCTGTTAAACCTGGAAACATAGATGCCCTTGCTGCCCGATTTGGCATTCGTGTAGCAGCCGTAATAGACCAGGTAATTGTCCCCGGCGATGGCTGTGGTGGTGAGCGCTGCGAGGAGGATGGAGAGGGCGATGCGAATCATGAGGAATGGGATGCTGGCAGATAACGCGGGCTCGCACCAGTCTCTGACGGGAATCCGGCAGGTGAGTCGGCTTTCCGTGTGGCAGCGGTGATGCTGCGCGGCGGAGATTCATCGCGGCACCTCGATGCCGGCGATGAAGGTGCGTCGAATTTCGAATCGTTTGTTAAGCACGAGCACATCGGCGCGTTTGCCGGGTTCGAGACTGCCGGTGGTTTTGGAGATGCCTGTCCGTTCCGCTGGCGTGAGGCTGGCCATGCGAACGGCGTCAGGCAGCGTGGCGGAGGTGTTGCGGTGCATGTGGCGCATCATGTGATCCATGCCCACGATGGCGCTGGCCAGGCTGCCGTCCGCTCGGCCCACCTTGCCATCGCTCTCGAACCATGATCCGTCTTTCAGCGCGCCGAACCGGTAGCGTCCCGGCGGCATGTCCATGGCGCGGTTGCAGTCCGTGACAAGACAGAGCCGCGAGGCACCTTTCATGCGGAAGGCAAAGTCGAGCAACTCGGGTGAAAGATGGCAGCCATCGGCGATGAGTTCGGTGCTCATGTCCGCTGTGGCGAGAACGAACTGCTCCATGCCTGCCTGCATCGGCGTGCCGAACCGGGAACGCAGCGAAACCACGGAACTCATCGCACACCAGAAGTGGTCCACGTGCCGCATCCCTGCACGAAAGGCCTGCGCCATCTCCGCCCAGTTTGCATTTGAGTGACCGCAGGTGACGAGACAGCGCTTGCGGCGCGCGGCGCGGTAGAAATCAAGCGCGCCCGGCAATTCTGCGGCGCAGGTGGCGATGCGCACGAGATCATCACGAAACCAGGCGGCATACTCTCCGCTGCCCGGCTCCCGGCGTCCCTTCAGCGAATGGCAGCCGACTTTGTCCTCGGCGAAGTAGGGGCCGTACACATGCACTCCGGCGATGCGTGAGCCTTGTTCGGGGCTCCAGTTCTCACGTGTTTCCCTGCAGGCGTCGAGCATCGCCAGAATCTGTGCCGGGCTGCCTGTGGTGGTGGTGGGGAAAATCGTGGTGGT
>CAJCCF010000112.1 GCA_903960845.1 uncultured Verrucomicrobiota bacterium | reverse complement strand
AGCAGCGATGCGGATTTCGTCTATGTCATGACCGGTATCAAGTTTTGAGGTCCGCATGAACCGGCAAAGGCAGCGCAAGATTGGCGAGGCCTTTGCATGGTGACGCGTAGAAAAACGGACCTTTTTCGGATATTAACCTTGGTGATGCGCACCAAGGGACTTCTCATCAGCCACGATTCACTCAAATCCAAGGTCGCGGACCGACTGTGGGCGCCTCCAGCCATGACCCCCGGCAAGATCCTGGTCAGCCGGGGCATTTATTCGCGGTTTGTTGCCAAAGGCCGCAGGCCCGGCGGCATAGTGTCCTACACGGGTTCGAACGCATATCCGCAGGGACAGCATTGAACCTTCGCTCACTCAACTGCCCACCATCCAGCTTATGGCTCGCAAGAAACCGACCTCTACAATCTCCAAGTCTCCGCCCAGAAAACGTAGAGGCAACGCACCCCGTCGTGCTGCCAGCGGTGACACTGTGGCAGCACTAACGCCAGCGGGCATTCAGGCACATGTCGTGTCCCGTGCCAGTTCAGGATCGGGCACCAATCAGGTCATGACATTGGCTCGCCTGCTCGCCAGTCATGACTCGGGCGAACCGGAAGGTGAAGCGTTGGAGCAGATCAAGGCTCTGATTGCCGGGGCCTCCCCTGATGAAGTGAAGGCACTCAGCCGCCGACTTTTTGCCAAAGCGAAATCAACGGTGAATGAACCGGATCCCGATTCAGCCTTGGCTCCAGCCTGGCGGCAAGGCGCATATCCGTATTTGAATCTGCTGTCACGACGGAGTTACGAGCAACAAAAATACCGACTCCAGGTGGAACTGCTGAAACTCCAAGCCTGGGTCAAGGAAACGGGGCAGCGTGTCATCATTCTCTTTGAAGGTCGTGACGCGGCCGGGAAGGGAGGTTCCATCAAGCGATTCATGGAGCACCTCAATCCACGCGGTGCCCGCGTTGTTGCCCTGGAAAAGCCAAACGACGTCGAGCGCGGGCAGTGGTATTTCCAACGCTATGTCTCTGAACTGCCCACCAAAGGAGAGATCGTGCTGTTCGACCGCAGTTGGTATAACCGGGCAGGTGTGGAGCGGGTCATGGGTTTTTGCACCCAGGCTGAATACGATGAATTCATGCGTCAGGTGCCGGAGTTTGAACGGAACCTTGTCCGTAGTGGCATCCATTTGGTGAAGTTCTGGTTCTCGGTGAGTCGGGAAGAACAACGCCGCCGCTTCAAGGAGCGGATGGCCCATCCTTTGAAACAGTGGAAACTCAGCCCGGTCGACAAGGCCTCACTCAATAAATGGGATGCTTATACCCGTGCGAAAGAGGCGATGTTTATGCATTGCGATACCTCGGACGCACCCTGGACCATCATCAAGTCTGACTGCAAGAAACGTGCCCGGCTCAATGCCCTGCGGTATCTGCTGCATCGCCTGCCGTATGGGAAAAAGCGCATCGAAAAAATCGGCGCGCTTGATCCGCTCATCGTCGGGCGCCCTTCCCTGGTTCCCAGTGTGAGTGATGATCAACTGGCCGCTTCCGGCATCGGTTAACCACAACGTTTTACAATTGAAACCAACCATGAAATCGATCGAAGTTCTCCTGCTCTCGCAGCAAGACATCATCTCCCTCAACCTGGACCCGCAGACTGTTCTTGGTGCTGTCGAGCAGGCGATGCTGGAACATTCCAACGGCAGTTATGAGATGCATCCGAAGATCGGAGTGCATCCCACGGGCACAGATCCGGACAACTTCATCCACGCCATGCCTGCCTATTTGAAGCAGCTCGGCGCCTGCGGATTAAAATGGGTCGGGGGTTTCGCCAAGAATCCAAAACGCGATCTTCCGAACATCACCGGGATTCAAGTCTGCAACGATGTGGATACCGGGGTTCCTCTGGCAATCATGGATTGCGCTTATTTGACCGGCCTGCGAACTGCCGCCGTGAGCGCCGTCATTGCGCAACGCTGTGCCCTGCCGGATTCATCCGTGCTGGCCCTTTGCGGGTGCGGGTTCCAGGGCGGCATGCACCTGAGGTTTCTGCTTCATGCGCTGCGCGGCATTCGCACCGTGAGGTTCTACGACGTGCGGCCTGGTGCCGCAGCCGCCTTGGCTGAACGAGCCAGGAATGAAGGCGTTTACTCCGGTGAATGTCTCGTCTGCACCAGTGCGGAAGAATGCATCCGCGATGCCGATGTCATCTCCACCTGCACGAATGGGGACGAGCAAATCATTCGCAAGGAATGGTTCAAGCCGGGTGCCTTTGGGGTCGGGATCGAAGGCGGCTGTGCCTACACGTCTGGCGCGCTTCACCAGGCCGATAAGTTCATCGTGGATGACGTGCCGCTGGCGGAATACTTCCAGAAGATTTCCATCGGTCGTAAAAACGACCGAGGTGAAGACAACACCGAGTTCCCTGGTGGTATCCCTCCCGTCTATTCAACCATTGGCGACATCGTAGCCGGGAAAAAAGCCCCGCGTCACAGCAGGGAGGAACGGATCATCGCCATCCCCATCGGCATGGCCATCTGCGACATTTCATTGGGACACACCGTCCTTGAGCGAGCCAAACAGCAGGGCGTGGGTCATCGCTTCACTCTGAGTTGACCCAGGCAGCGGAAACACTCGGGTTGCCACCGCAAGATTGGTGAGGCCTTTGCATCGTCACGCGCAGCGAAATGGGCCTATTACGGATATTTTCTTCCGCAATGATCACAACGGGACTCCTCATCAGCCTTGATTCACCCAATTCCAAAGTCGCGGAACGACTGCGGGCTCATCCTGCCATGAGTGTCGGTGAGGTGGCGGATCGCTGGCTGCCCGTGGCGGTGGAGGCGGGCGACGATGAATCCTGCCGTGAGTTGCATGACTGGATCGCCGCGCAGCCGGGCGTGGCGTTTGTCGATGTCGTGCATGTAAACTTTGAAGAACCGGTCGCTGATTCCAACCCCTTGCTCCGCCCATGATCCAACGTCGTGAATTTAACAGGCTGGCCGCGCTTGCTGCGGCTTCTGCGGTGGCTCAGGCCCGCGCTCAGCAACCTGCTCCCGCATCGAAAACGGTCCCTGCCGATGGCATCTCCTGGGACAAGGCTCCCTGTCGTTTTTGCGGCACGGGTTGTCATGTGCGGGTCGGTGTCAAAGAGGGCCGCGTGGTTGCCATCGAAGGGGATCAGCTTGCGGAAGTGAACAAGGGCCTGCTTTGCGTGAAGGGTTACCACGTCGGGCTTGCGTTGTATGGCAAGGACCGGCTCACGCAGCCGCTGCTGCGTCGAAATGGGGTGCTGGAGCCGATTTCCTGGGAGGAGGCCATAGAGACGATCTCCCAGCGTGTTTTGGCCGCGCCGGACAAGTTTGCGATATATGGCAGCGGTCAGTGGACGATCCCCGAAGGTTATGCGGCGAACAAGTTCATCAAAGGTGGTCTGTCGAGTAATCACATCGATCCAAACGCGCGTCTGTGCATGGCCAGTGCGGTGACGGGCTTTCT
>CAJCCF010000111.1 GCA_903960845.1 uncultured Verrucomicrobiota bacterium | reverse complement strand
CGTTCATGATGTCATACAGGCCGCGCACATGCCCTTCATGATCAACGACGGCCACACGCAGATCATGAATGTATTTGTCATCCGGGCTGAGTCGATCGGCTTCCGGCAGATCCTGAACAGGGCGGAATTGAAATGAGGAAGTCATGTATTTCCGCACTTCATCCCTGGGACCATTTAGAAACCACCAGTGGTCGCTTTCCTTGATATCGAGTCCTGCGGCAAATTTCTTCATCATTTCAGGCGTGTCATCCGGATCAAGCGTGAATGAAAGAAACTGTATGTTAGGATTGTTGCCCAACTCCGCGTGCAGCTTTTTGAGTTTGGCAATGACACCGGCGCAGCCACGCGGGCAGCGTGTGAAAACCCAGGAGGCGATCAGTATCTTCCCACGCATGTCGGCGAGATGAACCGTCTTGCCGCTGCGCTCAGTGAGCACGATGTCACGCTCCAACCGGCCCATGAAAGCGGGACGCTCGGATCCACGCTCAGTGGCACTGCCATCACTCTGCGTCTGCTTGGTCTTTCTTGCCTCGATTGAGGTGTAAATCAGGTAGTTGTAAAAGACGACGATGCCGAGCGCGATCACGATGATCGGCACCCAAAGTGTCCATGGGTTGATGCGACGGGGTTCTTCTGAAGGTGGTGGAATTGACATGAGAAAGTTTAGTTTGGCTGGAAGTGAAATGGCCTGACGTCTTATTTCCACGCAAGGACCGTGATGAGCAAAATGACCGGCAGATAGATGAGTGTGCCAAAGAACAATCGGCGCGCCGTGGCCCGTTCCGGCTTCCGCTGAAAGACAATCGCACGCCGGCACAGCCAGGCATTGAGCAGCAGTGATACCGGTAGAAAGAGCCACACTTTCACCAGTCCATAGGCCACTGGATAAAACATGAGCAGGAGCATGGCGATGGCCCAGGCCAGCGCATGTCTCGAGGTGCGCTCGCCAAGTTCGTCATCGTTTGCCAGCATGACGAAACCGCCGCGGCGGTACTCGTCACGATACATCCAGTTAATCGCCAGAAAGTGCGGAAGCTGCCAGAGAAAGAGCAGGGCAAAGAGGTAGATGGCACCAGGTTCAATCAACAAACTCCAGCGGAAGTAACTTGCTTCGGGCACCTGAACTCCTGCGGCTCCAGCCCAGCCAATAAGTGGTGGCAGAGCTCCCGAGACGGCACCGACAAGCGTGTTGGATGCGGATTGTTTCTTCAGTGGCGTGTAAATGAAAAGATAGGTCGCCAGAGTGAGCGCGGTAAGGATCGCCGCCTCAATGTTAACCCGATGCACAAGGTGTATGAGTCCCACGGTGCTGAGCAGCCAGCCAATGGCAAAGGCGGCAGAAGGGCTGATACGTCCTGCCGGCAATGGCCGGTCCGCGGTGCGAGTCATGCGCGAGTCCGGCTCAATCTCCATGAGTTGATTGAAAACCGCAGCGCCAAAGGCGGCGAGGGTGCTGCCAATGATCGTATTCACAAGCAACCAGACATTCATGTGGGCTCCAGCCCGCAGCCAGAATGCCACAAAGGTTGTAACGATCACCAGAGCACTGAGGCGAAATTTGGTCAGCGTCAGCAGGTCGCTCAGGGTCGAGTTCGCTGCAGACGCGGTGACAGTTGGGGCAGGTTCGCTCATGGTTGCCACGCTAGGACACAGAAACGCTTTTGTCAGGTGATGCCTCGCCGACCAGGCCGATCCCAAGTGTGGAAGCCCATACACAAAGGGTGGTGACGAAGGAGATCACGAGAATGCCAAGGCCATTCAGGACATGAAAATTAGTCACCCAGAAACTTTTTCCGGTGAGAATGACATAGATGCCAAGAGTGACCTGAATGACGGGCATGCTAAAAAGAGCGGCGGGAATCCAGCGCAGACGCGGCACCTGATCAAACCAGCGGCGGGATTTCCAGGCAACGATGATCACAAGAATCGCGACGGTGAAGCCCCAGTATTTGTGCAAATGCAGCACGAACACATCCGCAGGACTGAGCGGCGGAAATAGCTGCCCCTTGGTGGTGAAAATATCTGAGGCCGCAAGATATAGCCGCTGGGTATGCCGCAGCGTGGCACCGATCACAAGTTGGCCAAACACCGCAAAGAATAGAAGGGTGCTCCAAAGTCTGGCCTGAAGGGGCGATGTGGCACTCAGATTCATTCGGGCCATGTGCCATGTCCTGGATGAGGCGAAGGCGATGAACACCAGCAGGCAGAAGAATAACTGCCCGAGTGTGCCATGGCTGATGCCATAGGGGTCGGACATTTTAAGCACCCGCAATCCCCCCAGAGAGGCCTGACCGATCACCGTAAAGAGTGCAAGTGTGGTCAGACCGCGCAACAGAGACCAACGGTGGCGGCTCCAAGTGATCGATAGCCAGCTCATACCTGCGAGAACAATTCCAATGGCCGGAATCAGCTGGCCTTTGAAGACGAGAAACAGAAAGGATGTGCCAATAAATATGATGCTGACAGCTTCAAGCAGGCTGGGGCGGCATTTCACAAATTGCCAAAAGTACATGCCCAAAACCAGAAATCCGATCGTTGTGGCAATCCAACGATGCCCATGCTCCAGAAGTAAGGCGGGAACTTGGTACCAGCCCTCGGGGTTCAGTTTTCCAAAGCAAAGCGGCCAGTCTGGCACAGCGAGACCTACATCTTCAGTCGTCACTGCCGCCCCCCACCAGATGAGCACGAGGCCGACAAGGAGCGTGAGACGGGAGTATTGGTGGAATAGACGCATCGGGATTGATTGTTACGCCTGAAAACAGAAATGCGGACGATGGCGTCCGCACTCCAGAAAAAGTAATGGCAGATGCGGGAACCCGCACTCCGTCAGCGGGAAGCCACGGGAGCCGGAGCGGCGCTTTTAGCGGCAGCGTTGGTTGACTGCTCCTTGGACCACTCGTCAAATTCCTTGGCTGACACGACTTCAAGCACGGCCTTCATCTGCGAATGACCCGGACCACAAAGCTGACCGCAGATAATGTCCCAACTGCCAAGTTTCACAGGCTTGAACCACATGTGGGATTTCACTCCCGGACAGGCATCCTGAGCGGCACGCATCGGAACAAGGGCCAGGTTGTGAATGACATCCTTGCTCGTGACATCAACAATCACGGGACGCCCCACCGGCAGCTTGAGTGTGCCAGGATTGACGAAATCATCCTTACCGTTGGGATCGTTGAGTTCACGGCCGGTCTGATTGTTTTGAGAAATCGCACGCGGATTCCAGGTGCTGAGCATCAGGTCATTGCCTGGATACTGGAAATTCCACAGGAACTTCTCACCCATGGCACGGAGTTTGATGGTGTCCGGACTGGTCGGGTAGTCATCAGCCTGACGTGACCAAAGGGGAAAGGCAAATCCGAGAAGCAGGATGGCCTCAACGATAACCACGCCGATTTCGATATGGGTCGAGGCGTGACCACGCACACCGTGGTAGTCAGCCTTGGGGTTCTTGCTGGAACGGAAACGGAAAAAGGCAAGGGCCAGGAAAATGGACCAGCCAATGAAAAGGGCCAGCATGACCCAGTGGACGAAGCCCAGCATGTGGTCAACGAGACCGCCGTGCTCTGATGCGTTTTGAGTGATGCCAAACCAGACGTTAATGTCAGAAATGCTCATGGGAAGGGTGGGGATGGGGAATATTCAGACCTGTGCAGCCAAAGCAAAACTCTGCTGCTTGCGGACAAAATTGAAAACGATCAGGGCGACAAAGCCCAAACTGATGGCTAGGAAACCGAGCATCAGCAACACGGCTGAATCCTGTGCCTGTGCCATGGCGCTGCCAGGATCAGCCTTGCAGGTAGCGCAGGCGAGTGGAAGCAGGAATGCAGTGTTCATGAACAAAGAGTGGGGCGGTTCACACGACGATGGTGCGGGATTTCCTGAAAAAATACCAGAGGCCGTAGCCAATAAGGGCAAGGCTAGTCCAACCGGCGATGATGCCCAGATGACTGATACCCATCCCTGCCGCCTGCTCAGGCGCGAAGCGCGTCCACAACCAGAATCCTCCATCGCATAGGACTGCGAAGAAGAGAAATACGTAGTGGAAGTGTTTCAGTGACATGTAAGTGCCTTTACTGAATTACGGAGCATCAACAGCAGCGGTTGGCAGCGCAAAGCCTTCATCAATCAGGCCTTCCGTGTTGCTCCAGTAGAACAGCAGGAAGAGCGCAAGAACAAAAGTGAAGGTGAAGGCGAGGAATTTGTAAATGATCACCTTTTCATGAAGCAAGTGCATGAAGATCAGGGCCACCAGCGCAGCCTTGATGGTCGCCAGGATCATGCCGACAATGATGTTCAGACTGTGTGTTGGCAGTTCAACAAAGGAGAGCCAGACAGTCAGTCCTGTGAAAAGAGCAAGGAGCGCCCCAATCCAGAGGATTTTCTTGATGGATTTATGAATTTCTTCAGGGCTTTCAGCCATAATAGGGAAAAGTTCAGGTTGGAATTACAGGAGATAAAGCAGCGGGAACAGGAAGATCCAGACAAGGTCAACAAAGTGCCAGAAAAGCCCGCCGACTTCGACACGATTGGCCATGTGCTCAGGATCTTCGCGGAGGCGGCGACCGTCACAGACGAGGAAGTAAGTCAGCACCAGAGCACCGGCAATGACGTGCAATCCATGGAGTCCGGTAAGCGTGAAATAAATGGCGTAGTAGCTGTTCAGCTTTGGTGTGAAGTTTGAGTAGAACAGAACATCCTTACGCTCCAATTGGACCTCAGGATGGTGCGCGGCATGGGCAGCGCCGTGCTCTTCTTTTGGTGCGTGGACTTCGGCACCGTGTTTGGCTCCCTCTGCACCATGCGCCGCAGGTGTGGCGGACTCTATGTGCATGTAAAACTGCTCTTTTTGCTGAGAGGCACTTTTTGCCGGATCACGCGTGGTGCCACCTTTGCCGTCACTGTACTTCTTATTGAACTCGGCAATGGCTTCATCACGCTGGTGGATGAAGGCGTTCTTCCAGGCGGAGCCAAGATAATGCTCATTCCAAGCCAGGGATTTCTCTTTCTCAGGCGTGCCGCGCAGGTCAACGCCATCGACTTCAAGGGTCATTTTATCGTTGATGATTTTCCCATCAACACTTGTTCCATCCCGGAAGGAGATTGATTTGGCTTCCAGAGACGGCTTGGCCAAAAGCTTGGATGGAGGCACCGAGAAGGTGATCGGGGTGGCTGGTGTGAGCTTGATCGTCCAATTAGGAACCTGCTGCATGCCGTCGGCCTTGGCCTTGGCTTCAGCCTTGGCAAGGGCCGCCGCACGAAGATCAGCAAATGAACTGCTATCGAGAGTGATTTCCTTGCCGTCTTCGGTTTTAAACTTGGGCGCGTCACCCTTGATATAAGGGAGCACATAACCCACAGGATCAGCGTCCACGGCCGATTTTTTGCCAGCGATCGTGAGTGTGAGTTCCTTAACCTCGCCAAATTCAATCTCGAATCCATGGGGCAAGTGTCCGGTAAGGATGGTGCCATCCGTCAGAGTCGTTGAGTAATGCGTGAATTTAGCGCGGTACTCGAAGCTCTTGATGACCATAAAGGTCAGCGCGCAGGCAATGGTGATCGCCATGTAAACCTTGTAGGCGGTGAACTTGCGCAACTTAATGGAAGCCCATGCAAGCAGGACCGTCACGGAAGATCCAATGAGCACCAGAGTGTTGATGAAGCCCATGGTGACATTCAGATCATGCAACGGCCATGGATAATCGGCCCCGACACGCAGGAAAATGTAGGAGGAGAAGAGGCCGCCAAAAAGCATGACCTCCGAAGCAAGAAAGAGCCAAACGCCAACTTTAGCGTTGTACAAGCCCGTGTCAGGGCGGGCGGAGACGGTGTAGGGGATGTCCATGTTCGATCAGTGATTCGGTTCGCCGGTCTCGGTTAGTGATGGGAAGCGACTGCGGGGGTCGGCGCTGAGGATGCTTCGGCGCGTTTGCCGAGTTCGGATTCCCATTGTGGGAAGTAGTCCTGATTCAGGCCGGGGACGCTGTACTCGTAAGGTCCGCGGACAACGACAGGCTCGAAGTCAAAGTTGCCATGCGGAGGCGGCGTTGGGGCTGCCCACTCGAGGGTGGTGGCATGCCATGGATTGTCACTACCCGCCTTCTTGCCGCCCTTGACGCTAAGGAAGAAATTCAGAATGAACGGCACCTGACCGAGCGCGAGGATGAAAGCGCCAAAAGTCACCAGCACGTTCAGACCCAGTAAATTGTTGGAGACTTCCATACCAAAGAGACCAAAGAAATTGGAGTTGAGTTCAGTGAACCAGTTGGAGGCACCGGAGGTCTGCTCAAAGTACTTGCCACCATCATACCAACGGCGGTGGAAACCGGCCATGCCCTGGATAAACATCGGTGCAAAGACCATGTTCATCCCGAGTAGTGAAGGCCAAAAATGCAGTTTCCCGAGGAAGTCGTTCATGAGGCGGCCTGTCACTTTCGGATACCAATGATAAATCCCGGCGAAAAGGGCGAAGATCGTGCCAGGAGCCACCACGTAGTGGAAGTGCGCAATCACGTAGTAGGTGTCGTGCAGCGCCAGATCGATAAAGGTGAAGGCCAAAGGAAGACCCGTCAGACCGCCGATTCCAAACATGGGCAGGAAGGCGGAGGCAAACAACATTTGCGGCGTGAAACGGATGGAACCACCCCATAGAGAAATCATCAGTCCAGTCAGGAGGATCACGGACGGCACGGAGATGAGCACAGTCGTGATTTGGAAGTAAGTGGACATCATGGTGCCCATGCCAGTCAGGTACATGTGATGAGCCCACACCAGGAAACTGAGGAAACCCAGTGTCAGAGATGCGTAGACCATCGCTTTGTAGCCCCAGAGAGGGCGGCGGGTATTGGCGGGAATGACTTCGGTCAGGATGGCAAAGGCCGGCAGAATGAGCACATACACTTCGGGATGCGCGAGGAACCAGAACAGATGCTGGTAAAGCAGCGGGCTGCCGCCACCGGAAATGTCAAGATGCTGTCCACCTTCCATCAAACCCGTAGGCAGGAAGAAACTGGAACCAAAGACGCGATCGGAGAGCTGAAGCAAGGCAGCAACTTCCAGAGGCGGGAATGCCAGGAGGAGGAGGAAAGCGACGACAAACATGGCCCAGCAAAAGAAAGGCAAACGCATCCAGTTCATGCCTTTGGTGCGCAGGTTGATGACCGTCGTGATCACGTTCACAGCTCCCAGCAAAGATGCGGAAATATTGAATACCATGGAAAGCAACCACCAGGTATGCCCATGCATCCAGACGTTCGTCACAGCGAGATTCGTCGTCGACGCCAGAGGTGAGTACATCGTCCAACCCGTTTGAACGGAACCTGTTCCAAGGAAGAAACTGGCAAACATACCAATGCCGCTGACAAAAAAGAGCCAGTAGCTCCACATGTTCAGGCGGGGAAAGGCCATGTCGATGGTGCCAATCTGCAGAGGCATGACGAAATTTACAAATCCAGCGAAACCAAGAGGCACGATACCAAGGAACACCATGATGGTGCCGTGCATGGCACCAAGCATGTTGTAGAGTTCACCATTGATCACACCGCCGGGTGCCCAGCGACCAATCGCCTGCTCAAAGATCCAGCCGATGCCAGGGAGACCTGAAACAAAACTGAAGCCCGGGATGGGCTGGCCAGGGTAGGCGATACTCCAGCGCATGAGCATCATGAGCATGAAGCCGAATAGAAGAAAGATCAGGCCGGTGATGGCATATTGCACGCCGATGACCTTGTGATCAGTGGACCAAATGTACTTTTTGATAAAGCCGGGATCGTGATGATCATGGCCACCATCGTGGGCTTGGTCGTGAGTGTGTGCAGCGGCGCTCATGTGGGGAATTGGAAAAGGTGTAGAATCGGAATGGAAGCGGCGGAAAGACGCTTGGCGGTGTTGCGGGAAAACTAGGAATCGAAAGACTGGGAAAGATCGAATTTGAAATCAGCGGTAGCCTTTCCCGAATGGATGGTCACGGCCTGAATCAATGGTTTTGCAAACATCGGGTGCCAGGCTCTGACTTCATAGATTCCGTCTGCAAGCGCACGGCCAAGAGTGAACTTCCCATCGGCACCGGTGGTGGTGACATGAATACCATCATGCACAAACACCCAGGCGCGCATCCAGCGATGAACATCGCACTCCAAGCGATAAATCCCGGGCGCGGTAAATGTGTGGGTATTGGAGTCACCCTGCGCAGGTTGAGCTATGTTGACCAGATTTTCACCTTCGCTGCGTGTTCCCGCCTGATGACGAACAATGCGGACATTGTGGAATGTCAGATCGCCATTATGCAGGCGAACACCTTGTCCGCTTTGAACCACGGTCATGTAGGGCTGAAACTCGCAATTTTTCTGATCAATCGTGACCGCTGAATCCGACACGTTTGACGCACGCTGACTTTGACGTACTGCGATGACGACATCAGCTAAACTCCCATCTTCAGAGACGCGCCAAAGTGGGTTTGTAAGCTTTCCGTGACCTGTGCAGAAGGGGTTGCCGCCGACGTCGATAGTTTGCCCCAGCGTTGCTGGTTTTCCACCCGTGAGAGTGACCTTGCCACTCAGGCTGTTGGACACAGCCACTTGGACAGCGGCAGGCAGTGAAGTGGCTGCGGATTCGGGGGCTTTGCCACAAGCGGTGAGCGTGTGCAGCACAATCGTTGCGAAGGCCACCAGTGGCACCTTGCTTGGAAAGGTCTGCATCACATGTGTCATGATCTTCTCCATCACTTGGCTGCGGGGGCCGTGGTGGCCGTGGTGGCTCCCGGTCCGGCAGGAACGTCGCCAGGCACGTTGGCTTTTGCGTACTGCTCCAGATCGGAGGCCGTCCATTGCGATGCACGCTTCTCGGCCGAGCGAACTTTATCGACCATTTCTTTCGTGATCATCGGGGATTCATTACCCCAGGAGTTACGGATGAAAGTCAGCACGTTGGCGAGGTCACCGGAGGACATCGCTGCACCAAAGGGCATCATGCCACCGGGTGTGTTGAAGCCCTGTCCTTTGACGGTGATCGCTCCGACAAGACCGTGCTGAACCACTCGAATCAGGCGTTCTGTTCCACCGGTCACCCACTCTGAACCAGCCAGTGGGGGGAACTGCCCTGGAATACCAGCGCCAGTTCCCTGATGGCAACCACCACAAACGGCATAACCGCTTGCGCCTTTTTTCATGGCAGTCTGGAAGGGGTCCATGGCTGCTGCGCCATCGCCACCACCCGGACGCGGGTCTTTGCCGGCGGAAAAACCGAAAGGATTGCTGGTTCCAAAAGAGTAGTCACCAGTCATCGAGCCAAGCTGGCCACCAGCAATGACCGCTATGATCATTGCCAGGAACATGGCGAACATCGGCGCAGGTTCGAGTCCGGGTTTGAGATCCGCCTTCTCGCGTTTCACGGCGGAGTGGAGGCGGTCGAGGTCGGTGCTGTCAGGCTGAAAACTGTTCGAGGGAGCGCTCATGAATCTTGGGCGTTACTTCTTGGCAGGAGCGGCAGCGACTGCGGCTGATGCTCCAGGAATGGGGTGATCTTTTTTGAGTGAGAGAAGGTAATCGACAAGCGCCTCGGCTTCTGCCGTTGGCACGATTTCAAAACCAGTTTTGGGCGCAGCCTTACCTGCGAGTTTAAGTGCCTTGTCCGACACAGGCCCCTGAGCCTTGCGCTCGACATACAAAGACTTGAATGCGGGCATGGTTGACCAATCATGCGTCGCGCGGGGTGCATAGAGCATTTGGTGAATGATCCCACGCGCAGGAGCACGCCAGCCATAATTGGCCAGATCTGGTCCACTGCGCTGAACGCCGAGGAATGCGTAGGGTTCACCCAAGTAGTCGAGCAGCGTGTTGGAACGAACCGGAACCGCTGGACGGGCTTCCTGATCCTGCCCCCAGCCTTTGCGCCAACCATCGAGGGCAAGTTGCGGTGGGCGGATCATCTGACTATGACACTGCACGCAACCTTCACGAGCATAGACGAGTTGCCCCTGACGATTGATCGGCGCCGGTGGATAGAAGCCCTCAACTCCATCCTTGTCCTTGTCATAGGCCACAGGCGTGAGCGCCTGATACTTCAAAGTCGGGATGATGATCAGGCACAGCCACGGAAGACCGAAGCTGGCGATGAGGGTGAGAATAAACGTGCGGAAGTTGCTCATGCGTGTGCTCCGTGCGGAAGTGCGGCTTCTTCATGATCATGATGCAGCAGTGTAGGAGTTGAACTGCGACGACCGAGACCGGCCACCATGAGCATGAGATGAATCAGGAACCAAACATTGGACCAGGTGATCAAGGCCCAGGCAATGGCACGGGCAACAATGTAGGGGCGGGTG
>CAJCCF010000110.1 GCA_903960845.1 uncultured Verrucomicrobiota bacterium | reverse complement strand
GGCCAGGGAGGTGGCGGGCGATGAACTTTAAACGAACCAACACTCAATCAGAAAAGGCCAGGCTGCATGGCTCCGCCCTCATGATCATGATCTGGGCGCTGCTGCTCATGTCCGTCACGGTCATGGGTGTCGTGGAATACATTCGCTACAGCGCCGAGGAGGGAGCCCTGGCTGCCGCTGAATTCCGCGCTCTGCACCTGGCCGAAAGCGGACTGGCCGTCGGCCTGCATCCCGACACGAGACGTGGCGACAAGGTGCTCAAGCAAAAGATCGGCACCGACAGCGGATTCGATGTCGTGATCAATTACGAAGGCGCCCGCATCCCCATCAACCTCATCAGCGATGACCGCCTGCGCGAAGCCGTCTACGACCTCTTTGTCCGGTGGGGAGTGAACAGCGACGAGGCCACCGTCGCCAGTGAATCGCTCGCCGACTGGGTGGATCGCGATGATGAGGTCCGCAGCAACGGAGCTGAAAAAGAGTATTACGAAGCTCTGGGCGTCTATGACATCCCACGCAACACGGGCTTCATCAATGTGGACGAAATGCTCCTCGTGCGGGGCATGGGGGTCGTGGACCGCTTGAAGCCCGACTGGCGCGAGTTCTTCTCCGTTTACGGCACCGGCACCATCGATCTGCGCACCGCTTTCAAAGAGACCCTCATCGCCATCTCCGGCGCTTCCGAGAGTGATGTGGACAACTACATCAAGCGCCGCGACGGAGCCGACGGCATCCCGGGGACCGAGGACGACCAGCGCATCTCCGATGGCGAGGCCTACCGCCTCCTCAATCTCACCGGCGACCGGGCCGCGGCCATGAAAGGCATCCTCACCAGTGACGACGATCTCCGCCGCATCACCAGCACCGGTTACGTCGGCGAAAAACGCGCTCAAATCATCGTCGTCGCCAAGCGCGGTGAAGACCGGTCCCTGACCTATCTGGCAAGGATGGAAGAATGAGACGAACATCGAATGTTGAACATCGAACAATCAACCTCCAACATCGGGAGCCTAACCCCGGGCGTTGAACCTTCGATGCTCAACGTTCAGCGTTTCCTTTCACCATGATCTCCTGGTTCGCCCGCAATCACGTCGCTGCCAATCTGCTGATGCTGGCAGTCATGGCGGCTGGTGCATGGACACTTTATCAGGATAAAATCCCGCTGGAAGTCTTCCAGGACATGCCCTCACGCTTCATCTCGGTGAACGTGCCGTATCCTGCATCGTCACCGGAGGAAACGGAGGAGACCATCGTTTTAAAGATCGAGGAGGCGATCCAGCAGGTGGGCGGCATCAAGCATGTCAACAGCACCGCAGGCAGCGGCGGCGGCACCGTGCTCATCGAAGTCAGCGAGGACAATGATCCGCGCCGGGTGATGGACGACATCAAGATCCGTGTTGATGCCATCCCCAACTTCCCTGCCCTGGCCGAGAAACCGATCATCCAGCTCGAGGATTCCTTTCACTCCGTCATCACGGTCATTCTCAGCGCCGACATGGCGGAGCGCGATCTCAAGCGCCTCGGCGAACAGACGCGTGATGAACTGGCGACACTGCCCGGCATTTCCCATGCCGACATCACGGGCGTGAGAAAAGAGGAGATCGCCATCGAGATCCCCGAACAAACATTGCGCAAATACGGGCTCAGCCTTGAAACCATCAGCCGCGCCATCCGCGAAAACGCCATCGACATGCCCGCCGGCGTGGTGCAGACCGAGGCGGGTGACGTTTCCCTGCGCACCCGCGGCCGCGCCTACACCGGCGACGACTATGCGCGCATCCCGCTGCTGTCGCGCGCCGATGGCAGCAAGGTCACCCTCGGAGAGATCGCCAAGATCATCGACGGCTTCACCGAGAACCCCCTGGTTACCCGTTTGAACGGCCGCCGCTGCGTGATGATCAGCGTGATGCGCGAGGGCAAACAAAACGCCATCACCATCGGCGAACGGGTGAAGGCCTACATCGAGGAGACCAACAAAAAACTTCCCGGCGGAGTTCACCTCGATTACTGGAATGACCGCTCGAAGATCGTGAAGGGCCGCATCGACCTGCTCATGCAGAATGCCAAGAGCTGTCTGATTCTGGTCTTTCTGTGCGTCGGTCTTTTCCTGCGGCTTGAGGCCGTGATCTGGGTGGCCGTCGGCATGGTCATGAGTTTCATGGGTGCCATCGCGCTGATGCCCTACATGGACATCTCGATCAATCTCTCGTCGCTCATGGGATTCATCCTCGTGCTCGGCATCGTGGTGGATGACGCCATCGTGATCAGCGAGCACTGCGATCATCTCCGGCGGACGACCGGCATGTCACCGCTTCAGGCCGCCATTGAAGGCACTCAGCGCATGGCCGTGCCGATCACCTTTGGCGTGCTGACCACGGTGATCGCGTTCCTGCCCATGGCGCTCGATTCCTCCGACTGGGGCTCCATGTTCAAGCCCATTGCGCTCATTTTCATCTCCGTGATGCTGATCGCGCTGGTGGAGACCAAGCTCATCCTGCCCAGCCACCTTGCGCATCCATTTCTCGGTCGCGCCGGGGACATGCTCGCCCCGATCCACAACATGTCCGATGGAGCACTGCGCTGGTTCGTCCGGAGGGTGTATTCTCCCGCGATTCGCTTCAGTGTGAACCACTGCTACACCGTTCTTTCCATTTTGTTCGGCGGACTCATCGTGATCATCGGCCTGTTCTCCGGCGGGCGCATCCGGACCACCTATTTTCCGCGTGTTCCCAGCGAGCGCATCGAGTGCCGGCTTTCCATGCTCGACGGCACTCCGATCGAGATCACCGAGGCGCAAGTGCAGCGCATCTACGACATCGCCGAGGCCATGCGCAAAGAGTACACCGGGCCCGACGGGCAGAGCGTCATCAAGCACATCGTCGCCACCACGGGCACCTATTTGTCCTATGGCAGAGGTTCTTCGCAGCCCAGCGGAGGCAGTCATCTCGGAGGCGTGATCATGGAGACCTACGGCCCCGAGGAGCGGACCCGCGATGCGAACACGGTGCAAATGTCCAACGAATGGCGCAAGCGCATCGGCAGCATCGTCGGTGCTGAAGAGCTGACCTTCCGGGCCGAGATCATGCGCGGCGGTGACCCCATCGACATCCAGCTCACCGGCACCGATCCCAATGAACTGCTGGGCATGTCCGCCAGGATCAAAGAGCACCTCTCCACCTACCCCGCCCTCTTTGACATCAATGACTCTCTCGACTCCGGTCGCAATGAAATCCAGCTCCGCCTCAAACCCGAAGCCCAGCAGCTCGGCGTGACGGTCAGCGATCTCGCCAGCCAGGTCCGCCAGGCGTTTTATGGCGATGAGGTGCAGCGCATCCAGCGCGGGCGCAATGAGGTGAAAGTGATGCTGCGAATGCCCCGGGATGACCGCAAGAACCTCGCCACGCTCGACACCATCCGCGTGCGCACCAAGAGCGGTCTGGAGGTCCCTTTCAGCCGCATCGCCCAGGCCAATGTCGTGAAGAGCTTCACCAGCATCAAGCGCGTGGACCGCCGCCGCGCCCTGAACATTTCAGCCGATGCCGACAAGCAGACCATCGACGTCGCGGCCATCAGGGCCGAGTTAACCAACTATCTGAATGATCTGCTCGCCAGCCACAGCCACATACGCTGGACCTTTGAGGGCGAGGCGCGCGTGCAGAAGGAAAGCCAGGGCCAGATGCTCATCTCGTTTCTCATCGTGATCGCCGCCATGTATGGATTGATGGCCATTCCCTTCAAAAGCTACTCGCAACCGCTCATCGTTCTTCTGGTCGTGCCTTTTGGCGTCGTCGGCTCCATCATCGGCCATCTCTTTCATGGCCTGCCGCTGAGCATCATGAGCCTCTTCGGCATCCTCGGCGTCTGCGGCGTGGTCGTGAATGACACGCTCGTGCTGGTCGATGAAATCAACGATCTCAAGGCCGGCGGCTTGAGCCTGCGCGAGGCCGTTCAGAAAGGCGGCGCCTTGCGTTTCCGCGCCATCTTCCTCACACAGATCACCACCTTCTTCGGCCTCGTGCCGCTGATCTTCGACGGCACCTGGCTGGCCAAAATGATTCCATTCCTCTTCAGCAATGGCGCCCAGAGCACGCATGCCCAGTTCCTCACGCCCGTCTCCGTCGCCATGGGTTACGGAAGCCTGTTCGCCACCATCATTACCCTCTTCCTTGTGCCGCTGTGCTACCTGGCGGTGGATGACCTGGGCTCATTGATTCGCGCCATGCTGGGCTCAAAGAATGCCGATCTGCCGCCTTCCACCGCCCGCTCGCCCGCAGCCAACTAGCACGTCCAGTTGCTCCACAAGCCATGCCACGATTTTCCGATTGGATTCAAGCCGCACGCCCGAAGACTCTCGGCGCAGCCATCGCCCCGGTGATTGTCGGCAGCGTCATCGGTTGCCAGGACACGGGGCGCATGAACTGGCCGCTGATGCTTTACACCCTCGGCAGCTGCATGGCGCTTCAGGTGGCGACGAACTGGTTCAATGACGCTCTCGATTTCAAGCAAGGCAAGGACACCGCCGCCCGCATCGGCCCGCGGCGGATCACGGCCGCCGGCGTGGTCTCCGCACGGTCAGTGATGGTGGCCGGCTTCCTCATGCTGGTTCTGGCCGTCGCGCTTTCCATTCCACTCATCAGGGCCCGTGGACTGCCCATCGTCATCATCGGTCTGCCGTCTCTGTATTTTTGTTACGGCTACACGGGCGGCCCGGCCCCGCTGGCCTATCGCGGCCTGGGTGAGTTGTTTGTGATCCTGTTCTTCGGCCTCATTGCCGTCACGGGCTCCGCCTTTGTGCAATGCGGCGAATGGCTCGTCGGCGCGCTGGTGGCGGGCCTGCAGATCGGCTGCCTCTCCACCGTGCTCATCGCCGTGAACAATCTGCGAGATGTGGACGAAGACCAAAGCACCGGCAAACGCACGCTTGCGGTGCGGTTCGGCAAAACCTTTGCCCGCCTCGAGATCACCCTGCTCATTCTCGGCGCATACGTTTGCGGCATCTACTGGTGGAATGCGGGGTTTGCGCGCGCCTTCACCCTGCCCCTGACCGTGCTGCCGCTTGGTTTGTTTCTGCTGCTGCGCCTCTGGGTCACCGAACCGGGCCCTGCTTACAACCGCCTGCTCGCCATGAGTGGCGCGCAATTGCTTTTGTTTGCAGGCTTGTTTTGCTGGGGGATCCGGGGCTGATCAGGAAGCGTTGCAGATTCACCAGCCATGCCACCCGCTCCCATCGATGTTCACAGGTATCAACTCCGCAGCGGAGCGGCACTCAACTCAGCCTCGCACCGGCGCTGTTTCGAGGGTGCCCTGATTCGTGTCGGCTCAGGTTATGGTTGCGTGCATCCCTGGCCGGAGTTTGGCGACGCTCCGATTGAAGAACAACTCAGCCTGCTGGTACGCGACATCACCACCCCCGTCACCGCCATGGCGCTGCGCTGTGCGCAATTGGACGGCGCAGCGCGCGAGTCCGGCGTGAGTCTGTTCGCCGGTTTGGAGATACCGCGGAGCCATTACTCATGGAGTTTTGCGCAACCCGCCGAACCGCAGTTTCAGCGTCTTCTCACTGAAGGCTGGACCGCACTGAAAGCCAAGGGCTCTGCCAACAGTGGCGAGACACTGCGCTTTCTCGAAAACTGCGTCAGCGCCGGCAAAGACCGGGAGCTCAAACTGCGCGTGGATTTCAATGGCTGCCTGGATGCACCGGGCTTCTCGCAGTTCATGGAACTCATGCCGCCACACCTCTCTCAGCACCTTGATCTCATTGAAGATCCATTCCCATACGATGCCGGGCTCTGGCAGCAGGCACAGATGCGCTGGAATGTCCGTCTCGCCCTCGACAAAGGCTGGACTGACGGCACGACTGGTTTTTCCGCCGTGGTGGTGAAACCAGCGCGGCGCGACTGGCGCACCGTGGCCCTGAAGCATCCCGGCCTGCCGCTCATCCTCACCTCCGCCATGGATCACGCGATCGGCCAGATGTTCGCCGCGTATGAAGCCGCCACGGCCAAAACAGAAATCGGTGATCGAATCGATCTGTGCGGACTTTGCACCCAGCATCTCTTCGAGCCGGACGGTTTCTTTGAGCGACTCAAATCCCCCGGCGGCCATCTCCTGCCCGATCTTCATGGCGGCGGTCTCGGCTTCGGCGATCTGCTGGAGCGCCTGCCCTGGCAACGACTGCCGTCATGCTGAAAGCCGTGTTGAGTGTTGAGAGCCCGAAACGAAAGC
>CAJCCF010000109.1 GCA_903960845.1 uncultured Verrucomicrobiota bacterium | reverse complement strand
GGTTGATTCGTCTGATTTGCTGTCGCGCTTTTCGCTTGAATTTGCGTCCATCGAAGCAGCCTACGTCAGGGCCTTGCCGGCACTGATCGAATGCGTCTTTGTTGTCTTCGGATGCTTGCTGACGATTGCGATCGTCGATTGTCGAATCGCGATCGTGACCGCCATGCTGGTGCCATTGAGCTTCATCAGCGGCAAGGTGTTGGGGCCCCGGGTTGACGGCCTCATTTACCAGAAAATTGGTTTCGAATCAGGCATGCTGGGCGTGCTTCAGGAATCCCTGCATTCGCGCCCCATCATTCGCGCTCTGGGCACTGAAAAGGAAAGCATTCGCAAGTTCGCGATCAGCAACAACAACCTGATGAGGGCGTCTACTGGTTTCGGCTTTTATGCCAGCCTGATACCGCTGTCATCACTGTACGGTGTCAATGTCATATTGGTGACGATCGTCGGTGCCGGTGCCGCGCTGGTGATCAATGGCGGCTTGTCGATTGGCTCGTTTTTCGGTTGCATCGGCCTGCTGGGCAGCGTGGCGGCCGGCGCCAGTTCCGCGTCCAGTCTGTATGCGGTCGTCATGGCTGCATCGCAGAAGGTCAGGCGGGTCAACGATTTGATAACCGCCGAGATCGAAGTGGTCGACCGCCCGGATGCGATCACGCTGCCGGTCTTCACCTCTGAAATTCATTTCCAAAATGTCGACTTCGGCTATACCAAAGAATTTCCTATTCTGAAGGATCTGACTTGCTCGATCAAAGCCGGCACCTCGGTGGCCTTGGTCGGGGGCAGCGGCTCGGGCAAGAGCACGATGGTCAACCTGATCATGCGCTTCTTTGACCCGTCCTCGGGCACGCTGACGATCGATGGCACTGACATTCGTGATGCGACCCAAGAGTCGCTTCGGGGGCAGATGGGTGTGGTAATGCAGGACGCCTACCTGATCAACGCCAGTATTGCTGAAAATATTCTTGTCGGCAAACTCGATGCGACCCAGGAGGAAGTCGAGGAAGCCGCCCGCAAGGCCGAGATCCACGATTTCATCTGTGCCTTGCCGTATGGCTACAGCACGCTTGTCGGTGAGAATGGTGGGTTTCTCTCAGGCGGTCAGAGGCAACGTATCGCCATTGCCCGTGCGCTCATCAGAAACCCCTCGATGCTGCTGCTCGATGAGCCGACCTCAGCCTTGGACCCGAGCACTGAAGCATCGATCAACCACTCGATCGAGCAACTGGCCCACGGCCGAACCGTCATCATGGTCACGCACCGTCTGAACTCGGTGCAACGCTTTGACAAGATTTTCGTTCTCGACCATGGGCAGATCGCCGAGCAGGGCAACCATTACGAGTTGCTCGAGAGGCGCGGCCTTTACAGCCAGATGTGGGACAAGCAGACCGGCGTGTCGACCGCAGCGGATGGCTCGGTCAGGGTGACACCGGAACGGTTGAAGTCGATTCCGATCTTCTCGAAAGTGAACTTGGACCAGCTCGCCAGCATTGCTTCCAATTTCATCCTCGAGGATTTCGAGGAAGGCGCCGTGCTGATGAAGCAAGGTGATTTGAGTGAAAAGTTCTACATCATTTTCCGGGGCAGTCTGGATGTGCTGAAAGTCGATCCAGAAGGGCATGAAAGCAGGATTGCGATTCTCGATGAAGGTGACCATTTCGGCGAGATCGCAGTGATCAAGCATGTGCCGCGCAGTGCCACCGTTCGGGCCCGCAAGAAATCGACCTGTCTGAGCTTGAACAGAACCCACTTCATGACGCTGGTCCAAAACAACCCCGAGTTGCTCGTAGAGTTGGATGAATATATAAAACTTCGCCAGTGAGCACTGCCGGGAAGTTTTGATGCCAGCTGTAGCAGCCGGCCGGCAAGTGCCGCGCCATCCGATCGCAAGAACAGTTCAAGACAGTATGAAGCCCCTCAATATAACGATCTCATCCTGCCATACCGGTGTCAATCCGGCGCCTGGCATCGGCATCGCAAGGTCTCTCAAAGCAGCTTATCCAGATTGCTTCTTGATTGGCAAAGACCAATCAGCGTTCTCGAGCGGACTGCACAGCCAGTTCTTTGACGAGGTCTGGATCACGCGGCCCTGGAGCGATCTTGATTTGCCCTTGCATCTGGAGCAGATTCGTCATCGTCTCGCGACAGCGGGTGGGTATTTTCTGCCGGCGTCGGATCTTGAGGCGCGCTGGTTGGCCAATGCCGGCATAAAGTCGGTTCTGGTTCCTTCCGCAGAGACTTTTGACCGCACGGTCAAACCGTTTGAGAAAGTTTCTGAAATTCTGCCGGCCAAGGTTCCTGAGTTCATCGATCTGAGCACCGATCCGCGCGACATCTACAATTTTGCAGTCAGCCATGGCTGGAAAGTGTGGCTCAAAGGTCCGGTCATGGACGCGCGTCGAGTTTACAACTGGCCGCATTTCCAGGCGACCTGGGCTGAACTCCTGACAACTTGGGGTC
>CAJCCF010000108.1 GCA_903960845.1 uncultured Verrucomicrobiota bacterium | reverse complement strand
TCCCGGCGCATGGAGGCGTCTGGAATGCGGAATTTGATGTGACACTGGATGCGGCGCAGCAGCGCGGGGTCGTAGTTTTCAAACAGGTTGGTGGTCACGATCACCCCCATCGAAGCGATCCAGTTCCTGCATCAGGCAGTTGCGGTTCTGGTTGATGGAGGTGGAGCAGGACTCGCCGGTCGATACACGCTTGGAGAGCAAGCTGTCAGCTTCATCGGAGAACAGCACTGCGTCGTGGACGCGGGCAGTGGCAAAGGCAGCTTTGATGTGCAGACATGGCCGCGCTTGCGCTGTGGCTGAGAAACCTGCTTACCTCCATAGCACGACAACCCAACCGCCAAAAGAGGAGTCTCAGCACGGCGCAGCTTCGCCATGCGGATAACGGTAGTCGGCCTTGGGGTTGGTCGAGACGCGCTTAGTGGTGCCGTCGGACAATTGATAGACCTGGAGCTCGCCTTTGCCGGTTTGATTGAGGTGGTACACCACGGCGGACTCGCCATTGATCCAGCGCGCGTAGGCATACCATTTGGGATTCGCCTCAGCGTTAGCGATCACTTTGAGATTGGTAATCGTGCGCTTCTCGGCATCGAAGTCAGCAATGTAAAGGACGTGCCCAAGTTCGCTGAATTTGTGCCCGGTCATGAACTCAAAACAAATCTTCTTCTCACTCGGCGAGATGCTCACGCGGTGAAGCTCGCCCTTCGCCGAAAGCTCGCATTGCACGGGCTCATAGCAAGGTGACTCGCCCTCTTTGCAGGTCAGCAAACAGACACCGAAGCCGAGCGTGGGATGGCGGGAGTTCACCAAAATCCGGCCATCGGTCAGGCACGAGTGCGCCCAGGTGTGAAACTTCGTGTCCGTGAGGGGGATTTCGTCGCCCGGCTTGCCGCCGACCTTGCTCTTCATTACGCAGTAGGCTCCGGTCTTGTCGTTCTTGCGATTCCAGATGGGCGTATTGCTGCCATCTCGCGTCCAGGTGGGGTTGAAATCCGTGCGCGTGCCGTCGCTCAACAGGTGGAAGCCCGAGCCGTCCGCGTTGACGACAAAGATTGCGCTCTTCCAGTTCGCCGTGATGGGATCATTCTTGGTTCGACGGAAGCAGATGAGCCTGCCCTCGGTCTTCGACCAGGAAGGCTTGAAATCCATGTGTCCCGTGGTGAGCGGCTTTCCCTCGGGCGCGCCGGGTTCGTTTACGTAAATCCGGCCGTCGCAGCAATACGAGATGCGTGATGCCTCCGGCTGCTCTGCTCCATTTAAGCCTATGGCGAAAGGCACGATGCTGAAGCCTGCGGCTGCGCCAGCGGTGGTCTTCAGAAAGTCTCGGCGATGGATGGATTGGTCGTGGCGCATAGGATATGTATATCACGACTCCGCCCACGAGACCAAGTTTTGTGACCTCCGGCAGCGATCTTTGGAAAGAGGAATGGGTGCTGCAGAATGGATACAGTGATAGTTCGTGCTAGTGCTTGATCCGCCAGAGCCGGGCGGTTTTGTCAAAGCTGCCGGTGAGCAACACGCGGCTGTCCGGACCGAAGGCGATGGCGCGGACTAGGGCACCGTGTTGGATGGGCGCGCCGATGGCTTTGCCGGTCACCGCATCCCAGACGTGGGCGGTGTTTCCGTAGCAGCCAGTGGCGGCGAGTTTGCCATCGGGGCTGAAGGCGACGCAGCGCACCTCGGTGGGATGTACCAACGGTGGCGTGAGCGGCTCGCCCGTGGTCGCGTTCCAGATGCGGGCGGTCTTGTCTCTGCTGCCGGTGAGCACGCTGGTGCCGAGAGGACTGAAGACGGCGGCGCGAACTTGATCGGTGTGTTTGAGCGGCGGGGTGATCGGCTGGCCGGTGGTCACATCCCACACGCGAGCGGTGTGATCGAGGCTGCCGGTGAGGAGCTTCTTGCTGTCGGGACTGAAGGACAAGGAGCGCACGGAGCCTTCGTGTTTCAAATCGAAGCCGAGTGATTTGCCTGTGCTCGCATCAAGCAGATGCGCGACGGTGCCGTTGCCGCTGACGGCGGCGAGTTTGGAGTCGGGACTGAAGGCGACGGCATAGAAGCGCTGCCGGTTTTCGATGGGTTCGCACATCGGTTTGCCGGTGCGCACATCCCACAGCCGCGCGGTGCCATCCGCCTTGCCATCGTGGCTGCTGGTTAGCACCGCGAGTCCGTCAGGCCGAAAGGCGAGCGAATAAACGAAGCCCGGATGTGGAAAGGTGGCGAGCAGTTTGCCCGTGGCGACTTCCCAGAGTTTCGCACCCTTTTCACTGCCCGCCACGACCATCGTGCTGTCGGGGCTGAACGCGATGGGATAGACGCCGCCGTCGTGTTCGAGCGGCTGGCCGTGCAAAGCGCCCGTCGTTGTATCCCACAGCCGCAGCTTATGATCCGTGCAGCCCGTGGCTGCCCATTTGCCATCGGCGCTGAGGGCGACGCCATGCACTGCATCGGGGTGCATGAGCGCGGGGCACAGCGGCGTGATCTCCGCGCCATGCGCGAGCGAAGTCAGACAAAGCGAAAGGACGAGCAGTTTCATTTCGAGAGCGTGAGGACGTGTGGCTTGGGTTCGATGTTGCCTGAGGCGTCTTCGCCAAAGGCGCGCAACTCGGCATTCGTCGGCACGCTCACTTCCCATTCGGCGAAGTTCGTGCGCGTGGCTTTTGCCGTGAGTCCATTCACCATCACGCGCTTGATCTCGCCGTTGTCGCTCGTCGTGCCGCGGACGCGGACGGAGCCGTCCTTTTGTCGCAGCATGGAAGTGATGACGGTCTCAGGCGGCAGATCGTCCACCGGCTTTAGCTCGCCGGGGAAATCCTTTTCGAGCGGCTGCGTGCCTTTCGGGGTGAAGTTGGGATTTACCGAAATGTCATCGAGCTTCACGCGACGGTAAGCGTGCCTGTCGTAGTTTGCCTTCCACAGCGCATACTCGGCGTGATGCACATCGAGACCGTCCAGCATCACTGACGGCGATCCTGGATGAAGCGCCCAGTGGACATTCCAGATTTTCAAATTGCGAATGACGAACGGGTGCTGCGCGTCCGGGCCGACACCGCCCACGTCGCCCTTCAACTCCGCGCTCAAGCCGCCGAGGTTGAGCGAGTGCCGCCTCATGCAGTGGATTTCATTGTCGTCAAAACGCACGAAGGGCAGCGTGCGAATGTCCGTGGAGCGGCGCGAACCATCGGGCTGCGGGACATTGAGCGCGAGATCGAAACCGC
>CAJCCF010000107.1 GCA_903960845.1 uncultured Verrucomicrobiota bacterium | reverse complement strand
TAGCTGAGAGCGCTGGATACTTCCAGGAACCGCCTGAAATCAGGGCTCCGAAATTCATGAGCACCATTTGATTGCCCCGCCACGGCATCGCAGGATAAAACATCGCACATGACCACCCCATCATCAAAAGAACATTGGATTCTCCGTGTCTCCCCTCAATCCCAACGCAAGCGCGTCGTCCAAATCGGTCGTATCTTTGGCATCGTGTGCACTATGATCTGGTTTCTCGGTGCCTTCGTTGGCCTATTCCTCGGTCCGCTCGCATTTTCAGTGTGGAGGCCCGCAGCTCCCATATCTCAGCCGATTCTTTGGCTGCGTCGAATTTCGGGATCAGACGCATTTATGCTTACCTACACCCTGGTGATGATGGCCTTCATTGGCATCGTTTTCACAGGCTACAGTTTTCTTGATTATATCCGCACTGATCGCAACACGGAACCCTCAAACTAGCTTTGAATCGGGTGCCAAGGCGGCCGGTGAAGCATGAAGAGCCCCAATGCCAAGATCGGCATGACCTCCGACAATCACGGCTAGGTGTGCGGCGGCGGCGTTGCGTTTACTGTGCAGATGAAACCACCGCTGCCGGACCCTGATTGGTCAAGAGTCGCCTCCATGGGCTATGAGGGCTTTGATGAACGTCCGTTCCTGGTGTTCTGGGAGATCACCCGGGCCTGTGCGCTCGCTTGCAGGCACTGCCGGGCTGAGGCGCAATCGCACCGCCACCCGGATGAACTGGATCGCGGGGAAGCAAGCCGCCTGATCCGGCAATTGGCGGAGCTGAATCCACCGATGCTCATTCTCACCGGTGGTGATCCGCTGATGCGCAGTGATGCCCTTGATCTGGTGCGCGAGGCGACTGCGGCGGGATTGCATGTCGGGCTGAGCCCCTCGGCCACGGCGCGGCTGATCCACGCGGACTTTGACGCAATCAAGGCCGCCGGTGTCGAGCGCATCTCGCTGAGCCTCGACGGTGCAACGCGCGAGACGCATGATGCGTTTCGCGGTGTGCCGGGAACGTATGTGCGCACCATCGCCGCAGTGCATCGCGCCCATGCCGCCGGACTGAGCGTGCAGATCAACACCACGCTCACGCGCAGCAATCTGCGCGAGTTTGAGGCCTTCAAGAATCTGATGTTCGAGCTGAAGCCGGCGATGTGGAGCGTCTTCCTGCTGGTGCCCACCGGGCGTGCCGCTGCGGCGGATCTGCCGGACGCGCTGGATGTGGAGCATGTCTTTGAAGAAATGGCCGCGCTCGTCGGCAAAGCACCCTTCGCCATCAAGACAACGGAGGGTCATCACTTCCGGCGTGTGCTGATTCAGAAAATGGGCGCGCAGGGTCGCCAGCGTCCGGGCATGAGATCGCCGCTCGGCATTCGCGATGGACGCGGCGTGATGTTCATCTCCCACACGGGCGTGGTTTCACCCAGCGGCTTCCTGCCTTTCGACTGCGGCAATGTGCGCGATGAGCATCCTGCGGACATTTATCGCCGTCATCCGCTCTTTCTCTCGCTGCGCGACAATGACGCGCTCGGCGGCAAGTGCGGCCGCTGCGAGTTCCGCTCCGTCTGCGGTGGTTCACGGGCCCGCGCCTATGGCATGACGGGTGATCCATTCGCCGAAGACCCATCCTGCATCTACCAGCCACGATCCAGCTTCACCGCCCCAACCATTCCAACCGCCCTATCCTCATGACCAACCTAACCAAACTTTGGACCGGACTCGCCCAACCCGCCGACGCGCTGCGCTATGGCACAGGCCATAAGCCGGGACATCCCGGCGGCCACAGCAGCGCCAGCTCGCGCAAACCCATCACCGTCTGGAACATCACGCGCACCTGCAATTTGCGCTGCGTTCATTGTTATTCCGACTCAAACGCCCTGAACTATCCCGGCGAGCTGACCTGGCCCGAGATGGAGGCCGTGATTGATGACCTCGCTGCGTATCAGGTGCCATCGCTGCTGCTCTCAGGCGGCGAGCCGCTCATTCATCCACGCTTCTTTGACATCGTGGAGAAAGCCTCCGCTGCCGGATTGAAGCTCACCATCTCCACCAATGGCACGCTCATCACGCCGGAGAAAGCCGCGCTGCTGAAAGCGGCGAACGTGGCCTACGTCGGCATCTCGCTGGATGGGATCGGCAAGATTCACGATGAGTTCCGCCGCAAGGAAGGTGCCTTTGACGGTGCGGTGCGCGGCTTCCGCAACTGCCATGACGTGGGTCAGAAAACCGGCCTGCGCCTCACCCTCACGCGTCACAATGTGCAGAACATCGAGCAGATTCTGGATTTCATCGAAGAGAAGGAAATTCAGCGCGTGTGTTTTTATCATCTCGTGCCCGCAGGACGCGGCAGCAGTCTGCAGGTGCTGACACCTGAAGAGTCGCGCTATGCGCTGGACACACTTCTCAGCCGTGTCGAAGCGTGGCATCGCCAGGGCGTGAATCGCGAGCTGCTCACGGTGGCTCAGCCCGCAGACGGCGCTTATCTGCTGCTGCGCATGGAGCAGGAAGGTCACCCGAATCTTGAGGAGGCCCGGAGGCTTCTCTCCTGGAACGGTGGCGGAGCCAACAGCTCAGGTCGAGGCATCGCCAACATCGACACGCAGGGCAATGTGCATCCCGATCAATTTTGGCAGGACATCCTGTTAGGCAATGTGAAGCGCCAGCCATTCTCCCAGATCTGGGAAGGCCAGAATGAAACCTCGGCGGAAACCCTGCGCGACATTCGATCCATCGGCACCCTGAGTCAGACTGAGCGCCAGTCCCGCATGGTCGGTCCCTGCGCAAGCTGCCGCTGGTTCTCCGTCTGCGGTGGCGGATTCCGCACCCGCGCCGCCTATGGCGAGCACGGCGGCCTGTGGGGCTCTGATCCCGGCTGCTACCTCAACGAGGCCGAGCGCACTGGCGTGGAGCTGACGAGCTAGCCCGCCGGAATTTTCCGGTAATTCATGGCGGAGCTTGATGTGCAGGCCTTGCGCATCGTAGACTCGCGCACATGCACTCCGCCCGTCTCCTGCGATTCGCC
>CAJCCF010000106.1 GCA_903960845.1 uncultured Verrucomicrobiota bacterium | reverse complement strand
CGCCGACTTTGACGGGTGTGCGGAGAAAGAACTCGTCATTCTTGGCATAGACGAAAGTGCCCTCGGCAGTGGTGAGCAGCGCGGCCTGTGGAATGGCAGTGACAGCATCGCCAGCGGGGAAGCGGAAGGTGGCGGTGATGGCGCTGCCTGCCTCGATGGGCGCGGCAGTTTGCACCGTGACTTCAAAGTCGCCGAGCGTGGCATAGGCTGCCTTTTCAATGCGGAGCACGCTGCCTTTCGCAGTGCCAAGCTCGACCTCCATGCCGGGCTGCACACGCGCGGCTTGATCGGCGGTGAGCCATCCGCTGGCCTCGGTGCCGCGCTGCATGGCCTGCAAGCTGAGGGTGAAGGCGGGGGCGATCTTTTCCTCCTGCACCTCGGCAGTTTGCAGGCGGATGGACTGCGCCATGAGCGCGGTGAGGGCCACGCCTTTGCCTTCCCTGAACTGCGCACCGTTCTCCGGTGCGGTGGTGTTTTCGGTGGAAGGACTGGCGGCGGATTCGCTGCAACTGGTGAGCGCTGCGGCAGTGGCGGTGAGTGACAAGATGAGCAAGAGTTTCATAAAAAGGTGAAGTTAGTTTTTGGCGGTGATGAGGCTGCCGGGTGCGCCGGTGAGTTCTTCAAGGGTGAGCGCGGCTTCGAGAGCCTCGGTCTGCGTGCTGTGGATGGCTTCGACAGCTTCGAGATACTTGTCCTGAAGCTCGACAAAAGTGCTCATGGGCACCGCACCGAGTCTGAAATGCCTGTCCGCAAGCGCGGCGGCATCGCTGAACTTCGTGACGACATCGCCCTTCCACACGGCGAGGCGCGCCTGCTGCGTCTGGTAGATGAGCATGCTCTCGGTGACCTGCCGCTCCACCTCGCGCTGCGCGGCGGCGAGCGTGGCCTGCGCCTGCATTTGGCGTGCCTGCGCGGCGGTGACCTCCGCTTTGCCATTCTTCCAAAACGGCAGCGGGAAGGAGATGCCGATGCCTGCCACGGTCTGGTCATCAAGCGTGCGCGTGTTTTGCACCTCGACAAAGGGGCCGATGGTGAAAGCGGGGTAGCGCTCATTCTTTGCCAGCTCGACCTTGAAGCCCTGCTGCTCCAGTTCGGCACGGCGCAGGCGCAGCTCGTAGTGGTTCTTCATTGCGGAGCCGAGCAGGGAGAGCAGTGCAGGCGCGGGCTTGGCATCCAGCGGGCCGCGCTTCACGATGAGCGGCGCATCGGCACGGCGGCCCATGAGCTGGTTCAGCTCCAGCAGCGCCTTTTGCACCACGACACCAGACTTCGCCGCCCGTGACTCCGCCACGAGTGCCGCTGCCTCAATAGTGGCGATCTCAAGCTGCGGGGCGATGCCCGCTGGCTCGCGCTGCACCATCACCTCGCGTAGCGAGCCATAGCGTGCGGCGACTTCATTCGCGGCATTGGCGAGGTCTTGCTGAGCGGCCAACGTGAAGGCCAGCACACGGACACGCGCCGCGAGATGAAAGCGAAACCGCTCCAGCCCCAGCTCCGCCATGGCGATGTCGCGGTTCGCGATGGCCTTGCGCAATCCCAAGCGTCCCGGCCATTCGATGG
>CAJCCF010000105.1 GCA_903960845.1 uncultured Verrucomicrobiota bacterium | reverse complement strand
TCCGCCTTTGGTGGCAAAAAAGGCCATGGGACCAAGAATCGCAAACGTGCCATCCATCACCAGGCCCTGGCTGTCCACCGCCTTGCCGGCAAAGCGCGTACCGCCGATGACATCGTCCAGTCGTTTGATCGCCGCGCGCAGCAATTCCACCTGGGCCAGGAAGCGCTCCTTGAGCGGTGTCTTGTCGTTTTCCGAAGCCATTTTGGCCTTGTCCAACACTGGCTTGTAGAGCTGCATCTCGCTGGCATGGATCTTCGACTCGAAGCCCTTGGTGTATTCGTCAAGAATGTTAGTTAGGTAGAGGTTCTCCTCGCCAGCCAGCTCCACCTGCCCCTTGAGATTGGAGAAATTCAGCTCGGCGGTGTCCACCTCACGAGTCAGTGGTGCATACTGATCCTGAAGCTGACGCAGCTTTTCTTCGAGCCGGGCGAGTTCGCGATTCAGCGGCTCCTTCTCTTTGGCAATCTCTGTCTGGACTTTGGAGAGTTCCTGTTTGCTGCGCTCGTAGTCCGCCTGCGCGGAGGCCTTGGCGGCGGTGAAACCGCTGATGCTCGCCGAGGCGAGCGAAGCAGACATGATCAACAGGGTGGTGAGGAGCGGGCGCATAAATGAGTAAGCGGTTCGGGTTGGCATCAGCGGATCTCTGCGGGCAGTTCGACCAGTTTCGGGGAAACGGCCTTTTTCATGACTTCGACGACCTCACGCATCTTCGGCGCGATGGCATTATTGGTTGTCCAGGTCCAGCCAGTGCCGGACGGCAGCCCCTGGCCACCAATAGTGCCGCTGGAGTTCACAAAGTAGCCTTGCCCAAGGCCGACATAGACCACTTTCACCTCAGCCTTCCTGCCGTCGCCGATGTCGTGGATCTCTGGCAGTGTGGTGAGTTCCGTGTTGGCCTTGCCAATTTCATTCAGAATGCCCAGCACATTTTGAAAGCGCTCGGCGGCGGTGATGTTCTTCAGATCAGCGCCTTCCTTGGGGATGCGATCATGCAGCACCTTGACCTTTTCCTGCACGACACCGGGCACGCGTGAGAAGAGGCCCTTCACGCCACTTTCCAACTCGGGCGCTGTGGCCAGAAGGGCGTCGGAGGCTTCTTTCGTCCGGGCTTTCTCAGCCTCGGCTTCTGCGGTGCGCTTTTTCACGTCTTCAAGTTTAGCCTTCGCTTCGGCGATTTTTTTCTCGGTCTCTTCGACGGAAATTTTCAGGAGCTGAATGCGCCCCTGAATCATCGCCCTGCCATTCTCCCAGTCACCACGCTCACTGGCGATCAGCCGCTGCGTGGTGGCCCACTGCTGGAGCAGGGCACGGGTTTCATCCATGGCCGCCGAAGCCTCCGCGACTGAAGATGACGGAGCCGCCGGCTGCTGACCGAATGCGGTGGCGATGACAAAAGTGGCGATGAAAATGGGGAGACGCGAATTCACTGCGAAAAATCTGGTTCGGTGGATCAATGTGAAGACCCGTCACATTGCTGCCTTAAAAGGGCTGTGTTTCATCTGCTGTTAGGTGACGAAACCGTTGCAGAGACCATCACCAGTCAAAGGCCAGGCTCAGCGAATAGTTGATGCCCGGACTGCGCTCCGAAAAGACGGGTTTCTGAGCATTGTTGTAAACCCGGCGGATGGTCTGGTTGGTCACGTTCGCCGCGCGGAAGGAGAGTTTGCAGCCTTTGAACAGCCGCTTGGAGATGCCCAGATCCAGCGTGGTGTAAGGCTCCTGAAAGATGTCGGGTTGATTGAACACACTGGAGACGGCGGAGAGCTGCTGTCCGGTGACATTGAGGAAGGTGCCAAAGAACCATCCGCTGTCCTGATGATCGTAGGTCAGGTTGAGATTGAAGATGTAATCAGGCTGCCCCTGAAGCCGGCGCGTCTGGCCGAAGATGGCCGGGCCGCCGACATTGCCGCGATCAGCCTGCGATTGGATGAAGCTGTAATTGAGCCCCATGTTAAGCGGCTTCAATTCATCCGCGAGGAAACCGAAATCCCGCTGATACTCCAGCTCAAAGCCATACACCGTGGCGCTGTCCACATTGATGTATTGCGTGAACTGACCGACCTGCGAGTACTCAATGGGCTTGTCGATCGTCTTTGCAAAGGCACTGACGCCGATGAGTGACCCCGGGCTGGGGAAGTACTCCCAGCGCACGTCGAAGTTGGTGATGGATGACATCAGCAGATCGGGATTGCCGATGAAGAAATCTCCCGTCTCCACGACAGCGAAAGCCACGGGTGCGATCTCCTTGAATGAAGGACGCGCAATGGTGCGCGTGATGGCCGTCCGCACGTGCTGGTGCTCAGTCAGATCCCAGTTCACCGCCAAAGCAGGCAGCATGCTGACCTCCGCGATGTTGGCCCGGCTGCGAGGTGCCAGCAGCGCTTTTTGCGCATCCGTCGCGATGCCACCGTAAGCAGCCGTCAAAGCATCCGTGTAAAGATTGTCGCGCCGCTGTTCGGCCGTCAGCAAAGCCAGTCGCACCGACTCTTCAGGATAGATCCAGATGTCACTGGCTTGAACCTTGAGATCCGTGGTCTCCATGCGCGCACCAAAGCTGACATTCAGGTTCGGTGTCACATCCAGATCAAACATCAGATAACCCGCCGAGATCATCTGCGAGGCGCGATACACCTCGGCTTCGTTCTGGCGGAAGATATAGGTGGCATTGCTCAGTGACAGGCCCGGTGTCGTCAGATTCTGATTCCCATAAAGAAAGACATCACCCCAGGTTTGGCTCGGAATGGTCTGCGGTTTGAGAAAGTTGGGGTAACCGGAATTGTCCAGGAAACCGGCGTTGTAGGAAAAGCTATCGGCGCGGTAGGCTCGATCGCTGTAATCGAGCAATCCGCCGAACTTGACTTTGGCCTTCATCTCATCCGGCAGCGAGTCGCCAAACAGATCGCTCTCGATGTCCATGCGCGCATTGTAGCTTTGATCGTTCAAGTTGCGCCAGTAGCGCTGAAACGGAGGCACCGTGAGATTGGCTGGCACGGAATACTGCCCAGTCGCCGTGTCAAAGTCGGAGGCCATCAGTCGCAAGTCCGGCTCATACTGATAACTTTGGTTGTAGCTGACAGCCCAGCTTACTTTCATGTCCGCGCCGATTCCATCCACCGCATGTTTGCCAGCGAGCTGCCATGTCCGCACCTGACGCTCGGTGTAGGAGATGGATTCACGATACTTGGCAATGGCAGGGTCCTGAGGATCATAACCGAGCTGGTAGGTGGCCCGGTCCTCTGCCACACGGTTAAAGAAATACGTGAGGTTGAGTTCACTGTCGGTATCCAACTCGATGCCGAGAGACACGAGCATGCCTGCGCGCATCGTTTCCTGGCCCACACGCATTCCCCAGTCGGCTTGCGTTGTTCCGGCAGGCAGTCGGCTCGCTGGCAAAATGAGACGGGTGGTGTTCTCCACCTGGCCGATGTTTGGACTGGCCAGATTGCTGACAAACGTGTAGCGGCCCAGGGTGTCGACATCACTGTAATTGTACTTTTTGGAGTAATCAAAAGCGACCGTCAGACCCGCGGGTGCTCCCATGAAATCAAAGCGGCGGCCCAGGCTGCCTTCGAGTGAAAAATCCACCGGCGCTGTTTTGTCCTTGGTGCCCATTTCCTTGCTCAGCGTGTTGCTGATGGTCTGGCGCAGGGCTCTTTCCGCAGGTGTATCAGCCGAGCCGCCACCGCTGAATAGATCGACTAGGGGGGCGTTTTGGATGAAGCCGGGCAAAGCGCGATCCTGATAATTTCCAAATGTTCCGGTGCCACCGCCGGTGTAGCTGAGAAACTTATTGTTACCGGTGGCCTGCGTGTTGAAACCGTTGCTGATCTTGATCTTTTCAAAGTTTTCATCCGGGACGGATTTGGTCACCACATTGATCGAGGCACCCGTGGATTCACCCGGCTGATCAGGCAGGTAGGTCTTGCTGGTGCGCACATCCTTGATCACTGA
>CAJCCF010000104.1 GCA_903960845.1 uncultured Verrucomicrobiota bacterium | reverse complement strand
TCGCCGAGCAGCGTGCGGATGAGTCGGGTGCGCTTGTCCAGAGACTTGTCGATGAGGAATTTTTGCAGTGCTGTTGGTTCGGGCAGCAGTCCGGTGAGATCAAGATGAAGGCGCCTAGCAAAGGTGGCGTCGTCAATCGGCGCTGGTGTCTGGAGGTGATGATCAGCGAGGTATTTGTCGAGAATGCGGTCGATCGGATTCGTGCGGCCATTCACCGCGGCAGGCAGCACCGGGCGGCGTGGTTTGAGCGGCGGTTCGTAAGCCGGTTTTTTGAAAGCAAAACCCTGTTCCCAGGGAAGATCCTCGGCGATCCAGTTCTTCAGGAGGGCGATCTCGGCGGCGCTGAGACGCTCGCCTTTGGGTGGCATCTGGTCATCGGGATCGGTGGAGAGGATGACCTTCATGAGCTGGCTTTTCTCCGCAGCCCCTTTGCTGATCACAGGCCCGTTCTCACTGCCCTCCATGAGTGAAGCGCGGGTGTTGAAGGAGAACCCACCCTTCTTCTTGTCCCCGGCATGGCATTCGGCGCAGTGCTTTTTCAGCAGCGGCACGATCTCATGGGAAAAGTCCACTGCCGCGAGTGTGGACAGAGCAGGACTGGCAAGGACAAGTAGGAGCGTGAGACGGGACATCGGAGCTGGAGAGAAAGCTGGTGTTGTGAAAGCGGGGAAGTAGAAAGGATGTCGCAGCCGAATCCTGTCTCAATTTCAGCTTTCAGCTTTCCCTTTTTCAGCTTTTCTACATGTCCATGGAACTCATCAACAACACTCCCGGCGTGCCTGCGGCCGTCGGTCCTTATTCACAAGCCGTGCGCTCAGGCGGACATCTCTTCTGCTCGGGCCAGATCCCGATCAATCCTGCCACGGGCAAGATCGAAGCGGCGGATGTGGAGGGACAGGCGAGGCAGGTGCTGGCGAATATCCAGGCGCTGCTGATCGCGCAGCATCTCGACCTGAGTCGGGTGGTGAAGGCGACGGTGTTCCTGACGAGCATGCTGGATTTCCCGAAGATCAATCCAATCTACGAGGCGGCGTTTCACGGCCACAAGCCGGCTCGGTCAACCGTGGCTGTGGCAGGCTTGCCGCTTGGCGCGCTGATCGAGATCGAGGTGATCGTGGAGCTTCCCTGAGGCCGTTTACTTGAGTTCGGGTTTCCTGCGGAAGCCCTGCACGTGTCCATCATTGCGGTAGAGATAGACTTTCTTCACATCCTCAAGCCGCATGATGATCCAGGGCGAGAGGAGATTGCGGCCATTTTTGGTGAAGATCAGATTGTCGGCCAGGTGGACGCAAGAGTGGTAGGCGTCGCCCGTGCTGTTGTTCAGGAAGAAGAGGACATCGCCATATTTATAAGGTGGTTCGATGGGATCGAAATTCTCCAGCACGGCACTCGTGGCGAGGCGTGAGTCGAGCAGGTAATCGTGGGCGTCGTAATTGAAGAAGTTGAGCGATGTCCAATGGCAGTCGGGAAGGATGCCGTGTTTGGCCATGTCCAGGCCAGGATAAGTGTAAACCAGTTTGCGGACGAGAGCGGGCAGCATGTGGGACAGGGGCAGGGCCTCGATGCCGTCCGTGTCGATGATGGATTGCACAAGGGGTTCCACATCCTTGCGCCGCAGACCCAGTCCCAGAGTCCAGTAGTTCACAAGTTCCTGGACGTTGGTGGTGTGATCGGCCTCAATTTTCACCATGATGGACCGGGTGCGCGTCATGGCCTTGAAGATGGCCTTCGCCTCGCCGTCTGATTGGGCGTAATTGAGCAGCAGGGAAATGTCACTGAAAGCGATGGTCTCGCCTCGCTTGTAGCTGAGTTGCTCGATTTTGGCGATGATCTCAGGGCGCAGTTTGCTGGTGCGGTACCATTCTTTGATCTCCTGGCCGATGATGAGCACGGGGTCCACATGGAACTCATTTTCTGGCTGATTGCTTAGTTCTGTGTAAACGATGGCTCGAGATTCTGGAGTCAACGCCTCCAGGTCAGGGAGACGGGGGAAAAGGTACAGATTTCCATCAACTGTGACGACCTCCTTCGGGTCCAGCAATGCAGACACCATGGCCTCAGAGAGACCCGCCTTTTGAAAGAAAGCTGGCAATTTGTCCTTGAAGGTTTGCGTGAAAACCCATTTCGTCTTCGTGGTCGGCAGGGGAAAGTTCTCCAACAGATTCTTGGGAGCCTCCAGATAAATGAAGGAGCAACGCAGTTGACCCCATGGGCCGGGATTGGCGTAAAATACATTGGGGTTGCTCAATTGCTTGAGTTTCTGATTTTCTGTGGCCGTGGCCGCAGTTTTCTCAGACTTTGCCAGGAGAAGTTGCAAGTTTTCCAGACTGGTGATCTGTGCCCATGAAGAAGAGGCTAACGCAAGACTGATGCCGAGCAGTAGGGTTGCGGCGGTTTTGAAATTCGTTGCGGGTGTTGGTGACACGTTGTGACGCGTAGACATTAGAAGAGCAGTGATACGGGGAGTGATACGATCACAGAATCAATGAATTGCACTCCCTTTCTAATAGAAATTAAAGAGGGAGGGGCCTATCCCTGCCCAATGCGCAAATCATCGCAAAGCCAATAAAAAGACTTGGGATTGCAGGCAAAACTTGATATCCATGAGGAATAGTTGCTTTTACCCACCTGTAGATGCGTCGTTTGCCCCCCCCGCCAGTGTCTTTGACACGTTTCACCTCCTTCGCAATTGGCTTGATGCTGATAGCCACTGGTATGGTGCCATTGTGGTCGGCGACTGATTCGGTTGTGGGCATTGCAGAGCGTGAGTTTCAGCATCGGGTGGCGCTTTTGAATACTCAGGTGAGGCGACTTTCGGAGGCTGAAGCACTTCTGAAGGCACGGAAGGCAGCGCCGGCATTGGCCCTGTATGAAGAAATTTACAATTCGTTGCCAAATCTGCCGATGGCCGACGAGGTGCGAACCATCGCACGGGAAGGCTATGTTCATGCCGGCTTGATGCACGCTCAGGAATTGATGAACGCGGGGGATTACCCGGCCAGTGAGAAAATCCTCAACACTCTGGAGAGCGAGAACGTGGCTCCCGGACATTCTGGTGTCCGGCAAATGCGGGCACGGCTTGCAGACCCGGATCGCTACCCGCCCGCGCTGACGCCGAAACATATCAATCGCGTTCAGGAGGTGCAACGCCTTCTGACACTGGCCGCTTCACAGCACGAGACTGGCATGTATGAAAAAGCGCTTTCCACCTATGAGGAAGTGCTTCGTCTTGATTCTGCCAACAGTGCCGCCCGTCGTGGCATGGAGCGTGTTGAAGGCGAACGCACACGCTACTTCGAAAGCGCACGCGATCACAATCGCAGCAAAATGCTCAACGGCGTCAATGAACTGTGGGAGGAAAAACTGCCACTTCGAGCAGCGGACATTACCGCCTTGTTCGGCGGCGCAGGAAACTCAACCCGGCCAACTTCAGCGAAGGCGGGGCGTGAGTCCATCATTGCAAAACTTCGGGATATCAAGATTGAGCGCATCGACTTCACTGGGGCTGTCTTGGAAGAAGTGATCGAATTCCTCCGGGTGCGTGCGCACGACCTTGATTCCTCCGGCCGGGGGGTGGATTTTGTGATGAGTATTCCGAAGGAAATGCCATTGAAACCGGTCTCACTCAACCTCACCAATGTGCCAATCGAGGAGGTGTTGCGCTACGTGACAGAGGTCTCGGGAGTCACTTATCGTGTCGAAGAATTTGCCGTGCGCATCGTTCCCCTGACGGATGTGAATGAGAGCCTCATCTCAAAATCATATCGAGTTCCTCCTGATTTCATCACGACGGCTCCAACTGATCCTGCCGCAGGAGCTGCGGCACCCGCTGCTGATCCGTTTGCCGCAGCGAGTCCGGCTGCGGGAGCGGGAGGAGCTGTGATGCGCCGGCTCGGAGCTAAGGAGTTTCTGGAAAGCCGTGGTGTCACATTCCCTGAAGGAGCGGGGGCCAGTTACAATCCCGTGGTCAACATGCTAACTGTCCGAAATACGGCAAAAAACATCAACACCGTGGACACGCTGGTTGAGCAGGCGCTCAACGTCTCACCGAAGATGGCGGTGATCGAGGTGAAGATCGTTGAGATCGGTAACAACAAGCTCGATGAAATGGGATTCGATTGGTTGCTGGACGCTTTTGGCACTCAGATGGAGTTTGCGGGTGGCACGGTCGGCAATGCTCAGGGTTCAGCTTTTAAGATCAATGAATTCCCTGAAAATTCGGCACTCGGAAAAGCAGGCATGGGACCTGTCACTTCGGGCTTACGCAGTTCCGGAGATCTTCAGGCAAACCGATCCATTGAGGATGTTCTTTACGGCGCCGTATCGCCGGCTTCCAAACGGTCGCCGGGTATCCTCTCTCTTGCAGGGGTGCTGACCAATCCTCAGTTTCAGGTGGTTTGGCGTGCCCTGGATCAGAAGACTGGCATTGATCTCGTTTCACGGCCATCGGTGATCGCCAAATCAGGTCAAAAAGCGAGTGTCGAGATCGTGCGCGAGTTGATTTACCCGACGGAATACGATCCACCTCAGATCCCGACGAATATTGGCAACAATACCGTCACAATCATTGATGGTGTGGTTCAGCCCCAGGGCCCACTCCCTCCAATCCCAGTCACCCCCACAACACCGACAGCCTTTGAAACGCGGCGTGTCGGGATGGTTTTGGATGTCGAGCCGGTGATTTCAGAGGATGGACGTTCTGTGGATCTCACGATCACGCCGGAGTTCACTGAGTTTGTTGGTTTTGTGAACTATGGCAGCCCCATCAATAACGTGATGACTGTTGGTGGTGGAAGCTTCAAAACTGAACTCACGCCCAATATCATCACGCAGCCCATTTTTTCGACCAAGAAGGTCGTCACCGCCGTGAAGGTTTATGACGGTGCCACGGTGGTTCTTGGTGGCCTTGTCTCTGATCAGTCCATTGTGATTGATGATCGTGTGCCGCTTATCGGAAGCCTGCCTCTGGTGGGTAAATTGTTCCAGAGCAAGGTGAAGCAGCGCCGGATGAAGAACATGATCATGTTCGTCACGGTCAAGGTCGTTGATCCGTCGGGCAACCGGGTCAACCCCCAGTGACATCAACTCTCTGACAGGTGGTGCGAAAACGATCGTTACTTCGCGATGCACCGTCTCCTGCCACTTTTCTGCTTCAGCCTGGCCCTGATTCGCGCCCATGCCGCGGAGCGTCCAAACATCCTTTTCATTTTCAGTGACGACCAGTCTTACAAGACTGTCTCCTGCTATCCGGAGGCGCTGCCTGGCGTCCGCACTCCGGCCATTGATGCACTGGCCAAGTCTGGTGTTCGATTCACCCACGCCTACATGGGGGCCTGGTGCATGCCTTCAAGGGCCACGCTTCTCACTGGCAGGCACCCGCACGGCATTGAGTCGATGCGAATGACCGGCAAGTATCCTGCCAGCGAGTACAATCCGGACCAGTGCCCGTTTTGGCCCGCCGTTTTTCGTGCCGGCGGCTATCACACGGCACATATCGGGAAATGGCATACCGGGACCGATGGCGGATTTGGCCGTGACTGGGACTACCAGATCATCTGGAACCGGCCCAAGTACCCCGACAATGCAGGTGCCTATTACGATGACCAGATTCTGGAGTTTAACGGCGTGCAAAAGCGAACCTCCGGTTACTCCACTGACAATTACACTCAGTGGGCCTGCGACTACATCCGGGGAGAGCACCGGCCGGCCGGCAAGCCATGGTATTTGTGGCTGTGCTACGGCGCGATCCATGGCCCGACCATCCCGGCGGAACGCCACCGGGGAAGTCACAAGGATGATGCGGTGAAAGTGCCAGCCGACATCCTGCCGCCGCGCCCTGGCAAACCCGATTACCTGAATGCAACCCAGTCATGGATCAGGGACAAAAAAGGGGAGATCGTCGCTAAAAAAAGTGAAGAGGCATTCGGCGATGAGACCGGAAAGAAATCACGGAGCTACGGGGATTACATTCATCAGGTCAATGATTGCGTCGCCGCGCTGGATGAGGGCGTGGCCCGCGTGATGCAGGCGCTCAAAGACAGCGGACAATTGGCCAACACACTCGTCGTCTTCAAATCCATAGCATGTTATTCCTGAAGCAGAAATATAACTTTCTAGATTGGG